>JAPLZX010000020.1 GCA_026394815.1 Candidatus Zambryskiibacteriota bacterium | reverse complement strand
ACTGGCTCACAGCAAGATGATTGAGATCTTAAAAAATCCATTTTATTACGGCGAAATGCGATGGCGAGGATTGGTTAACACCGGAAAACATAAACCGCTTATAGATAAAGATTTGTGGGAACGAGTCCAACTGGTTATGGCTGAACATAACCGTTATGCCTGCCGACGGCAAAAATTCAACTTCATTTTGCGAGGTCTGACCTTTTGTGCCAACTGCGGACAAAGATACACCGCCGAACATCATCCCAAGAAAAATAAATCATATTATCACTGCAACCGGTCCGGTGATCAGATTAAATGCCAAGACAAATATGTGGAAGTCTGGGATATAGAACAGCAGGTCGCTGACTTGTTCAAATACATTGAATTTACTCCCAACTTTACCGACAGACTGGTGGATAAAATTGAAAAGATTTACAGCGGTCGCAAGGAAGTAATTAATAAAGATAAGAAAGCCCTGAATACTCAAAAGATGATGTTTGAAAAGAAGCGAGATACTGCGGAGGAAAAACTATTTGCCGGACTTATCACGGATGACGACTTCTCCAGAGTAAAAGTAAAAATCAAAGAACAGCTCGAGCTATTGCAAGACGAACTGTATGCCCAAGATAAAAAACTCAATATGAGAATTGACGAACTGCAAGATATGCTCCTGTTCGTCCGCAACGCTTACGAAGCTTATACTAAATCACCGGACGAAATGAAAAGACTGTTCCTTGGCCTTTATTGGGAGAGGTTTGAGGTGGCCGACAAAAAAATCCAAACCGTAATACCATCACCGATCATTAGAGGCCTGATGCAAGCCGAGGATTTGGTCTTTACCAAGAAATACAAAGAGATTGCCGGTCCAAGAATAATAACCGACTTGGCCGTAGAATTTACACCCTTCATAGCTGGCAAATCAAAATCAAAGATTGCCCCTAAAACGCAAAAATCCCGACAAATTGCCGAGATTCCTGCAATGATATCCAATCAACCGAACTCGGTTATATTAGATACCGTCTGGGGTGACTATCCGGATTCGAACCGGAGATAAAAGCTCCACAAGCTTCTGTGTTACCACTACACCATAGCCACCATTACACCCCAATACACATTGAGGTTTATAATTTATAACAGAAAAAACTCGAAAAATCTAGTGTTTTATTTATTCTTGCTGTCGTTTTTTATCATTGATATAGCCTCACTGACTGTGGTCATAAACTGGGCTGGGAAAATTATCGTGGAATTTTTCTCCACAGAAATTTCTGCCATTGTTTGAAGTGTACGAAGTTGAAGTGCCACTGGATGGGCTGACATAATATCTGCTGCCTCGCCGAGTTTGACCGCCGCCTGAAATTCTCCTTGCGCCGCCACAATCTTTGCTCTTCTCTCTCGTTCTGCCTCCGCCTCTTTTGCCATTGCTCGTTGCATATTGTCCGGTAAAATAATATCTTTAATTTCCACCGCTGTCACTTGAACGCCCCAAGGTTCTGTATGTTCATCAATGACATTTTTAATTTGCAAATTAATTTGACTTGTCTGTGATAATAACTGATCAAGTTGAAATTGCCCAACAACATTTCGAACAGTCGTTTGACTTATTTGATTTACAGCATCATAAACATTTTCAATAGCAATTGTTGCTTTGACTGGATCAACCACATGATAATAAGCAACAGCGGCAATATCAATGGAAACATTATCTTTTGAAATAATTTTTTGAGATGGAATAGCCATTGTGATAGTTCGCAATTGAACTCGGGTCATTTGCTCAAAAATAGGTATGAGAAAAATAAGTCCAGGACCACGCATCCCTTTACACTTACCAAGAAAAAATATCACACCTCTCTCATATTCTTTTACTATCCGTAAAGAAAGAAAAAGTAAAACAACTAAAATACCAAGTATATAGTACATAGTTTTATTGCTAGTGATTAATAGAAGCATTATAACATCAAAAACAAAAAGACATTTGTCTTTCTTTTTATTTTTGGGGTGTCTCTTTTATCTAAACTTTTTGGACTTCCGTGCCAACCTTTACCTTTTGTGCCGTTTTCAACCCGACTACTTCACCAGTAGTAGCGCTATCTACCTGTTCGTGGTCAACTTGGAGAGAATCCACTTCTTGTTCAAAGTCTGCGCCATGCCCTTCAAACTTTATCCTGTCGCCGACTTTCAAGGTAGTTTTTAGCTCTATGATAGCAACCCCAATATTATCATAATAATGTGTAATTTTTCCGACTTTCATAATATATATTATAGCACAAAAAGAAAATTTGGTGCTCGGGGGGGGACTCGAAACTTACAGTTTCAGTACCCCAATTGGATATTTTATTTCGTAAACTCATAAAATATCTCAATCGGGCTTCGAGTCCCCTGACCAAAATAAACCGCTATCGCAGTTAATTTTGGTGCTCGGGGGGGGACTCGAACCCCCACGCCTTACGGCTAACGCACCTCAAGCGTTAATGTCTACCAGTTTCAACACCCGAGCAAATACCATTGCAGTATATGTGAGTTTTGGCTTTTTTTCAATAATTATTCTGTTGGAGTCTCTATAACTTCTTCTTCTATTACCTCTTCACTAGAACTTGGAGTATTGTCTGGCAAATTTCTAATATTTCTCATTTGTCGGCGAATTTCCTTGGCTGCTTTTTCGCGAATATGATATAACTTTGCTCGTCTCACTTTTGAACGCTTCAATGTTTCAATGGAATCAATTATGGGAGAATATAGAGGAAAAATTTTTTCAACCCCAACACCTGACGCAACTCGCCTAACTGTAAAAGTCGCTCCAGCTTCCTTGCCATGTTTTACTGCAATAATAAGACCCTCAAAAGCTTGAAGTCTGGTTTTATCTTTTTCTGTAATTTTCTGCCATACACGAACAGTATCTCCACTTTTTATATCAAGGGCCTTTCTGTCAGCTATTTTAACCGGAGATTGTATTCCTGTTGTTTTTGTTTTTACCATAGTTTTAGTAATCTAGCACAGGATTAGTGGTTTTGCAACAGAATTAGCGCTTGAATAAAATCTTCTGGATAAGGCGCTGTTATGGTGTGTGAGATTCCTTTTAAATCTGTAAAGGTAATCTCGTATGAATGCAAGGCTAAACGCTCAAAACCAAGAGTATTTTTGTGTTTTGGGGCATATAAAGAGTCACTAACTAAAGGATAACTAATCGCCTTAAAATGCACCCTAATTTGATGTGTTCTTCCTGTTTTTAGAGAAATTTCTACAAATGAATATCCTTGAAATTTAGATATAACCTTATAATCCGTAATAGCTTCTCTCATCTCTCCCCTGGCTCCTCTTTGAGCAGACCATAAACGAAAATCTTTTGTGCTTCGACCGATTGGTCTATCTATTGTTCCTTGCATAGTTTTCATCTCCCCCACGACAAAAGCATGATAAATTTTTTTGATTTCGTGATTCTGAAATTGCTTCTTTAAAAACTCGAAGGATTTTTGCGTTTTGGCAATAAGCATAACCCCAGAAGTTTCCTTGTCTAATCTATGCACTATACCTGGTCGAAAAATAATTTCCCCTTTTGCATTTCTTCCTGGTTCACCAACCTCTTTTATTTGTGGATATTTTGATAATAACCAATCAACTAAAGTTGGCTCTTTGGTCTTTCCTGTCTGCGCAGGCAGGCCATTGCCATGAATAACAAGCCCTGCTGGTTTATTAATAGCCAAAATATCTTTATCTTCGTATAAGATTGTTGGTTCCATTTTATTTTCCTATACGTCTTTCGCGATTCCCAAATTCTTCAATAATTCTAGTAAACTCTTCCTTAGAAAAATCAGGCCAGAGAGTTTTTGTAAAAAATAACTCACTATAAACACCTTGCCATGGTAAAAATCCAGATAAGCGCATCTCTCCCGATGTGCGAATAATAATATCCGGGTCTGGCATAGGATAGGTTTGTAAATGTTGTGAAAAATATTCTTCCGTAATATCTTCAGTCGTAGCTAACGCCTTATGTTCCTGAATAATTTTTTTTACAGCATAAATTATTTCTTGTCGTCCACCATAATTCAAAGCAAAATAGACATGAGGACCTTTGTTTTTTGATGTTTTTTCTTCCGCATTTTTTAATTTTTCTTGCAGATCAGGAGAAAAACGAGAGAGATCCCCCGCATAATGTAAAACTCCTCCTTCTTTATTAAAATATTCCAATTCATTTTGCAAAGATTCTCCAATTAAATTAATCAGATATGAGACTTCTTCTTCCGAACGTTTCCAGTTTTCAGTTGAAAATGTATAAAAAATTATATGTTTAATACCAAGATCTCTTGCAGATTGGACTGTTTTTTTGAGAGTTTCTCCTCCAGCATGATGCCCCTTCAGAGCTGGCATCCCCTTACCTATTGCCCAACGACGATTTCCGTCCATAATAATCCCAACACAATTGGGTATTTTTGTTTCTGTACTCATTTTGTCAATGATATATCATTATTCATATTTTTCCTAGATATGGCTTGAAGTTAATCATTTTTTCCTGTATAAATAAAGCCATGCGGGATTAGCTCAGTTGGTAGAGCAATTCATTTACACTGAAAAGGTCACAGGTTCGAGTCCTGTATCCCGCACAGAAAAATTGCCCCTGGGCAATTTTTATGCGGGATAAGAAAAGCTATGTTATAGCTTTTCGTCAGGACTCGAAAACCTTTGATAGTTTTTTATGAGCTTGCGAAATAAAAAACAGAAAAGGTGTACAGAAGCTGTAAGCTTCGAGTCTTCCCCCCCCGCACTAATTCGTTGATTTTCTTAATCTCTAATTTATGATAATCTGTTGATATTGCTCTCGTAGTTCAATGGATAGAACCGCGGACTTCTAAGCCGTTAATGCAAGTTCGATTCTTGCCGAGAGCACCAATATAGAACTTAAAATTACATAGATGGGTCAGAATACCTTACTCTATTATTTTTGATGTTGCTGGTTAATTTTTCACGAGCATTAATATCATTTATTGTCTTAGTTAAAAGATCCATATTTATTTTTTCCTCATTTAAGATATTTGTTTCAGTTATAGAAAATAATTTTTCTCTTTGGATTTGTATATAAAAATAAGAAGCAAATATAATCAACGCACATAAAATAACAAAATTTACAATTAAAAGAACTGACCAATCTTGGCTGGGTCTTATTTCACGTCTTTTGTATGTCTCTTCCTTTTTTGTCACTTTGACATAAAACAATTTAATTTTTTGCAATAAAGCTTTCATTTTATTTAGATTTTAATACATCAATTTCAAATACACTTTGCCAGTTGCCACTAGATACATAGTTTTCATTTGTACCAGAAACAATACCAACTGGAATACTTGTGAGACTAAATTTATCAATCTTTATTTTAAAAGGTAAAGATTCTAACCGTGCTAGAAATGTATAACTATTAGACCAAGAACCTTCTGTTTTTGCTTTAATTTTAAGAACATCTGTTGAACTTGAGGTGGGTTTCAAACCATTATCAAAAATGAGAGAATCTATTTCGATAGAAAGACTATTTTCTTTAGCAATTGATTCTAGATTTTCAATAAAACCAACATCGCCTTCTTTAGAAATAATTGAACTGTTTATGAGTTTGATGTCTGGGGCAAGATCATCCATTGTTTTTTGTGTAGAAATTAAATAATCTTGTTTGTTGTTTTGAAAAGATAAATCACTCAAAATAATATGGTGGTTTTGGTTTTTATATTTGATGTCTTTATACACAAAATAACACATCATAAAAATAACTATTATTACTATGGTGAGTACTACTAATGTTATTTTTGATAATTTATGATTGTACATGTTATAGTGCTATTGTTGTGTTTATAGAAAAATTAATATTTGCGTTTTTTGTAAAATTTGATATAGGCAAATCAACTTTTTTGAATAATTTTGTTTCCTCAAGTTTTTTAACAAAAGATACAAGAGATTCCCGTGTCGCACTTACCCCATCAAGGGTAATACTGGCTGTGGTTTTACTTAATGATGTATATACCAATTCGTTTATATAAATATCTTTAATTTTATTTGAAAGAATACTATCAACAAAAGGAGTAACTTTTGGATACTCAAGGGTTGAATTAATTGTATTTAATTTTGTATTTATTGATTTAATTGTAGAATTAATTACATCAATCTCCGAGTCTAATGAGGATATATTAGATTTTTCTGCTTGCAAAGTAATTTCTTTTTCTTTATCTAAAGAAATAAGCCATGATGGGAATAAAAAAATCAAAAAAGATACCTGGACAACAAGAATGGAAAGCAATATAAAAATAATCAAATGAAGGTAATATTCAGATCTTACTTTTTCTTTTAAATTATTTGGAAGTAAATTGAACATATTTATTATTCTTGTATTAAAATATCGGAAGGAAGAGCTAAACCTATAGAGGTGGCATATCGCAAAGAATCAGTAAATGAAATTTCTGGTACATTAGTATTAACGTCAAATGTATTAGCCCATACATTTCCTAAAATAGTTGGTGTTTGGTTATTTGTGGATAAATATGAAACAACTTCATCTTTAAAACCTTCCCCACATATAATGATTTGTTTTATTTTTTTATTTGGCTTTCCTATATTTTGCTTTAGAGTATGCCAATATATATAGAGTTTTTTTATTTCTTGTGATAAAAAATCCAAGGCTTTTGAAGATTCTCCTTTGATGGAAATTGTAGATGTAAAATGCACAACCCTATCTACCGCCACATATAAACCAACTTTTTCTGGTCCAAAATTAACAACAAGAACCGTATCTAGATTTTCTTTATTTCCCTCAGATAATACAGACCGGACAATTGCTTGTGATTCTATTTCTAAGGAAAGAAGTGATAACTCTGCTTTTTCAAAAACATATGTATACAAACTAATAAGACTTATGGGTAAAGTAGAAACTGACACAATTAAATAATCGTTTTGGCTACGATCAATTAATTTGTAATCAAATACTAGTTCGTTTGGAGAAACCGGGACATTCTCTTCTATTTTTGATTCTATAGCACTTCTGATTTCTTTTTGTGTTACTCTTGGAATTTTAGCCGTAAATAAATATGCTTTTTCTTCTGGTAATGAAACTTTTACATAATTAAGATCTAAATCTTTTTTCAATACTTTTAATATATCTATCAGAATTTCTTTATTGTTTATTTGACCAGAAACAATAACCCCTGGTGGAATAATTCTTTCTGTGTATTTTTTAATATAAAAAGAATCTTTTTTTTTGCCAAACTGAATACAATGAATAGCCGAGTCGGAAATAGATAAACCAGCAAAAGAAAAATTTAGAAATTCAGGAGTAGGAAAGATATTGGCTATCTCTTTAAGATTCATTACTAAATTATATCACAATTATTAATAATTCAAGATTTAAAAAGAGGAAATTACTTAACCACGCTACCTCCAGGCACCTCTTTTAGTGTTTCTAGAAGCGAAAAGAAGTTGTCTCCGCTTACAGCCAAAATCATCCCCTGACTTTCAATCCCTTTTATAATACGAGATTCTAAATTTGTGGCAAAAGCACATTTTTTTCCAATTAAAACTTGTGGATCAGGAAAATACTCTGAAATTCCAGAAACGATTTGACGAGGAATATTTTCATTAAAATTAACAGATAATTTTAAAAGTTTGTCTGTATTTGCTATTTTTTCTACACCAAGAATTTCACCAATTTTTATCTCTAATTTTTTAAAATCATCAATAGATATTGTCATAAAAATTAATTTTTATTATTTCTTAAGTCCAAATAACTTTTTAATATAAGAGCCGCGGCCGAGGCATCATGCATCTCATTTTTTCCTTGCAATCTTTCTGCCTCCTGAGAAGTTAAAAACTCTGGGTGCATATGTATTGGTAAATCAAGTGAGTTTTTCAAATCTTTTACAAATGGAATGATTTCTTTCATTATTTCGTTGTCTTTTTGAGAAAAATCTTTGGACTCCCCAACCACAACTTCTTCCACATTATTTTTTTTACATATTTCAACTAATTCTTCTGTTAAATTATTTGAATTATTCAGAACCATGAGAGGAAAAGCATAACTGTTTGTTTCATCAGAAATAGCCAAACCAACGCGTTTTGAACCAAAATCAATACCAAGATATTTCATAGTGGAACCTCAATCAAAAAATAAATATTAATAAAATCTTAAAACTTGAGTATCTAAACAACAAAATTTTGGTTAAAAATAGAGTTTCGACAGTCGTTCGTACATTTAGTACGCCTCCTGTCTCATCCTCTATTTTTTCCTCAAAATTTTGTTGTTTATCTTACTCATTATTTTCTGATTGAGGTTCTTACAGTGTATAACAAAAATTGTCATATAACAAAATTATGATAAAATGCAGTCATATGGAAACAACAATTATAAATGCGTTGTCGCAACCACAAGTATTGCCATATCTCAAGATGGCTCCTTGGGTTTTAGCTATATTATTAGTTTGGTCACTTATTTGGAAAGGGTTGGCTTTGTGGAAAGCCGCTCGTCTTTCTAATAAGTGGTGGTTTATTATTTTCCTTTTAGTTAATACTCTCGGTCTTTTGGAAATCATCTACATATATTTTATAGCAAAAAAATACACAGTAGAAACAGAAAGTCAGGTATAAGTTAAATAATTCTAAAAACAAGAACTGTCTTAGAATTTATTACTAGACAGTTTTTGTTTTAGCCTACTATATAGTGAGCTTCTTGCCATGTACTGAGCTATGCTCTAGTACTGCGGTGCTCTACTACCATAGTTGAAAATATTGATAAAATATGTCATTATTTCAAACGAACACGGAGGAGTCGCATAGTTGGTCTAGTGCACTCGTCTTGAAAACGAGCACGCCGCAAGGTGTCGTGAGTTCGAATCTCACCTCCTCCGCAGTAAAACTGATATTATTCCCAAAGGTCGATGTATTTGATTAACTTAATTTAATTATAAAACTATGGTAAAAGGAAATTTTATTGGTGCGGTGATTGTTGTAATAATTTACACAGTTTATATTTTATGGCATCCACTTCCAATCCGTTCTCAAATGGTATTAGCATTAGTAGTTCTTAATGCTTTAACTATCGTGTTGATGGCTTTTGCATTTAAATAATAAAAATTAAACAAGAATTTACCGCCAAAGAAAAACTTAAAATCGTCCTTTCTGCGAAAGATGTTTTGTTTTTTGTAATCTAGTATACTTATTTTATATGGAAAAAATATCTTGGAATACAATTGAGTATTTGCACAAAGAAAAAACTTCTGATTGGTATTGGATTGTCGGTATTGTCACAATATCAATTGCCTTAATTTCAATAATATTAAATAATATAATTTTTGCCATTCTTATAATTGTCTCTTCTTTTACCCTATCCTTATTTGCCTCCAAAAAACCAGAGTCAATTACTGTAGATATTAATGATATTGGGATTACAGTAGGAAAAAACAGCTACCCATATAAAGACCTTGACTCATTTTGGATTGAGACCCATGATTCCTACCCAAGAATATTACTAAAATCAAAAAAGGTATTTATGCCTTTTGTTGTGGTTCTTATTGAAAATATTGAATCTGAAAAAATTCATGAATTTCTTTTGAAACATTTGCCAGAAGAAGAACATACGGAACCGCTTCTAGAAAAACTCCTTTTATATTTTGGATTCTAAAATTTTTGTGTTACTCTGCTTCCGATTGCTCTCGTCGTTCAATGGATAGGACACATCCCTGCGAAGGATGAAATGCAGGTTCGATTCCTGCTGAGGGCACAATATCAAAAAACACCCGATTGGGTGTTTTTTGGTTAAGCCTTCTTTATCATTGCAGAAATCCTTGATTTCTTTCTAGCTGCTGTATTTTTCTTCAATAATCCAGTTTTAACTGATTTATCAATAATTTTTTGAACCTCAGGCATAAGAGCAAGGGCTTCCTTTGTTTTCTTTTCTAATACAAGTTTTTTTATCTTTTTTACAATTTTACTCAAAAGTTCTTTCTTAACAATATTAAACTCTCTCTTTTTTTGTGATCCTCTTAGGGCTTTTTTAGCTGATGTTGTTATGGGCATAGTTATAATATAATACACAAACATCGAAAAAAGACAAGAAAATGCTATAATGACAGTAATATGATTGGTTATCTCAAAGGAACAATAATGCACCAGGATTTAAAATCAGTGATACTTGATGTGTCTGGTGTTGGTTATAAAATTTACACTAACACAACGATATTAGAAAATACTAAACAAAAAGAAGTTGAGTTTTGGACATATCTGGCTGTTAGAGAAAATGCTCTGGATTTGTATGGGTTTAAAACAAAAGAAGAATTGGAATTTTTTGAACTTCTCATTTCTGTGTCAGGCATTGGGCCAAAATCGGCTTTGGGTATTTTGACAATAGCCACACTGAAAAATCTCCGTCATGCTATATCTACTGGTGATATTAGCCATTTAATAAAAGTATCCGGTATAGGTAAGAAGAATGCGGAAAAAATTGTTATTGAATTGAAAGATAAATTACAGGGATTGAGCACTGATTTAAGCCACTCTATGTCTGGAGATCTGGATGCATTGGAAGCTTTGAAAGCATTGGGTTTTGGTGAACGCGAGGTTCGTGAAACGCTAAAGAAAGTGGCTGACATAGAAGATGTTAGTGAAAAAGTAAAAAAAGCCCTAAAAATATTATCTTAATTGCCATATCATGCCCGAGTTGCCCGAAGTAACAACCACAGTAAATGGATTGAATGAAGTATTACCAGAACTTACCGTTCGAGATGTTTGGTCTGATTATTATTTGCGTACAAAAAATAAACGTAAGGATACAATTAAAAATAAAAAATATTTTAAATATTTTAAAAAAGAGATTGTTGGTGAAAAAGTAAAAAATGCCGAGCGTAGAGGAAAAAATGTACTAATCCATTTGACCCACAACAAAACAATTCTTATTCATATGAAAATGACTGGACATCTGCTGTATGGGAAATACACTCTGAAAAATAAGAAGTGGAAGAGTAAAGAAAAATTTCTTTCTGATTCATTTAATGAGTTTATCCGTCTTATATTTACACTTTCGAATGGGAAACACTTAGCTTTTTCGGATATGCGCAAATTCGCAAAAGTAATTCTTTTTGAGACCAGTAATAAAGATAATGTTATTGACTTAATCCAGTTGGGGCCAGAACCCATACCAGATTTATCTCTACAATTATTCAAAAAACAATTACTTAAAAAACCTAATGGGAAAATAAAAAGTGTATTAATGGATCAAACAATAATAGCTGGAATTGGTAATATTTATTCCGATGAAATTTTGTGGGCGTCAGGAATACACCCAGAACGAAAAATTTCCAGTTTAAAAAATAAAGAAATAGAAAATATATGGAAAGCTACAAAAAAGATATTGATTTCTTCCATTAAAATCGGTGGAGATTCTATGTCAGATTACAGAAATATTTATGGTAAAAAGGGAAATTTTCAAAACCTGCATAAAGTTTACAGAAGAACAAAAGAAAAGTGTTTGAGAAAGAACTGCCCTGGAATTATTACAAGAAAAATTATAGGGGGTAGGAGTAGTCATTTTTGCAACGTGCATCAAAAATAAGCATTTTATATAATTTTGTTGTAAAATATAGATATGAATCCCGTTAGAGACCGCGGTCACGACGGGATGCAGTAAATAATTTATAATATAAATGACGGTCGACTATATAACAACTAAATCACAGGAAGCGTTATCCGCGACCTGTCTCTAACGGGATGAAAGATGATTCAATAGGAATCCTTGTTTTGCTAGGTATTATAGCTATTGCCTTATTTGGTGGTGCTAAAAACACAAATAATATAGGCCCTATTTTTTCTAATAATCAAGCCCAGACAAATGTTGAGCAAGGAATTCAAGATACTCAAAACCAAATCAATGATTTAAAACAACAACTTCAAATAGAAGAGGATAAAAAAACTCAGAGCCAGTACAAAGGTATAGTGACTCTATCATATATAAATAGGTCAACAGACCCGAGCCAAGAATATGTCACAATAAAAGTAAGTTATGGTGCAGTCGGAACAATACCTGTTACAGGTTGGATTTTAAAGAGTCTAGATAGCGGAACACAAGTTACAATACCAAAAGGGACATATTTATTTTTTACAGGAATGATGAATGCTGAGGATGATATTTATTTAAACGCCAATGATGTCTTGTATTTAATTACCGGTATCTCCCCAGTCGGCGCAAGTTTTAAAGTTAATAAATGTTCTGGATATCTGGGACAATTTCAAACATTTATTCCCTATTTAAATACCAATTGCCCCGCTCCAAGAAACGAGGACTTGTCATCAATCCCGAATTCAGTAAGAAATGGTGCTTGTCTTGATTATATTGATTCAATGAACCAATGCCAAATCCGAACCGAATCTCCTTTGGTAAATTGGAGTTCGGAATGTATAGATTTTATTTATAATAAGATTAATTATCCATCCTGTGTAGATATTCACAAAAATGATGGAGATTTTTATGAAAAAGAGTGGAGAGTTTATTTGAAACGTAGTGAAAGTATATGGAGAGATAAGCGCGAAACCATTGTCTTGTATGATAATGTCGGAAAAATTGTTGACACTCTTAAATATTAAGCATTCTAAATAATGCCACCCCAAAAGCCACGGAAACATTTAATGACTCTTTTTTGCCTCCCATAGGTATTTCAGCAATAACATCACAAAGAGATAATATTTTATTGTTAATTCCTTCCACCTCATTCCCCATTATAAACAAAACCGGATAATTAACTTTTACTTTTTTATAGTCCGTCGAATTTTTTGTCTGTTCCAGACCAATTATTTGGTATTTGGATTTTTTTAGTTCTTTTATTATCTTCTCCGAGCTGTCTACATATTCCCAGTCAACATTTTTTTCTGCGCCCAGAGCCACTTTGGAAATATCTTTTCTAGATCTTCCGAATTTATCCAAAGGCGCAGGAGTATACCCAGATAAATATATTTTTGTCACTCCCAACGCATCCGCTGTACGGAAGATAGAGCCCACATTATGAGTACTACGAATATTATGAAGTAATACGTAAATTTCTTTCTTCTTCATTTCGCAACTATATCACTTTATTTTGTCATTGGAAATTTGTCATTTGATATTGTACAATGTATTCATGCATCCACTTTCTATATTTCCACAATTGTTTTTTCTTGAGCTTATTGCTCCATTATTACTTCGTCTAAGTGTTGGTCTTTTTGTAATATATCTCGGCAAAGAACGCGTTCAAAAAACATACAATTGGTCAGCTATTATTTATATAATCTCTGGTATTCTGCTTGTTCTCGGATTCTACACCCAAATCGCAGTCATTGTTGCTATATTAATAATTGGCTTTGATTTTTTTACAGAGAAAAAAATTGCTTCGATTTCAAAAGAGAAAAGGATGTTATATATAATGGTTGGAGTAATTCTTTTATCATTATTGTTTACTGGCCCAGGTTTTTTGGCTTTTGATTTACCATTATAAATTGGACTTTCTTCGTTTTTCTGCCTGCTATATTTTGCAAGTGCGTTGTTTTGTTTGCGCCCGTAGCTCAGTTGGTAGAGCAGGTCCCTTTTAAGGACAAGGTCGTTGGTCCGATCCCAACCGGGCGCACAATTATTTCTCTAAAATCCATTTTTCCATCATAACTTCCAACTCTCCTTCCCCTTGGCGAACCTTATGTGTCATTTCTACTAAATCGGAAGACATTTTTTGTAATTCTTCCGACTTATAATTTCTTCCTCCAGACAAAGCTTTGCTATATGAAAATGGCGCAAGTCCTGATTCTTTCTGACTCCCCACCCTACTGACAATAAGCATATTTTTAACAGCCCAAAAAAATATTCCGTGAATTTCCTCTGCTGGTATTCCTTGATTAATTAAATCAATATATGAAATCCATAATCTTTTTTTATCTCTAGCTAAAAGTTTATCTGTGATAGAAAAAATGATTGGTGCCTCTTTCTTCTTTTCGGCAATTTCAAATTCTTGTGTTTTATAAGATGTTTTTTCTATTTTTTTAATTGTTGGTTGATCTATTTCCCCATCCAAAATCAAAAACCAATGTTCCACATCTTGCATTTCTTTTAGTCTATTCAAAATATATTCTTTGATTTCTTTGTTTGAAAGAAGAAAGTCTAAAACAATAATATATTTTTGGTCAAACAAACCTTGTGATTTAATAAGCTCATCAAGTTGTGATTCACTCCAATTCTCTGTGGTTATCTTGAAAATTTCTGAATTTGGCCTTTTGGTTGAAAGATTTTGCAATATTTCATGCATTTTTTTACGACTTTTGTGTATGTCTGTTCCGTGTAAAAAATATATCATTTTATTTCTTCCATTTCTCCCCAATTATCTCCAAATGATGCGTTGGCCGCACAAACAATTCCAGATATTTTTTGGGGGTCAATTACATTTTCCATTATTTTTTTTATCTCTGAAGCAATTGAATCAACAACATTTTCTTTTGCTTCATAAACAAGTTCATCGTGGACTTGTAAAAGCAATTTTGCATCTTGTTTTAAATTTCTGCTTGTTAAAAATTTATCAATTTCTATCATGGCAAGTTTTATAATATCAGCTTCTGTCCCTTGTATTGGAGCATTTATGGCCATTCTTTCGGCACTCGCTTTTATAAATGAAAGTCTAGAATTAATATCTGGAAAATATCGACGGCGGCCAAAAAAGGTCTCTGTGTAGCCTTTTTGTGCCGTTTCTTTTTTTATCTTATCTAAATATTCTGCCAAACCAGAAAATTTATTGAAATATTCATCTAAAAACTTTTGGGCTTCTTCCCTATTTGTCCCAATATTTTTTTGAAGAGCTGTTACCCCCATGCCATACATCACTCCAAAATTTATGACTTTTGCTTTACTTCGCATTTCTTTTGTTACTGCTTCTGGTTTTACACCAAAAACTTCACTTGCCACAGCAGTATGAACATCTTGGCCCGTCTTGAAAATTTCTATAAGTTTTTTATCTCCAGACAAAAAAGCAGCAATGCGAAGTTCTATTTGGGAATAATCAAACGAAATAAGTTTCCAGCCTTTTTCAGTTATAAATGATTTGCGAATCTCACGACCAAGATCTGTTTTGTTTGGAATATTCTGTAAATTAGGATTTTGAGAAGCCATTCTTCCCGTGGTTGTCCCCGCTTGTAGAAAATCTGCGTGCAAACGATTGTGTCCATCCACCTGGGTTGGTATTGTGTCTATATATGTTCCAAGAAGTTTTGAAAGTTCACGATATTCCATCTTCGGGATGTCGGCCGTAATCGGCCACAGGCGCGAGCCTTTGCCCGCGGCGAGAATCAGGTAATCGTTCATTTCATTCACTTCCCGTTTTTTCTGATTTTTTGATTTTAACCCCATTTTTACAAAAAGCATTTCTCCTAATTGTTTTGGAGAACTTATATTAAATTCCTCGCCAACAATCTTCCATATTTTCTTTTCCAATCCAGTTAATTCTGTGTGATATTTTTTAGATAATTTATTTAATCTTTCTGTATCTATTTTTATCCCCACTTCTTTCATGGTTTTTGCAATAGGAATAAGTGGTTTTTCTATTTCATCTATAACAAAAGTCAGGTTTTGATCTTTTATTGTTTTTTCTAATACTATTCTGGCATCTTTCAAATTTTCCGTACGAGTGTAAGCCAAAATATCGTCCAGTGTAGGGTTAGTTTTGTTTGAATCCACTACCCACAGGAGAAGTCCTGTCTCAAAAACATCTTCCGGACTCGCCGTTATTTCTGGTTTTTCTGGCATCTCTAGAGACAAGCTTTCAGCAAATTTTTGCCCCAACATTCTAAACTCAAACTGCACGAATAAATCCTGAACTTTTTTCATATCTATATCCTCTCGCCAAATTTTTTCCGGCAAAACAAAATAAATTGGCGCATCTGTGCGAATAGTAGCTAGCATTTTAGAAAAGAATGCTTCTTCCTCCCCCGCTTTAAGCAATTCTATAATTCTTGGTTTTATTTCTTTTTGAATTTTGGATTTTGGGTTTTTAATCTCTTTGTATATATTTTCAATTGAACCAAATTTTTGAATAAGTTCTTCTGCAGTTTTTTCACCAATACCGGCAATACCCACAATATTATCCGATGGGTCCCCTCTTAAACCTTTGTAGTCCGTAAGAAGTTTAGGACCAAACCCCCATCTCTCCAATACTGCTTTTTCATTATAAATAATTGTATCTTTTATTCCTTTTTTTAGAGTATAAACACGAACTTTGTCATCATTTATAAGTTGCATTGTATCCATATCACCGGAAGCGATAACAATATCTACTTCGGGATTGTTTTTTAGTGACTCAACTATGGTACCAAGCATATCATCAGCTTCAAATCCAGGAGATGAATACATTGGAACATTCATTGCTTTGAAAATATCTTTGGACCTTTCAAGTTGTTGAATTAAATTATCATCCGCTTTTTTGCGGCCTGCTTTGTATTCACCATAAACTTCATGACGTATTGTTGGTTCGGGTAAATCATAACAAGCGACAATGTAGTCTGGTTTTAAATCCTTAACAATTTTTATGAGCATGGTGCAAAGTCCATACAAAGCTCCGGTTGGTTCACCTTTGCTTGATTCAAACTCTGGAAGAGCGTGATAAGCCCTGTGCAATACAGCATGCACATCAAGAAGGACAAGAGTTTTTTTTGTCTTTGATTTAACCATTAACCCTATTATATCATTTCCTATAAAGTGATTTCTATTTCCCTTGAACTTTCAAAAACATGGCTTAAATTAACCTTAATATGCTCCGGCATAATATCAGCCACTCTTTCTGGCCACTCAATTAATATTAAGTTGTGTGAATCAGAAATAATATCGTGCCAGCCAAGATGTAATAACTCTTCTGATTTTTCTATTCTATATGCATCCACATGAATCAGATGTGTAAAATTTTGGCCAGCTAATTCATATATTTTTTCAATAACAAAAGTCGGACTTGTTACCGTCTCTTCTACACCAAATATTTTTGCGATATGTTGAGTAAATGTTGTTTTGCCTGCACCAAGATCCCCATACAAACCAACAATTACAGCTCCGTTTTGTTTTGGTAAAAGTGTAGAGACAAAATCATTTGCAATTTTTTGTGTTTGTTCTAAAGAATTGGTTGTATATTTCATTTGTAAAATACTATCACATTTTTGTATTAAAAAACCGCCGGTGGAGGAAAGGTTGAACCTCTCCTCCCCCCGACAGTTGTGGAGGTGCCAACGCGCGTGCGCAGACTACCTCGTCGCTTGTTGGAGTACCCGCAGTTGGATAGTCCAGTCGTACTCTTGCTGACCTTGGCCAGAGGACCAGTCGTACTTTGACAACATGTACGTTTGTGATTCCGCCAGAGCCATTCGCCCATCAGGCAGAACGGCCCGAGCAACAAAGCGGAAGTTGGAGTAGTCCCCTTCCAAGAGCCCTCGCGCCCGGAAAAGAGTCAGTGACCCCCCGGAGCAAAGCCCTCGAACCACAACTCCGTGTCGTGGGTCTTCGATGTCCACCGGAACCTGTTCCGGATTGAACACTCGGACATACACCACAGAGCCGATGCTCCAGTGCGGTACTGCGTCTGGGTTAACGAGAACACTCCCGTCAGCACAACCAGTGACACCAGAACGCTCGATGGCTTTCTTCGCGTTCTCTTTGTTCTTCTGAACCCTCTCGGCTTCGGAAAGCGCCTGACGCATAGCGGGTGACGCTGTCCGCTTCACATCTTCGCGAGCCTTTTCAAGCTCGTACCCGATGCGAATTTGTTCGGCACGAAGCCGAATGATTTTCGCCTCCGGTGTCTCGTCGACGAGACGTTTGGCCTCTTCGGCCTTGAGACGTTCGATTCTCTGCCCGAGCGTTTCGGTGGTCGTCGTCTGCGCCGACGCGATGTTGACACAGAAAAGGGTGAAAAGAAACACGAGTGTTGCGACTGTTTTGTTACGCATCATTTGGCACCTCCATGCCATTTGTCTAATCTGTATATTACACCATTTCACTCTTTTTGTCAACACATAAAATAATGTTAAAAATCAAGAGTTTTGTTGAGTTGTGTCTCGAGTGGAGACTAGCGACGCTCGACGGAGGGAGCTCGAGGAAAATTTTAGCAAAAATTTATCCGTGCTCCACGAGAGATACAACGAGAAAGAAACTCTTGATTTATGCGCGTCCTAAAAAATTTATGTTATTATTATTCATATGGTTCTCTTTGATGAAGATAAACAAAATAAACGTGTTGATGACCTTCGTAAACAAGAAGAAGAAAATCTTGCTCAAACTTTATCATCTAAATATAGTGTTCCCTATCTTGATTTGGCCGTTACTCCAATAAATATAGATGCTCTCCGTGTCATTGGAGAAGTAGAAACCCGAGAAGCCCAAATTGCCGTGTTTAATGATATTGATAAAGTTTTAAGTGTTGGAGCTTTGTCTCCTCAAAATACTAAAACCATAGAAGCACTGGAAAAACTGAAAGCCAAAGGTTATACCATAGAACTTTTTATGGTTTCCCATGCAAGTTTAAATAAAGTTTGGGATAGATATAAAGATTTATCATACTCATTTGAAACAAAATCAGGAGCTCTAGATATTTCCAATGAACAGATTACAGATTTTCTAGCTCAAGTTCACACCATACCAGATGTTCAAAATCTTATTGGTGAGGTTTTGAAAATGAAAAAAAGTTATCGCATTTCCAGAATAATGGAGATTATTTTAGCAGGAGCAATAGCGACAAATGCTTCCGACATTCATCTTGAACCAGAGGAAGATTATGTTCGTCTAAGATATCGTTTGGATGGAATGCTAACAGAAATTTTGGAATTTGATTTGGAAACATATAAACTATTACTTTCTCGCATTAAACTCGTTTCAAATCTTAAATTAAATCTGACTGGAGCACAGGATGGTCGTTTTAGTATAAAAATCAGTGAAAGTGAAATAGAAATCAGAACTTCTTTATTACCTGGAGCATATAGCGAATCAATAGTATTAAGAGTTCTCAATCCAAATTCAATCTCTGTGCCGTTAGAAGATTTAGGAATTCATCCTAGACTATTAAAAATTATTTTGCATGAGATGAGTAAACCAAATGGTATGATTTTAAACACAGGGCCAACCGGCTCTGGTAAAACTACAGCATTGTACGCGTTTCTAAAAAAAATCCACACTCCAGAAATAAAAATAATAACTATAGAAAATCCGATTGAATATCATTTGCCTGGGATAGTCCAAACACAAACAGATGAAAAAAAGAATTATGGTTTTGCCGAAGGCCTTCGAAGTGCTCTCCGCCAAGACCCCGATGTTATTATGGTTGGTGAAATTCGTGACCAAGAAACCGCCGAAATCGCCATTAACTCTGCTTTGACAGGGCATCTCGTTTTCTCCACCTTACACACCAACACAGCCGCCGGCACATTCCCTAGATTAATTGATCTTGGAGTAAATCCAAAAATCATATCTTCCGCATTAAATTTAGCAATGGCACAAAGATTAGTTAGGGTGCTTTGTAAAGAGTGTAAAAAACAAATTGTTTTGGAGGGAGAAAATAAAATAACCGTAGATAAAATTTTGAATACAATTGTTGATAAAACTTATTTGGATGGGGTAGACCTTACTCATGTTTGGCAAGCAGTAGGTTGTGACAAATGTAATAAAGTTGGATATAAAAGTAGATTGGGAATCTATGAGGCTATTATAATGGATGAAAATATTGAAAATGTTGTAAAAGATAACCCGAGTGAAAGAGAAATAGAAAAAGCGGCTCTCCCACAAAATATTTTAAACCTGAAACAAGATGGTATATTAAAAGTTTTACAAGGAATAACAACTTTGGAGGAATTACAGAGAGTGGTTGATATTGAAACTACATAATTTATTGATAAAATTTGGATTTATTATAATTACTAGACATTAGATTGTGAATAAGCTCTAATGTTAAGAATGCTTGCAGAAAATAGTTCACTACCTATACTTAAACTAGAGAGATGAGTGTTTTAAAACAAAAAAGTTCCAAAGCATAAATCTCTAAGCAACACTTTTAATAATCAAACCAAAAGCTAAGTATTTCACAAAGGATAACTCCAGAATATTACATAAAGTAATATCCAAAATGTCCTCGTAGAAAGACTCGTAAACGTAAACGCTTAGTTGCTTAGAGATTTATATTTTGGAACCTAAAAAACCTTAAATTTTTTAATATAGCCCCTGTTTTTCAAATCACTCAGTTACTGGAACAGTCTAGCATAAAAAACTTTTTATGTCAATGGAGTAATAGTCTATACTTTATCAGGAGATCAACTTTTGTTTTGTGATATAATAATCGCATTATGAAGAAAAAGGACGATAAATTAGAGGAAATTATAGACAAGGACAGTCTTTTTCTTGATACCACTCTTCGCCCATCAAAATGGGATGACTATGTCGGTCAAACAAATATAAAAAACAATCTTCATATTCTTCTAACCGCAGCAAAAGAGAGAAATCATCCTCCGGAACATATTCTTTTTTATGGACCTCCAGGGCTTGGTAAAACAACTCTTGCTTATCTCGTTTCAAAAGAAATAAATGCTCAAATAAAAGTGACTTCCGGTCCTGCAATTGAGAAAATTGGAGACCTTGCATCTATTTTA
Organism: Candidatus Zambryskiibacteriota bacterium; assembly: GCA_026394815.1. Classification (GTDB taxonomy): domain Bacteria; phylum Patescibacteriota; class Minisyncoccia; order Phycocordibacterales; family DATDWN01; genus C7867-006. The sequence continues at coordinate 9,003 of JAPLZX010000020.1, read as the reverse complement.
ACAAATCTCACTCCCGGAGACATTTTATTTATAGATGAAATTCATCGTCTCAACAAAACCATTGAGGAAATCCTTTACCCTGCTATGGAATCTGGCTCTCTTGATATTATTATTGGAAAAGGTCCTTCTGCTCGCACAATACAATTAGAACTTCCACCATTTACTTTGATAGGTGCAACTACTCGTATAGCTATGATTTCATCTCCTCTTCGTTCACGATTTTCCGGTGGAATATTTAAACTTGAGTTTTATACAAACGAAGAAATACAAAAAATTATTCACAGGTCAGCCAAAATTCTCGGCATTAATTTAGAAAAAGATGCTTCTACTGAAATAGCTAAAAGAAGTAGGTATACTCCCCGCACAGCAAACTATTTTTTGAAACGATGTAGAGACTTCGCTCAAGTAAATAAAACAAATCTTACACAAAAATCTGTTGATGAGGCCTTAAAAATGCTCGGTATTGATGAGAAGGGTCTTTCCCCCGCTGACCGCGATATTTTACATACCATAATAAATAAATTCGCGGGTGGACCTGTCGGACTTAACACTTTAGCAGCAGCTATGTCAGAAGAACAGGCAACAATTGAGGAATTTAACGAACCATATCTTATACAACTTGGTTTTCTTGACCGCACTCCACGTGGACGCACAGTAACAACTTCTGGATATGAGCATTTGGGACTGACATCAAAAACTCTACTGTAAATTTAGAATCAAAAAAACCGCCAGTGTCTTTTTGTTCTCCGAAGAGATAAAAGTCTTAACGATTTGAGACGTAGGGGGCTCAGAGGCAGCCCCCTTTGTCCGTGCGCCCGGCGTCTTAGCGCTTCAGCTGGTCGACCTTGACGCTCTGCGGCTTTCCCCGGGAGGCCGGGGAAAGCAGGTTGCGGTGGTTCATGGACTCACCTCCAGTGGGATGCGCCGGTGAACGAAGACCGTGGGCTGGGCTGTGGGGTCGAGAACATTTCCTTATTTATAATATCATAGCCAATAAAGAAAACAAGAAATTATCCACACTCTAAAAAATCCATTATATTTTGATTTTTTAGATAATCTGAGTACAATTCAGGGTATATGAGCGGGCACAACAAATGGTCAAAAATAAAAAGGCAAAAAGAAAAAACAGACGCTCAAAAGAGTAAAATCTATGGCAAAATGGTTAAACTTATTACTGTTGAAGCTAAGAAATCCGGAGGAAATATAAACTCACCTGGATTAAAATCAGCCATAGAAAAAGCTAGAGCAGCAAACGTCCCCAGCGACAATATAGAGAGAGCAATTAAAAAATTCTCCGAAGGAAGTGTTGCTATGGAATCTATCGTGTATGAAGCCTATGGACCAGGGGGGTGTGCGATTGTTATTGATGTTCTAACAGATAATCACAACAAAGCTACTCAAGAAATAAAAGCTATTCTTACAAAACACAATCACACTCTGGCTGGCATTGGTTCTGCCACATGGGCTTTTATGCATACACCTGGAGCAGGTTGGGTAGCACAAACAACAATTCCTCTTTCTGACCAAGATGGTGAAAAATTAGGAGAACTTATTGATGAGTTGGAGGAAAATGACGAGGTGCAGGAGGTTTATACGAACGCTGAATAAATATGAAAATTATTTCTATAGACCCCGGATATGAAAGGTTGGGAATTGCTGTGTTGGAAAAAATTTCTAAAAAACAAGAAGTTTTAATTTTTTCTGAATGTTTTAAAACATCCGCAAAACTCCCCCATCATGAGAGGCTTGCTCTTATTGGTAATAGAATTAAAGAAATAATAAAAAAATATAAGCCAGAAGTATTAGTCACAGAAAAACTTTTTTTCAGCGGAAATCAAAAAACGGCTATGCTTGTTTCCGAGGCACGAGGAGTAATTTTATACACAGGAAGTTCTCTTGGTTTGAAAATTTTTGAATACACACCGAATGAAGTAAAAATAGCTATTACTGGTTATGGCAGAAGTGAAAAAAGACAAATGATAGATATGGTCAGAAAATTGATTGTTGTAACCTCAAAAACAAAATCTGACGATGAATTTGATGCAATTGCTATAGGCTTAACTCATTTTGCAACACACAGGTAAAAATTTGTTATAATATAAATATGAATAATTATTCTGACACAAAAACTCGTTCTATTGTAAAAACAATAATTTGGAGAGTAATTGCTACTTTACTTACATGGGGCACTATTTATTTTTTTACCGGAAAATTATCAGAATCATTTAAAATGACAATTATAGCAGCGGCAATTAGTATGATTGCTTACTATATTCATGAAAGAATCTGGAACAATATTCAGTGGGGTAAAAAAATCATGTAATTCCTTAAAAGTCCTAATTTCGCATCATTTTCAAAAACACATCTTGGGGAATATTAACTTTTCCTCTCGCTTTCATTTTCTTTTTGCCTTTTTTTTGTTTCTCGCGGAGTTTCATTTTGCGAGTAATATCTCCCCCATACATATGTTGGGTAACATCTTTGCTGTATGCCGAAAGAGTACGACTTGAAATAATTCTACCTAAAGCTTTAGCTTGAACTTTCATTACAAACATTTGTCGTGGTAAAAGAGAATGTAATTTTTCCACTGAGTTTTCCGCTTCTTGCTCTACAATTCTTCTGGAGACCACGCGAGAAAAAGCAGGTAGAATTTCATCAGCAACTAAAATATCCATACGGACAACATTTGCATCATGCATTCCCTCTATTTCATATGACATAGAAGCAAAGCCAGACGAATTGCTTTTTAATTTATCAAAAAAGTTCCGCATAAGCTCACGCAATGGCATTTTTAAAGATAATTTAGTACGATCTTCTCCAAAGTTTTCTGATTCTCCCAATTCTGCTTCGTGTTCATAGAGAAGTGGCATTATATTCCCAAGATATGCAACTGGAGTGATTATAATGCAGTTGACCCAGGGCTCACGAATTTCAGAAAGTAATCCTTCGTCTGGGAAATGTGCCGGTGAGTAAATTGTTTCCTGTTTCCCATTTTTATATGTAACCTCATATGTAATAGTCGGCATTGTTACCACCAATTCCAAATTGAACTCGCGATGAAGTCTTTCAGTAATAATCTCCAAATGAAGCACTCCTAAAAAACCACATCGAAATCCACGACCCAAAGCCCCTGATGATTCTTCCTCGTATGTAAAAGACGAATCGGAAAGTTTTAGTTTCCCAAGAGACTGTTTCAGGAGAACAAAATCATCCTGACTCTCTGGATAAATAGATGCCCAAACTACCGGTCGAGGTGACATATATCCGGGAAGAGGTGGTAATGTATCATTTAAACTGGCCACAGTATCCCCAACAGAGGCTATGCCTGGCTGTTTTATGCCTGTAACAATATAACCGATTTCTCCAGCTTCAAGAGATTCCACAGGCAATTCACTCGGCAAAAATATACCAACCTCAATAGCTGTAAAACTTTCTTTTGAAACTTTGAAAATTAAGGGGGTGTTACGAGAAATTTTTCCACTCATCACTCTGACAAAAACTATAACTCCACGATGTGTTGAGTATTTAAAATCAAAAATAAGAGAACGAAATGTATTAATATTTTCTGTCATGGGTGGTGGGATTCGTTTTATTATTTCATTCAAAAGTTTTTCCACTCCTTCTCCGGTTTTTCCAGATGTATATAAAATATCTTCAGAACTACAATTCAAAAGTTTCATCACTTCAGACTTCACTTCCTCAATCCTAGCCAAAGGAGAATCTATTTTTGATAATACCGGAATAATAGTCAGCCCTGCTTCACGTGCCATATTTAGAGTGGTCAGAGTTTGAGCTTGCACCCCCTGTGTCACATCCACTAAAAGTATAGAACCTTCAACAGCCTTGAGTGCTCGAGAAACTTCATAGGAAAAATCAATGTGCCCTGGGGTATCAATGAGATTTAGAACATAATCCTGTCCGTTATGTTTATATTTCATACGAACAGGTTGCATTTTTATGGTAATTCCCCGTTCGCGCTCAAGTTCCATAGAGTCTAGCACTTGTTCCTGCATTTTGCGTTTTTCTATGGTACCAGTTATTTCTAACATTCTGTCAGCTAGAGTAGATTTCCCATGGTCAATATGGGCGATAATACTAAAATTTCTAATGTTCTGCATCCCGTTAGAGACAGGTCGCGCTCGTCGCCACCTGAAATAATTAATTAATAATGACTAGATATACACACATATCATATATCTTCTATCCCACTTAGCGACCGCGGTCTCTAACGGGAGCATAGGCTACATTAAAGCACAAAATGGAAAAATACTCACACTATTGCAGTTCGGCATCGGGAACAATAATTTTTGCCTTCCAAATCTTTTTGTGTAATGTCCCCCAAACTTCTTTAAGTTCCTCATTTTTAAGTAAATACAAAACAACAATTCCAACAATAATACCACAGACTCCGGAAGAAAACCCTTGCATAAAAATACCAAACAAAGTATCGGTATTAAAAATAGTACTAAAAACATAGAGAAAACTGTAGGCAACATAACCCATTATGACTGATGCCCCACCAACCTGAAATAATGTTTTTGAAACAGGTGGTGAGTATGATGGAAATTCTGATGCAAATGAAATCCAATGAGTAATTAGATTTACAAAAATACCAAGTGTAAAACCAAGTGGGAGCATTAAGACAACAGTTCCGGGAACACCAGAAACTTTAAGAAGCGATTCTACAAAATCTCTAAAAAGAAAATTGGTTTGAAAAATCTGAATCAAAAAATAACTAAAACCAACAATGCAAGCTGCCGACAAAACACTCATCAACAGAGGAATTTTTGTTTTACCCCTGGAATAAAAAGACCGAACAAAAACGCTTGTCATATTTTGGGCCACAAGTGAAATGGTAAATATGGCTAATGCGGCGGCAGTCAAACGCGTGTCATCCCAATTAAACTTGCCGGCACCAAGTATAGTACGAACTATTTGAGCTCGCAGGACAACAAACAAAACGGAAATAGGTACAGACCAAAATATAATATGCCGAGAAGAAATTATCATTTGTTCTACAAATTCACTATGTTTACCACTGGAAAAAAGTCGCGTTAGTGTTGGAAAGGCCGCCAGAGAATAACTCATACCAACAATACTAAACGGCACGTTTTGTAAATTTAGAGAAAAACTAAAAATAGAAACAGAGCCTGTAGCAAAAAGGGCGGCATAGGAAATCAGAAATAATTTTGCTAATTCGTTTGATGACACCGTAATGGTTCGAGGAATGGATATCAAAATAACTTTTTTTATTAGATCAAATTTTATTGGGAAACGAAATCGTGGCAACATTTTTTGACTAATAACAAAAGGAATTTGTATTATGAGATGAAGTGTAGCACCTAAAACCACACCGAAACCAAGTCCTGAAAGACCAAAAATTGGATATAGAATAACAATGCCAAAAATAATACCCACATTATATACAACAGGTGAAATTGCATAAATAAAAAACCTTCTGTGAATTTGTGTGAGACTGGCTAATAAATTTGAAAAACCTAGAAAAATTGGTGATAGAAGAAGTATTCGCGTTAATTGAATCAAGTCTCCAAAAGAAGATGTGTTAGCAAATACTGGAAAAAGTAATTTCATAAAATATGGAGCGGTAAAATAAGCTACAACTCCGCAAATTATCATAAAACAGAAAAAGAAAGAAAATATCGTATCAAAAAATTCTTTAGCGTCTTCTTCACTTTTTTCAAGCCTCTCAATTAAGAAAGGTATGAGTACTGATATTGAAACTATTGACGCTACCGTTACAAACAAAAAATCTGGAATTCTAAATGCAGAATAATACAAATCTAGTGTGTTCCCTGCCCCAAATTGACTTGCCAAAATTCTATCCCTAACAAGAGCCAAAACTTGAGAACAAATGGCAAAAAATCCCAAAAGATAAGCAGCTTGATGAAGACCGGCTATTTCCCGATTAAATATATTAAAAAACCTTTTAACCATTCTTCTATTATTACAGAATTTCCTAATTACACCAAATTTTTAGAATTTTTATTGAGATTCTTTCACAGGAAGTTTGGTTGATTTTTCTGGACCAGCAGTTGTTGTATCAGCAAAAAGAGATTTCCCCGCCTTCAAATCCGTCAGAATAGTTTCCACTTCTTTACTGTCTGGATTAGTTATTTTTAATGCCTCAAACTCTGCAATTGCTTTTGCATGCTTACCTATTTTTTCATAGGACAAACCTAAGAAATATTTTGCATTCGCATAATTTGGTGTAATTTCTATTGCTTTTGATAGGGCTTCCACAGCGCCATTGAAATTTTCTGAATTATATTTTAAAAGCCCTAATTGAAAGAATACCCCAGAATTTGTAGGATCTATAACAGATGCGGCAGTAACTGACTCAATGGCGCCTTGGATATTTTTGTCCTCTACTTCTATTTGCGATAAAAGAAAATATGCATCAATATAATTTCTCTTTAATTGAATCGCCTGTAAAGCATAACTTCTAGCCTGTGCTAAATCTTTTCTAATTATGGCTAATCTAGAAAAAAGAATAAGGATGCCAGGATTTTTGGGATTATGACGAAGAGCCTCATTATAGGCAAATTGTGCGCTTTCATATGCCCCCTCTATTTTAAGTTCTGGAATGGACGCAGCCTCATAAACTCTACCTAGAGCAATCCAGTTTAAATAATTTGTAGAATCAGCATCCTTGGCAGCGATACCTGCTTTTATAGCAGAAGTTAAGGTGTCATTAAACTGTTTCTGTGCATCTTCGGGTTTTACAGTTTTTGGATCTTGAGAAAGAATTTGATTCAATTTTATAATTTCAATTTCAGAAAGAGCTCTATAGTAAACGTCATTTGGCACGGCGGAAATAGCTTTGGCCATATACTGTTCTGATAAACTAACATCTCCTGTTGTATTCAATGCGTAGGAACTTTTTTGAAAATACCAAAGAGATATTGAATTTTTAAACAAACCATATCCAAGAGTAATGCTTGCTAAGAAAAACCCAACCAAAACCAAAAAGGATATAAATCCAGCCCTAGGATTAAGAGAAAAGGTTTTAGTTTCTATTTTTATAATTCCTGTCATATAAACAGAAGCAAAAAACAAACCCGTAAAGAAAAGTGTCAGAATAAATATAGCCGTACTGGGCATATACATAAATGTCATAAACCACAAATACAAGGAAATGAAAAAAGAAGATGTTAGTAAATATTTCATAAAACTATCTTCAATTCTTATAAAGATAGATTTAACTCCCAGATAAACATAAAAACCTAAAAACAGTAGCCAAGACAAAATACCTAAAATACCGGTAGTAACTGCAAAAGTAGGAAGTAAACCAATACCATTTGCAAAATCTGTATTCCAGAAAACAGTAGAAACTATGTCATCTGGCTTCCATGTCAACCACTGTGTAGTAAATGTATTTGGACCAGAGCCAAAAAGTGGTCTGTCTATAATTGTTTTTCTAGCAATATCTAAAGTAACGGCAAGGGTTGGACGAATTTCAACGTTTGTAACTTTAAGTGTGTTTGAAAGAAAAGAACCAAGAAATGTTCCCCAAATCACAAACACAACAGAAATAATAAAAACGAGAGTGGTACATAAAGGGATCCGAAGTAATTTTTGTTTTATAGAAGTTGGTTCAGAAACAACTTCCTGTGAATTAAATAAACTATACACAATAAAAAGAAAGGAGGTTGTTGCAATAATAATCCAAATAACATCAAAATTTACCAGAGCCAAAAAAAGAAGAGAAAATGTAAGTGCTACTATTAACAATACTTTCATTAATCTACTAACCCTTATCATTTCATAGGTCAAAAGAGAAAGAATCACTCCCACACCAAAAAATATTCCAACATTATTCCAACTTCCTATCATAGAAGATGTAAGACTCCCAAAAATACCAAAAGATAAAACTTCTGGACCAAAAATAATTCTAACCAAAAGAAACAAAGATAAAATGATGGCGGAAATAACAAAAATAAAATAGGAATAAAAAATGCGAACTTTGTTTCTAAACAGAAGCGAAACCATAAACAAATAGACAAACCCTAAAAGCATAAAACCAACCGTGTTTATATCAAAAGTATAACCAAAAAAGGACATTCTAGAAAAACCGTTTGCTATGCCAGCTAGTGTATAAACCGTAGGCACAAGAGCAATACTGCCTAGAATATATTTTGATGGTGTCGGTAAATCAAGTTCTCCATAGAAAAGAGTAGAAATAATATAAACCAATAGAGCCAAAATAACTCCAAAAGCAAACAGTAAACTAGTTCCAAACTGGGTTGAGATAAAAGCCACTGGGACAAAAAAGATTGGTGCTAGGAACGTTATCAAAAGTAAAATACTGAAAGAAATCTTATCAAAAAATGACCTTTTTTTTACACCGAGAGAATTGTAATTTTCTTCCATATTCTTTATATTAATAATTAATTCTATACCTATAATTATATATATAAAATCACACTGTTTCAATGTAAATCTTGGTGTAAATAAAGAGAAAACTCGCACCGATTAGGATGCGAGTTTTCATGTTGTTATGTCTATAAGCCGAATTCTGTACCCACATCAAATTGATGTGAAGCGATAGGCATTTATCTAGCCCCGATGTTACCGTCGGGGTCAAGCGGCACTTCCGAGTTGCCTCGGACACGACCTTGCATCAAAGTAAGGATTTTGCCGTTTCACCCTCAGATTTCTCTGAGATTATCCCATGAAATAATTTTCATATCTCACGGGACTCTTTGGCTTTCGCCTAAGACGTCTCTGCTCGCACCTCTAGAATTACTCCCGACGGGTGTTACCCGCTACTCTATCCCAGATTACTCTAGGCCTGATGTTCGGACTTTCCTCTCTTATACAAAAGTACAAGAGCACCTACCCAACATAACTTTTTTATTATACCACAAAAATAATCCTTAGCAAAAGGTATATTTTTAGAAATTATTATTCTATCACTTCCACAGTTCTAGTGGCATATCCCCAGTTACCAGAACCATCAACTGCAGAGTAGACTATGGTGTG
>JAPLZX010000014.1:14828-21944 GCA_026394815.1 Candidatus Zambryskiibacteriota bacterium | reverse complement strand
CAAAAAACCAAAGACATGTCTTCCATAATTGAACCAGTTTTGATGATTTTTATTGGTCTTGTTGTTGGAATTTTTGCAATCTCAATAATTAGTCCTATTTATAGTATTGGAGATGCTATTCAATAAACCATGTCAAAATTAAATTCCCACTCATTCTCTGGTTTTACTCTTATCGAAACACTTATTTCATTAGCTATAATCATGTCGCTATCAGTAATTGGTTTTCAATCATTCCAAAACGTTAATAATTCTGAAGCACTTAATAAAGATATTTCACAAATTATTTCAGTTTTGCGTCAAGCTCGGTCTTTAACTCTTGATTCAAAAAATGCTGACCAATACGGTGTTCATTTTGAAAACTCACAAGTAGTTTTATTCGAAGGAACAACTTACATTTCTAGCGATATTAATAATGTAAAAACTTCACTAAATAATCGTGTCAGGATTTCTTCCATTGTTCTTTCTGGTGGAGGATCAGATATTATTTTTGAACAATTAACTGGCAAAACATCACAAGATGGAAACATCACACTCTCTCTTATTAATAACCCATCCAATATAAAGAGAATTACTGTCTATAAAACCGGCTTAGCAGAGATTAATTAAATCGTTACATGAAAATGCATACTTACAAAAAAGGATTTACTCTAATTGAAGTGGTTGTTGGTTCTGCAGTATGTTTAGTGGTGTTGGTGGGACTTCTCAGTGCTTTTACAGTGACACTTAAATTATCTTTGGCTAATACAAGTAAAGTACAAGCATCATTTCTTGAAGAAGAAGGCCTTGAGGCTGTAAGAATCTTGAGAGATAACGGGTGGAATACAAATATTGCTTCCCAATCATCTGGAGTTCCATTTTATCTTACTTTTAGTGGTGGTACATGGCAGGTTACAACAACTAATATTTATATTGACGGAATTTTTGAGCGGAAAATTACCCTTACCAATGTCTACAGAGGGGCTAATCAAGATATTGTTTCAAGTGGGGGAGTACTCGATGCTAAAACTCGGAAAGCAACTGTCTCGGTTGCATGGTCATCAGGAGGAGCAACGACAACTAAATCGATATCGACCTATTTCACTAACATTTTTAATAATTAATCATGATTAACCCATTAATTATTCACAATCGTTCATTATTCAAAAATAAAGGATTCTCTCTAGTCGAAATGCTTCTCTACATTTCTATCTTGACTGTAATTTTAACGGTTATTGCTAATGCTCTTTATTCTCTAAACCGATCTTATAGAGTAATACAGTCGGCAGAAATTATTGAATCAAGTGCTATTACATCACTTGATAGGATGGTGCGTGAAATTCGTGATGCTTCGAGCGTTGATAATTTACAAAGTACATTCAACACATCTCCTGGGGTGCTTACTTTGAATACCACTGATGATAGTGGAGCGAATATGACCATTCAATTTTTTGTCAGTAATCAAATTGTTCGGGTCAAAGAGAATGGTGTAGATATAGGGCCTCTTACTGATTTTTCTACACGAGTAACCAATTTAGTTTTTCGGTTTATTACTACAGCACAATCAAAAGCGTTAAAAATTGAAATGACCATTGAGAGTGGGCAAGGACTAAACTATAAATCAAAAAAATTCTATTCAACAGCAGTTCTTCGTGGGTCCTATGTGCCCTAACAGAGTTTTTGCTTAAATATAAAAAAATGAGTTCATATTTTTCTTATAAAACTAAAAAAGTAAAGAGAAACGAAGGTCAAGTGCTTATGATTGCTGTCATAAGTTTTACAGTATTGGCTTCAATTATTGTTATTGGTGTAACTTCTCCGATAATAAGACAAGTACAGATAGTCAAAAATTTTCAAACATCCAAAGGAAGTTACTTTACAGCTGAAGCTGGTAGTGAAGATGCTTTCTACCGCATTAAAAACAATCTTACCACTTCATTTCCTGAAACACTTTCTCTTAATAACGCTATAGCTACTGTGACAGTCTCTCCTATTGGTATTAGTGAACAGGAAATTTTGTCCGAAGGTAATTCAGGAAATCTCATACGGAGTGTCGTTAAAGATATCACCGTAACCGATGGTTTTGAGTTTAATTTTGCTGTGCAGATTGGTCTAGGTGGTTTACGCATAGAAGATGATTCCTCTATTGTCGGCAATGTTTATTCTGATGGGCCTATTCTTGGCGATGACGTGTGGCATGATTGGCAGTTAAATAATATTTCAGGCGATGCTGTTTCTTCTGGTGCAGGGGGGAGTGTGACAAATATACATGTTGCATCAAGTACGTATGCTCATTCAATATCAGATTCACTCATAAATAAAAATGCCTATTATCAATCAATCCACGACACCACCGTTGGTGGAACGAAATACCCAGGTAGTGTGGATTTACCTACAGCCCCAATGCCTATTCCTGACTCACTTCTTGATCAATGGGAAGCAGATGCTCTGGCCGGTGGAGTAATTAACTCACCTTGCCCTTATATAATAGATGATAAAGTCGTTACACTTGGTCCCGTGAAAATTAACTGTGATGTTCATGTAAGAGATCACGATACTGTAATAACCTTGGCTGGGACAGTATTTATAAATGGCAATCTTATTATAGATGATAGACCGAAATTTAAAGTAAGTGATGCGGTTGGTAATAAAAGTGTTCCAATAATTGCACATTCAGCAACTTATCCTTTAACCAAAGGTACTATAGATATAAATGACACTCCCACATTTTATGGATCAGTTTCCGGGGGGGTTCCAAATCCTGATTCTTATGTAATGTTGGTTTCACGCAATACAAGCGCAGAATCTCATGGTTCAGTCAATGCTATTACTGCTAGTAATCATGTTACAGGTAATCTTCTTTTATATGCTCCACACGGTGCCGTGATTCTATCGGGTGATGTTGTTCTTCGTGAGGTTACATCATATTATTTAGATTTGAAAAATCATGCTCAAGTTTATTACACCATAGGACTTAACCAGCCACTTTTTACCTCAGGTCCTGGTGGGAGATGGAAGATAAAAAGATGGAGAGAATATCATCATGATCATTATCACTAGTTAAATATTTAGTTATGTTAGAATGGTATATATGAAAAAACAGAAAAAACTTGTAGTGGGAAATTGGAAAATGAATCCACAAAGTTTAGAAGAAGCAAAAAAATTAGCAACAAGCGTTAAAAGAGCAATGCGTGGAATAAAAAAAACCAATGTCGTTTTGTGTCCACCGTTTATTTACTTATCTTCTCTATCTTCTTCAGCCGGAAATTCTTTTTTCCTTGGGGCTCAGAATGCGAATTATGAAGCACTCGGTCCATTTACAGGAGAAGTAAGTTTTTCAGAACTTTCCCAATTTAAAGTTGATTATGTAATACTTGGGCATTCAGAGAGGAGAAAAATGGGGGAGAGTGATGAATTAATAAATAAAAAAATAAGAGCAGTCGTCGGGGGAGGTATGACAGCAATAATTTGTGTGGGAGAAAGTGTGCGCGATATTAATGGTGATTTTTATAATTTTATAAAACAACAAATAACATCTGCACTTAAAGATGTTTCAAAAAAATTATTAGATCAAATTGTAATTGCCTATGAACCAATATGGGCAATTGGGGCTTCGGCTCCAGTCAGTCCTGCTGAACTTTGTGAGATGTCTATTTTTATAAAAAAGGTTTTGAAAGATTTATGTGGAGCTTTTTCTGGAGGAATCAAAGTAATTTATGGGGGAGACGCAGACAAGGTTAATGCGGATATTTTGGTACGTGATGGTAATGTCTCGGGACTATTAGTTGGGAGAGAAAGTTTACGAGCAAAAGATTTTATTGAGATTATAAAATTAGTAGACGCTATTTAGCTAATTCTTTTTTTATTTTTTCAGCAATTTGAGCTGATTTTTCGCTATCGTATTTTTTCGGTTTCCAGTGTTGATAACCATCATTTTTATAACGAGGAATAATGTGAATATGTGTGTGGAAAATAACTTGTCCTGCTGCAGTTTCAGAGTTGATTATTATATTCATTCCTTCGGCACCCACAATCTTTTTAATTATCTTACCTAGAATTTTTGTTTTTACTGATAGATGTTTTAAAATATCGTCTGGAGTTTCAAAGTAATTTTCGTAATGTTTTTTTGGTATGAGTAATGTTGTCCCGTCATTATTTGGGTTAATATTCAAAAACGCGAGACATTTATCATCCTCATAAACTTTTTCCGAAGGAATTTCTCCTTTGACTATTTTACAAAATATACAATCCTCCATATATTTATTTTATCACATTTTTGTGTAAGTAAAATTCAATCTCGTTGAACCAAAATCTTTTCAGAGCATCCGCAGGCTTCCAGCATGGTTCTGTCAAGGCACCCCGTTCTTGACAGATGGAAGCCGAGGACTAGAACGAACCTTTCGCTGGAAAGGTGAGTGTCTCTGAAAAGATTTTGGTGAGAAAGAGATTGAATTGATGTTATTCGCGCAGTTTTGTTGTGTGATACACTAATGGGATGAAAAAATATGCTCTACGGGATTCAGTTCCACAAGATGTGGACGAAGTGTTAAAAATCCATCATCCTTTAGTAAGAGCTCTGTTATATGCTAGGGGAATTAGTGATATAGATGATTCACTCAGGTTTCTCAGCCCCGACTATGACAAACATCTCCACGACCCGTATTTATTAAAAGATATGGATAAAGTGGTGAAAAGAATTTTAAAAGCAATTACGGAAAATGAAAAAATTGGAATATATAGTGACTATGATGCAGATGGTATTCCTGGGGCTGTTGTATTACATGATTTTTTCAAAAAAATTGGTTATACAAATTTTGTAAATTATATTCCGCTTCGCAACGAAGAGGGATTTGGTTTGAATAATGAAGCAATTACAAATCTACACTCTCAAAATATAAAACTTCTTATTACAATTGATTGTGGTATTACAGATTTAGAACAAGTTGATTTGGCAAATAAATATGGAATCGATGTTATTATCACCGACCATCATATTCCAAAGGAAAAATTACCAAAAGCCTTTGCAATAATAAATCCAAAACAAAAAAGATGTAAATATCCAGAGAAAATGTTATGCGGGGCTGGAGTTATTTTTAAAGTTGTCCAAGCCCTGATTAATTCTAAGAAAATTGAATGGAAAGATGGTCAAGAAAAATGGTTACTAGATATGGTGGGATTGGCGACACTTTCAGATATGGTGCCACTTACTGGAGAGAATAGAGTTTTCTCTTTTTACGGAATGAAAGTTTTACAAAAAAGTCCTAGAGTTGGACTTATGAAACTTTTTTCTCTACTTAATATAAATCAAAATACTGTAACGGAAGATGATATTGCTTTTATGATTACACCTCGTATTAATGCCGCATCACGAATGGGAATTCCTCATGATGCGTTTACTTTACTTTCCACAACAGACGAAGTTGAGGCTGGAGTTTTAGCGGAACATTTAAATAATAAAAATGATGAGAGAAAAGGTGTAGTGGGAAGTATGGTCAGAGAAATAAAAAAGAAAATCACAGACCGAGACGAAGAAATGAAACACGTTTTGGTTTTTGGAAATCCGGAATGGAAACCATCGCTCTTGGGACTTGTTGCAAATAGTTTCAGTGATGAACATAACCGTCCAGTTTTTTTCTGGGGTAGGGAAGGAAGTAATGGTGGGACAATTATAAAAGGTTCATGTCGGGCTGGTGGCGATACCGATGTCGTTTGTCTTATGGAGAAAGTAAAAGATATTTTAGTTGATTATGGTGGACATAAAGGAGCTGGAGGGTTTTCTGTTTTACAGGAAAATATTCACACACTTGAAGACAGACTGAATATAGCTTTTTTAGAGATTACTTTTGAAGGCAAGGCGTTAGTTACGACAGACATTTTAATAGATAAAAAATTATCACTTAATGATGTGAATTGGGATACATACAGTTTAGTGGAAAAATTTGCACCATTCGGGTTAGATAATCCAAAACCACTTTTTCTTTTTGAAAATATAAAAATCAGCGCAGTCAAACTTTTTGGCAAAGAGCAAAATCATTTGGAACTGAAATTTAAAAATTCTAAGAACTCGGATATTACAGCAATCGCTTTTTTCTCTACTGGAGAAAAATTTGGAGTGCCTATAAATGTGGAAAATAATATAAATCTTGTTGCCACTCTAGAAAAATCTAACTTCCGTAATTTCCCAGAATTGAGATTGAGAATAGTGGACATTTTTTGAAATAATTGATAATTTATTATTGGAGGCAGGAATGTTGACCACAATTATCCTGACGCTTTTGTGGAAATTTCGAGTCAGAATAGTTGAAGGACTATTCTGTTTGTTCAAATAGCACTCCGATGTTAATTTGTCGAAGTGCTATTGTCGTATTTATTTTGATATACTATTTTAATGAATACTGTCATATTTACAGACGGAAGTGCTCGAGGAAATCCCGGTCCGGGTGGTTGGGGGGCTGTTATTATAGAAGAAGATTCAGTAATGGAAGTTGGTGGTAGAGAAGAGCATACAACTAATAATCGTATGGAACTTACAGCTGTCATATCCGTACTAGAATCAATTCCAAACGAAAGAGAGATGACTATATATACCGATTCAGCTTATGTTGTTTCCGGTATTACACGTTGGGTGATAGGCTGGAAGAAAAATAAATGGAAAACATCACAAAAAGAAAAGGTATTGAATAAAGATTTATGGGAAAAGTTAGTGGAAGCAACAACTCATAAAGTAATTGATTGGAAACTTATAAAAGGTCACAGTGGCACAGCTGGAAATGAAAGATGTGATGTTATTGCTACTTCATTTGCAGATAAAGTACCGATTGTTTTATATAACGGTTCTCGCAATAGATATGGTATCGATGTTTCAATTAAAGAGGCAAAGAGTTCAAAGAAATCTAAACCCAAAAGAAAAGCATATTCATATATAAGTATGGTAGACGGTGAGATAAAAGTTCACAAAACATGGGAAGAGTGTAAAGCTCGTGTTCACGGTGTTTCCAGTGCCAAATACAAAAAATCAACTTCTCCAGCAGATGAAGAAGAAATTATAAAAGAATTTGCCGAGTGATATGATATCGTCATTTATTCTTGGATTTATTGGTGGGATAGTCATAGGGTCATTTATTCCGATTAATACCGGTT
>JAPLZX010000014.1:0-14810 GCA_026394815.1 Candidatus Zambryskiibacteriota bacterium | reverse complement strand
TTACAGATATTTTATTGAAGGAAAAGAACGTTTAACTTTAACTTTTATTGTTTTAGTAATGTTTGGTGTTTTGTGTGGTATTGGTAGAATGTATGTTTCAAATTTATATACACATTCTCAATTGGACAGATTTGCACAACAAAAAATTTCTGTGGAAGGAATTATTGTTGATGAGCCGGATGTCAGGGAAAATAATACGAAGTTAACAGTTGGGTTAAGAAATATTTTTATTGGAACGACAACAGTTGCTGTAAATGAAAAAATATTGGTATCAGTTCCAATATATCCGGAGTTTAAATATGGAGATAAAGTGAAAATGACAGTTACTCTGAACGAACCAACGGAAATAGAAACAGAGGGCAGAATTTTTGATTATAAAGGCTATCTACGAGTTCGGGGAATTTGGTACACAAGTCGTTATACAACAATCACACTTGAATCTGGTGGTCATGGAAGTGTTATAAAAAATTTATTATTCAAAATAAAAAATATTTTTACTGATTCGCTTAATAATGTTTTACCACAACCAGAATCGTCTCTTATGGCCGGGCTTTTGCTTGGGACAAAACAATCATTGGGTAAAGATTTATTAACAGAATTTCAAAGAACAGGAGTTTCTCATATAGTAGTTTTGTCTGGTTATAATATTGCTGTTGTTGCTAGTAGCATAATGACTCTTTTTAAATTTTTACCTAAAAATCTTTCCTTTGGGTTCGGGGCCTTGAGTATTGTTTTATTTACCATTCTTTCTGGTGGTGGCGCTTCGGCTTGGCGTGCGGCCATTATGGTTTTAGTTGCTCTTTTTGCCAAAAAGATGAACAGGGATTACAAAGTCAGTAGAGTTTTTGGTTTTACAATTGTTCTAATGCTTGCTCCAAATCCACTTCTTTTAGCTTTTGACCCATCTTTTCAGTTATCGGTATTAGCTACAATTGGATTAATTTTTGTTTCACCTTATATCACTCCATATTTATTATGGGTGACAGAAAAATTTGGTTTAAGAGAAATAGTTTCGTCTACAATCGCAACGCAAATTACAGTTCTGCCTTATTTGATTTACAATATGGGAATTTTTTCTTTGGTTTCACTACCAGTAAACATTTTAATTCTTGGCACTATACCATTAACAATGCTTCTTGGTTTTATTACAGGAATTGTTGGGCTAATTTCACTTTATTTGTCTTTCATCCCAGCATTTTTTTCCTATATTTTATTGTGGTATCAACTAACCGTGGTTCATATTGGCGCAAGTATTCCATTTGGAGCAATAACTCTTCCCGCATTTTCTCCAATTATTTTGGTTTTTATTTATCTAATCATTTTTACCGGTTTATATTTTATAAAAAAGAAAAATCAGTTCTAATTTGTGTATAATGTAACAAATGTTAAAAATGTTTTTTCACATTCGTGCTCATTTACGATGGTATGTTCTAGGTTCTCTTGTTTTTGTAAGTGTGGTTTTGTGGTCTATTGCCGTACATGAAAATCGCAACGATATTATGATTGTCAGTTTTCTCAATGTAGGTCAGGGAAATTCTGTTTTTATTGAATCTCCGACAGGAACTCAGGTTATAGTTGATGGCGGTCCGAACAATAATTTAATGAAAGAAATTTCAGCTGTTCTCCCTTGGTATGATAGAAATGTGGATATGCTTATTATTTCCAATACCGACCAAGATCATTTCGACGGATTTATTCCGTTTCTCCGAAAGTTTTCAACTAATGTTGTGCTTGAGCCGGGGACTACAAACACAAACGAGCCATATAAAATTTTAGAAAATGAAATCGCAAATAAAAAAATTCCAAAAATCATAGCTAGACGTGGACAGATAATAAACATCGGCGGGGGAGCATATCTTGAAATACTTTTCCCAGATCGCGATGTCTCTGGATTAGCAACAAACAACGGTTCAATAATTACACGGCTGGTGTATGGTGACACTTCGGTTCTTTTGCAAGGAGATGCTCCGCAGGTTATGGAAGATTATTTAGTTTCACTTGGTGCAGAAAAATTAAAAAGCACAATTCTTTTGGTTGGTCATCATGGTTCGAAAACAAGTACTGGAGAAAATTATGTAAAAGCTGTTTCGCCAAAGTGGGCGATTATTTCGGCAAGTAGTGATAATACATACGGTCACCCTAATCAGGAAACTCTTGATACATTGAATAAATACAAAACGATTATTCTTGCAACCTGCACAATGGGACGAATTACTTTTCAATCTAATGTTGGAACATCCGCAAGGAGTGAGCATGGTTCCGTCAATGACCTGAGCGAAGCGAAGGCTCTTGACGGATCACGACTGAGGACTAGAACAAACCCAAGCGCTGGCTTGGGTTTGTGTTTCCAAAAAGGTTTTGGTGAGAAAGGGATTTTTTATTTAAATTAACCCTGCCTTCTTCAGTGTAGAATATGCTCCGTTTTTTTGAATAGTTTTAATTCCGCGAGCTGAGAGAGTAAGAGTGATTGATTTTTTTAGTTCAGGAATATAAATCTTCTTTTTTTGAAGATTTGCATATTTTCTCTTTGTTCCTGTTGGATTAAATTGTGTAGCACGAGTGCGATTTGAATATCCACCGGATAATTGAGAACTCTTATTTGTTATTGCACATACTTTAGCCATGATGAAAGTATGCTATCATAAAAGCTACATTATGCAAATAGATTTTATATTTTCCATTTTAATATTAATTTTTTCTGTTGTTATCCATGAAGTTTCTCATGGCTATTCGGCATATTTGCAAGGTGACAATACAGCTAAATATCAAGGGCGTCTAACTCTTAATCCTCTGAAACATCTAGAGTGGTTTGGGTCATTCCTATTACCTTTGATGTCATATTTTTTTGGTGGTTTTATTATTGGTTGGGCAAAGCCTGTGCCTTTCAATCCATATAATTTGCGTAATCAAAGATGGGGAGAAGCTATTGTAGCCATTGCCGGGCCACTATCTAACATATGTATAGCATTATTTTTCGGTTTACTCATTCGCTTTGGTATTTTGACACAATTTGGTCAAGCCTTTACATACATTGCTTCCACCATAGTTTTTATAAACCTAATCTTAGCCACATTTAATCTTATTCCAATTCCTCCACTTGATGGTTCCAAAATCCTTTTCTCTATTTTGCCCTATCATTTACAAAATGTGCGTGATTTTTTTGAGAGAAACAGTCTATTTATATTGATTTTCTTCATTTTCTTCCTTTGGCAATTTGTCATACCTCTAGTTTCTTGGGAATTTACTTTAATAACTGGACTTGTGGCTTAATACTTGCGTTTTTGGTCTACATATATTAGAGTATCAACCATGTCAACGATAAATCAGTTAATTAAGCACAAACGTTCAAAACCTCGACCAAAACCGAAGGCCGTTGCTCTTACTCGTGGGTTTAATACTCTGACAAATCGTCCTGTATATTATCCTGCTCCTTTTAAAAGAGGTGTTTGTACAAAAGTAACCACAAAAACTCCAAAGAAACCAAACTCTGCTATCCGAAAAATTGCTCGTGTTCGTCTTACAAATGGACTTGAAGTGACAGCTTATATTCCTGGTATGGGTCATGGCCTTCAGGAGCACTCAGTGGTTCTTCTTCGTGGTGGTAAAGTAAAAGATGTTGGTGTTAGATACACCATTGTCCGAGGGGTGCTTGATGCCACAGGAGTAGAAAAAAGAATGAAAGGGCGTTCTCGATACGGTGTAAAGAAACCAAAAGGTAAATAAAATCAATTATGCGAAGAAAGATAAATAATAGAAATATAGCGGGTAAAGATTATCTATACAACTCAGAAAAAGTTGGCAAGTTTATTAATTACATTATGCTTCGTGGTCAAAAAGAAACGGCTCGAAAAATTGTTTACAATGCATTTGAAGTAATAAAAGAGAAAACAAAAACAGAAAATGTTATGGAAGTTTTTGACACGGCTTTAAAAAACACAGGACCTCTAACCGAAGTTCGTTCAAGACGGGTTGGTGGTGCAAACTATCAAATTCCTCGGGAAGTTAGACCAGAAAGACGAGCTTTTCTTTCTATGAAATGGATTATTGATGCTGCTCGTTCTGGAAAAGGTGCTCCAATGGCAAGCCGATTAGCGGATGAAATTATTTTAGCTTCAAAAAACGAAGGCAAGGCGGTAAAAAAACGCGAGGACACTCACAAGATGGCCGAAGCCAACAAAGCCTTTGCTCACTTTGCTTGGTAAAAAATTTATTGCTCAAAAATGTTTTTTAGTATATAGTTTTATTTGTTCCTGTTGGGAACTTTTTATTTAATATTTTTTATGAACCGCGATTATCCATTAGAGAGAGTTAGAAACATCGGAATTATTGCCCACATTGATGCCGGGAAGACAACCACATCCGAGCGGGTACTTTTCTATACAGGCATGACACACAAAATCGGCGAGGTGCATGAGGGCGATACCGTAACAGACTGGATGGAACAGGAAAGAGAGAGAGGAATTACCATCACATCTGCAGCCATAACATGCTTTTGGAATCCGACATATTTACCCAGAAAGGCGGACGGAAAACCTGACCCAGAAAACTTATATCGTTTCAATATTATAGATACTCCTGGACATATTGATTTTACAGCCGAAGTAAAACGCTCACTTCGTGTTTTGGATGGTGCGGTTGTTGTTTTTGACGGAGTTGCCGGTGTTGAACCACAGTCGGAGACAAACTGGCGCTATGCTGATGACGGAAATGTTCCAAGAATTTGTTTAATAAACAAACTTGATAGGACAGGAGCATCTTTTGAACGCTCTTATGCTTCTATTTTGGATAGACTTACAAAAAATGCTGTTCGTCTCCAAATTCCAATCGGTTTGGAAGATAAATTTGAAGGAGTGATTGATTTGTTAAAAATGAAAGCATATTATTTTGAAGGAAATATGGGTATTGATATTCGTCAGGAGGAAATTCCTGTGGAATATGTAGAGGAAGCAAAGAAATATCGTCACGAGCTCTTAGAAAAAATTGTTGAACAAGATGACGTGCTGATGGCGATGTATTTGGAAGGAAAAGAGCCGGCAATGGAAGATTTGAAGAAGACTCTTCGTAAAGCTTGTCTTGAAGTAAAGATTGTTCCAGTTATGGCTGGTTCAGCTTTGAAAAACAAGGGTATCCAACTTATTCTTGATGCTGTTGTGGAATACCTTCCATCTCCGTTAGACATTCCTCCAGTAAGAGGTTTAGATCCAAAAACCGGTGAAGAAATATTTAGAAAACCTTCTGATGAAGAACCTTTTGCTGCACTTGCATTCAAATTGCAAAATGATCCATTTGTTGGACAACTTACATTTTTCCGTGTTTATTCAGGAACGATAGAATCTGGAACATATATCTATAATTCCACCACAGGGGAGAAAGAAAGACTTGGTCGCATTGTTCGTTTGCAAGCCGACAAAAGAGAGGAAGTAAAAAAAGTTTTTGCTGGAGAAATTGCTGCAGCGGTTGGGCTAAAGTCTGCTAAAACATCTCACACTCTTTGTGATGAAGATAATCCAATTATTCTTGATCCAATAAAATTCGTTGATCCTGTGGTTTCTCTTCGTATTGAACCAAAAACAAAAGCGGACCAAGAAAAAATGGGAATGTCCTTGAAAAAACTTTCTGACGAAGACCCAACATTTATTATTTCTTCAAATACAGAAACTGGTGAGACTATTGTTTCTGGTATGGGAGAATTACATTTGGAAATTATGGTTGAACGTATGAAGCGCGAATTTGGTGTGGGAGTTAATGTCGGTAAGCCACAGGTTGCATATAGAGAAACAATTTTGGGGACTGCAGAAGCAGAACATAAATACATCAAACAAACAGGAGGTAAGGGTCAGTACGGTCATGTCAAATTAAACATAAAACCACTTGAGAAATTAAAAGAAGGTGCGAAAATTTCAAAAAATACACATAGGTATGAAGATTTCGAATTTATTGACTCAATCAAAGGAGGTGTTATTCCACAAGAATTTATTCCTGCCTGTGAAAAAGGAGTTCATGAAGCGATGGATAGAGGTATTGTTGCCGGATACAAAATGGTAAATATTTCTTGCGAACTTACTTTTGGTTCATATCACGATGTTGACTCTTCCGAAATTGCTTACAAAATTGCAGCATCACAAGCGTTTCAAGATGCGGCAAAAAGAGCACGACCTGTTATTCTTGAACCGATTATGAAAGTTGACGCTATTATGCCGGAACAGTTCATGGGTGATATTACCGGTTCACTTTCTGGAAAGCGCGGACAAATAGAAGGTATGGAAGAGAGGGGAATGCTCCGAGTAATTCACGCAAAAGTTCCTCTATCAGAAATGTTTGGTTACACAACAGATATTCGTTCTATGACACAAGGTCGTGGAAGTGCGATGATGGAATTTGACCACTACGAAGTGGTGCCACCAAACGTGGCTTTGACCATCATAGAATCTCGTAAATAAATTTCAAAATCTCTTTCTCGTTATATCTTTTTAGAGACCGTTCGCTTTTCCAGCGAAAATCTCTCTTAGTCCTCGACCTTGATTTGTCAATGAGCTCTTCGCTTTGCTCAGAGTCGTTGACAAAACCATGCTCAAGGTCTGCGGAGTCTCAAAAAAGATACAACTTCGACGAGATTTTGAAATCTCAAAGTTTCATAGCTTTAATAACAAAACCTGCTTACAGCAGGTTTTGTTATTCCTTGCAATTTCACTGGGGGGGTAAAATTGAGTTAATTAAAATTAATATAAAAAATATGTCTGAAGAAGGATATAAACCAAAACCAGAAGAATTGATAGAAGCTCATTCCATGATGACTCCAGAACAAAAAGAACTCTCAGCTATTAGAGAAATTTTTATTGAATCAGAACATCGGATAGTTGAGTTACCACTAGATCTTGAGTATGAACTAGATGTAGAGGCTTGGGCAACACGTCGGCTTTATAGTAAAATCTCAGGTACTTTTGACGGAAGAAAAATTGAACTACAACGCTCATCTTGGGACAAAGGCAAGACATGGAGATATACACTTAAAACCGTTGATGAATCGAAAGAAGGAGAAGAGATTCAATTGCTTTGGGATAAAATTTATCCTGCAGTGAAGACCTTTGAAAAAATGCAGAATGCGGAAACAAAAGCTGTGCGACAACTACAACAAGAAAAGAAACAACAAGATGATGTTGTAAAGGATAAAGTAGCTTTGGCAAGCAAATCAGCACGTGAACAAGCTCTAGACGAAGGAGAGCAAATTGGGAAAATAAAAGGAATATTAGAAAAACAGCTTGAAGGAATAGAAGCGAGCGAAGAAGATCGTGAATTTTTGAAAGGTGTTATTGAGAAGATAGCTCACATGTCTGGGAATAATGTAATTTTGGTTTTACAACTACCTAAGATGGTAAACTTTGATCCTGAAGAGAAGGACGAAAAAAGAAAACAATATGATCAATTTCGTCCAAAAGAAAAGCTTTTATTAACCCTTTTAGGGGCGAAAGAATCACAAAAATGGGTAGCTGGCTTTGGTATTGAATATATTCATGGTATTGAATATATTCATTCAAATGTTTACGATACTATCTTACCGGGTATTATCTTAAGAGAATGTTACGATCGCAATGAATTATCCTTTGGGATGGATGCCGAGATTACAATTGAAAGAAACAGTCGGTATCAAAAGAAAAAATAGGAAATCGTTGTATTGATATTAAATAAAAAATCTCGCTTTTTGCGAGATTTTTTATTGCGTGAGTGTTACAAAAACGATACAATATATGTATGGTAGATTCTATTGAACGAAAAAATCCAAATGACGAGTTAGATTCAGCTCTTAATCCAGAGCCAAAAAAACCATTTGATGTTTTAGATGCGCAAAAATTACATCCAGAACCAGAACCGCCTTCTGGAATTCATGATTTCGCAGAAATATCACTTCAAAGACCAACAGACTTACCACCAATACCAGAAATTTCTAATCCATCTCCAGTTTTAGTTACACCAGAAGAAATTGAGAATAATCAGGAAAGTTATAAAGTTAATCCTCATCTTATTGCTTACATTTTATCTCTAATTAGAGAAGGCAACAAAAAATTAGGGTCTCTACAGTTTGATTTAAATTATCTTCAATCGGAAGAGCAGCTAAGGCAAATTTTAAATAGTTCTCTTCATCTAGGTCATATCAATGAACAAGAATATGAAAAAATGCTTAGCTATTTGGATGAGCCTAAACCTACGACGGAAAAAGTAGAAGAGAATGAAGTTGTCCCAGATGAACCGAAATTAAATGAAGGTATTACAATAAAAGAAGACTTCGTTGTCCCACCAGAACTTATTTTATATATAAAAAGTCTAATGAAGCAGGATATTGGTCCAAAACTTATCTCGGAAGCTTTGGAGGAAGGTAATCTTTCAAAAAAAGAAGTTCTGACTATTTTATCTGATGGTTTTCATCATTTAAAAATCTTATCTGAAGAAGAATACAAAAAAGCACTTAGTATATTAGGTGAATCGCAAGAAGATATAACAAAACATATAGGGAATATTCCAGTGGTAGAACAACCATCTGAAGCTAAAACCCAAGATTCTGATGTTGGAGCGATTGAAGAAGCCTTGAAAAAAGAAGAAGCCCCAATTAAACCTGTTTTAGAACCTGTTGCTGAGCCTATTATAGAACCTGTTGCTACAGCTGTAATTCCAGAAGTTATTACTGGAAATAAAGCAGAAACAGATACCTATGAAACATTAGAACAAATTGATACTAAATTGGCACAGACTCGTTCGGAATATGCCACACAATATATTACTTGGAAAAACCAAGTTCGTGAGAAAAAGGGCAAGTTTAAAAAAATGATGTCTGATTTAGGTATGGAAAAACAAATGCCTGAATCCGAAAGACCACCAGAATTAATGGAAGCGGAAAAAGCTTATATTGAAGCAAAGAAAAAGAAAGCCAATATTATTTTAGGTCCATTACCACGTAGAAATAATGAAGAAACAGGCGAGAGAGATTATTATTTCAATGCCGATTTATTTAATCAAGCTGAGAGAGAATATAATGCTCTACAAGAACAAATATTAGATTCTATTCCTCCACTAGAAAAAAGCCGAGTTTTGAAGGCTATGGAAAAATGGGCAAAATATCCTCTACCGGCAAGAATTGCTTTAACCACAACCCTGATGACTGGTGCAGGAATGCTTTTTGGTACTGTGGCCATTGGTGGTGCTGCGGCTACTCTGGCTTATAGAGGGGCGAGATCTTTTGTGGGTGCAACTTTTGGCCAAGAAGTGGGAGCCCTTGTTGGTCAAGGAATGGAAAGAAGATCTGATAAAAGAATTGATAAATCTATAGACAAATATGCTGAAGAAATGAAAATAGACCTAAATAATTTTGAAGAAAAAGAAAAAGAATTAATGAGATTTAGAGAGAAGGAGGAAAATCAGATAAAGAAAAATCGTTTGAAGAAAGTTGCAACAATGATAGCGGTTGGTGCTGGAGTGAATTTAGGAGCTGATATGTTAACTAGAGGTTTGATGGGTAATATTCCAGGAACAATTTCTCGTCCTCGTGCCAGTAATTTAGACAATACACAAGGAATTAGTAGACCTAAAGGAGTAGCTCCTAAATCTTTTGACAGTGTTAAACCAAAAACTCCTGTTATACCTCAAGCAAAAATAAATGTTACGGATAATATTGACAGACCTCCTTTACCTTCTGACTCAAAATTATCTCTTGCAAAACCACTTTCATCAATAGAGTCTACAACCCAACCTCCTATTACAAATATTTTAGAAACAAAAGTGGAACTTTCTTCTCAAGGATTTTTGCAAGACATTCATAATTTAAAAGCAGAAATTATAAGACAATATGGTAATAATATTCCTCCGGAAATAAAAACAAATATTATAGATAGACCGTCCGTAGATATTGCGAAAGAATATGGTTTATATAAACCAGGGAATGTTGGTGGTGATAGTGCTATGGGTTATACTGGTGAAAAATTAAGCATAGATACTAATGGTCATTTGGTAATTGAACATATAGATGGAACAAAAAATTTCTTGTCTGATGCAAATACTGGAGGTGTAAAAACTTTTGAAGAAACTGGAGGTAAAATGTTTACTCCAAAACCAGTTGTAGAAACATCATCACCAACAAATACACAAGATGCATTTCTTAATAAAAATATTGGAAAAAATATAGATTTTAATACAACTGATGGTGTGAAAATAAGAGGTGTTGGTGCAGATGTTTGGAATAAACCACTTTTCAAAGGAGGAAGTGTTACAGAACAAACTCCAAATATTGAATCTAACAATATTGTTTCGGTAGAAAATGCGCCTCCACCAACAGTAGAATTTTCTCCAACTCATATTCCATACAAAGATTCTTTTGTTGATGTTGTAAATGAAGGAAATGAGAAAGTTGTAAAATTGGGCGAACAAATAATAGCTCATGAACATACATTTAGTACAGGAAAAATATTAATACTTGACGATAAGTTTCAAGATGGTCCTCAAAATAGCAGTATCCGCGAAGCTTTTGTCACAGCTTTTGAAAAAAATACTTTAGCAGATCAAATTGGGCAGACACCTACTGCAGTACCGTTTGAAGGCGGAAGAATATATATAATTCAAGGTTTAGAAAATGATCCAAATGGAGTTAAAGTTTTACTTAATGGTAAAGAAATAGCAAGAGGATTGGTTGAGGGAAAAGGTGTAAAAATACAATATAATCCAACTTTACCAAAAACTGGGTGGATTTTCTTAGATAATGTCTATGAAAGAGCATTTAATCAAGCAAAAAAAATTATTAAAACTTTAGGAGTAGTAAAAAAATAATATGAATCCCGTTAGAAGTTTACGGGGATTAATAACCAAGGTATAATATATTTAACATTAATTTAAATAGCGTCATAATAAAAAATACGACGCCACTTCTAAACGGGATGAATGATATTTTATCAAAAGATATAGTAAAAGAATGGGGGCTTCAATCTTTACCTCCAGATAAACAAACCGATATGGTTGATCGTATTGGGAAAATGATATATCAAGCTGTCTTGGTAAAAGCACTTGATATTCTTTCTGAAAAAGAGCAAACCGAATTTGACTTACTTTTAGATGAAGATACCACTACTCCACAAGAAGTCTTAGCATTTCTCCAATCCAAAATACCAACATTTGAACAACTTGTTATGGAAGAGCGAAATAATATTAAACAAGATTTACTAGTACCTATATCTTAAAGTATACGATAACCCTGCCCCGTAGTAAGCCTTGCTCTAATACTGGGGTTGACTATTTTTCCTTTTTTGTCTACTATGTTAGTTGTCGCTTTTCGCGATTTTATTATTTGAAGTTCTCAAAACTTAGATTTTCTCGAACATTAAGTTTTTAGAGTTTCTAATATTTAATATTTATTAATCTAATCACAAATTATTATGACAGACTTTGATAGAAGTAAACCACATATAAACGTGGGAACAATCGGTCACGTTGACCACGGAAAGACTACATTAACAGCAGCAATCCTACTGATTCTTAACAGAGCAGGAGTTGGATATTCGGCAAAATTAAAAGGAGTTGATCAAATCGACTCGGCTCCGGAAGAAAAGGCAAGAGGAATAACCATTGCTCTTTCTCATAATGAATACGAAACACCAAATCGTCACTATGCTCACGTAGATGCTCCTGGTCACGCTGACTACATCAAAAACATGATTACCGGTGCCGCTCAAATGGACGGTGCGGTGCTTGTGGTTGCAGCAACAGATGGTGTTATGCCTCAAACTAGAGAGCACGTTCTTTTGGCAAAACAAGTTGGTGTACCTAAAATGATTGTATTTCTGAATAAATGCGATATGGTTCCAGATAAAGAACTTATTGATTTGGTTGAGGAAGAAGTTCGAGAACTCCTTACAAAACAAGGTTTTGATGGCGCAGGTGCTCCTATTATTCGAGGTTCAGCTCTCAAAGCGCTTGAATCAAAGGATAATAATGATGAGTGGGCAAAGGGTGTTTTGGAACTTGTAAATGCACTTGATACATATTTCCCTATGCCGGTTCGTGAACTTGATAAGCCATTTCTTATGGCAATTGAAGACATTTTCTCAATTGAAGGACGAGGGACAGTGGTAACTGGCCGTATTGATAGAGGAATTGTTAAAGTTGGCGAGGAAGTTGAGTGTATTGGTCTCCATGACACACAGAAATATACTGTCACAGGTATTGAAATGTTTAACAAATCACTTCAAGAAGGTCAGGCAGGAGACAATGCTGGGGTTCTATTGCGAGGAGCAAAGAAAGAGGAAGTTCATCGAGGTCAAGTTCTTGCAAAACCAAAGACAGTTACTCCTCACACAGAATTTACAGCAGAAGTATATGTTTTGAAGAAAGAAGAAGGAGGTAGACATACACCATTCTTTACCGGTTACAAACCACAATTCTATATCCGAACCACAGATGTTACAGGAGATGTAACTCTAAACGAAGGAGTTGAAATGGTTATGCCAGGAGACACTGTTACATTCAAAGTTAAATTGGTTGCTCCAGTTGCACTTGAACAAAACCAAAGATTTGCTATCCGTGAAGGTGGAAAAACAGTAGGAGCAGGTGTAGTCACATCAATTGTTGCATAATTAGTTAGTTCTATAAAAATGGCAGTAAAAGAAACAAAAGAAAAAAAGGCAGTTGTAAAAAAAACTCCAAAGGCGACCACAAAAGCCGTAAAAGTTCCTGCCAAGGCGGATGTGATTTCTAAATTACGTATTCGTGTCAGAGCTTATGAATATAAAATTCTTGATTTGTCGGTAAAACAAATTATTGATACAGCTCTTCGCTACGATGCCAAAATAGAAGGACCAGTTCCACTTCCCACAGAAATTAAAAAATATACTGTCAATCGCTCATCTTTTGTTTATAAAAATGCTCGCGAACAGTTTGAGATGAGGGTACACAAAAGAGTGATCGATATTCTCAACCCTACACCAAAAATAATGGAAGCACTAACAAATTTGAGTTTACCGAGCGGGGTGAATATAGACGTTAAAATAATGTAAACCAAAAAATCGCCGAAAGGCGGTTTTTTGGTTTATATAAAACACTTGAAATCAAAACAGTTATCTGTTAGTATAGCCAAATCGCCGTCACGGCTATTTTTTATGAAGTTTATACTTGGAACAAAAGTAAATATGACCCAAATCTTCGATGATAAAGGTTTGGTCCATCCTGTAACTGTCTTGAAAGCAGGGCCTATGGTTGTTATTGCTGTCAAAACTATTTCTACAGATGGTTATAATGCTGTGCAGGTTGGTTTTGGCGAAAGGGCAGAAAAAAACATAAACAAACCAGAAAAAGGACATATGAAAGACGGAAGTTTTAGATATTTACGTGAATTCAGAACAAAAGACGAACCAACATATGTTGTCGGAGATGCTATTGATCTTTCCACTTTTTCTACAGGAGATGAAGTCACCGTTTCTAGTATTTCAAAAGGAAAAGGTTTTCAAGGTGGGGTAAAAAGACACGGGTTTGAAGGTGGGCCTCGTTCACACGGGCAAAAACATTCAGAGCGTGAACCAGGTTCTATTGGTGGAGGTGGTCGTGATGGGGGGCGTGTAGCAAAAGGCAAACGAATGGCTGGAAGAATGGGGGGTGACAGAATCACAAATAAAGGATTAACTGTTGTTAGTATAAAACCAGAAACAGGAGAGATTTTTATTAGAGGTGCTGTTGCTGGACGTAGAGGAACATTGGTGGAAGTAGTCGGAAAATAATTTCTAAACAATGGAAACAATAATTTACAATCAGAAAGGAAAGGAAGCAGGAAAAATTTCTCTACAGGAATCAGTTTTTGGTTTGAAATGGAATGCTGACCTGGTACATCAGGTGGTGGTTTCTATGAATTCTATTGCCAGAACAAATGTTGCTCATACAAAAAACCGAGGAGATGTATCTGGTGGAGGGAAGAAACCTTGGCAACAAAAAGGCACTGGTCGTGCACGACACGGCTCAACTCGTTCTCCAATATGGGTTGGTGGAGGGGTAACTCATGGGCCAAGAAATGATAAGAATTTTGATAAAAAGGTAAATAAGAAGATGAAAGCAAAGGCTCTTTATACCATCCTTTCCGCTAAATTTAAAGAAGGAAAAATTTTATTTGTAGATGATATTTCTATGCGAGCCATAAAAACGAAAGAAGCAAAAAATATACTTTCATCTCTTTCAAAATTAAAAAGTTTTAATGACTTATTAAGTAAAAAGAAAAATTCAGCTTATATTAACCTAGCTTCAAAAGATGTAACAACAGAAAAAAGTTTTAGTAATTTTAATAATTTAGTTGTTGATGAAATAAGAAATATAAATCCAGTTGATTTGATGAAATATAAATATGTTATTATTTCAAATCCTGTTTTAGGTTTACCACAGATAACTGAAAAACTAAATAAATAAAATGAAAAATGATTTAAATCATATTTTAATAAAACCTCATGTTACAGAAAAAGCTACTATGTCTGCCGAGTCTTCGGTATATGTTTTTGAGGTAGACCCAAAATCAACAAAAAAAGATGTTACAAAAACATTCATTGAAAAATATAAAATTACTCCAGTTAAAGTAACCACAGTTACAATACCGGCGAAAAATGTAGTAGTTCGGGGTAAACGAGGCATAAAATCAGGATATAAAAAGGCCTATGTATATTTGAAGAAGGGAACTAAGATAGAAAATATTTAAAATTATGAAATCCTATAAACCAACATCAAAATCCCGCAGACACATGACCACTGTTTCCTATGATGGGGTCATTACTACTTCAAATCCTGTTAAATCTTTGACACAT
>JAPLZX010000013.1 GCA_026394815.1 Candidatus Zambryskiibacteriota bacterium | reverse complement strand
TACAGATTCATGTCAACCGTACCTTGTCGACGCTCAACCTGTAAGGTCTTGTCGCACCAGTCGAAACGGAGCTGGTCTCCTGGGAGTAGACGCCGACTTTCACCAGCGACTGTTTCAAGAACAAACCGCCGGCAGGTTACGGTCTCTTCTTTCAAAACCGTAGTGTACCCACAAGCCATTGCCATCATATCGATAAAGCTCATCACAGATGACAACGACCTGAGATACGGAGCGTAGAGACATTTCCCCGAAACGTCTCTCAACCACCCTGCCGGAGCCCACCTTAGCAGGACTCCATCGCGATAAGCCGCGACACGACAACCATTGAGCCAAAGCTCTTTGTCGTCCATCCAGTCAATGAAAAGGTGGTCTCCGTCGCGAAGCCCCCCTATCATAATCGTGAATGGATTAGGCTTATCCTCCCCTCTGGCAGCCTTGATGCGTAGAACCACATCTCTCGGTACGGGAGGAGTACCAGGATAACGTTTTGGTTCCAAACTCCAGTCACGCTTTAGTTTTGGCCATTTTCCCAAGAGATCACCTCCTTTCTCGGGATTCTGTTTAAAAGGTAGCACAAGAAACAAACCCCTGTCAAAGAGTTTTTTTAATATTCTCGAATAGACACCTGTGCATCAATTTTCTTAATCAAATCAATAACCACTGAAACCACAATGAGAAGAGATGTTCCTCCGATAGATACAGCTGTTATGCCTGTAACCCCCTTCATAGCAAGGGGAAGAACTGCAATAAAACCGAGAAAGATTGCCCCAACAAAAGTTAGGCGAGTTAATATTCGTGAGATATGATCTGAAGTTGATTTCCCTGGTCTTACACCGGGAATAAATGCTCCATTTTTTTGAAGATTGGTTGATATTTGATCTGGGTCAAATGTAACCGCAGTATAAAAGTATGTAAATACAAATACCAAAAAGAAATAGGCGATAGCATAGAACCAACTATTTGCCAAAATATTTAGCAAGAAGCTAGATATTGATTGTATGATTGCATTACTAGCACTTTGCAAAAATCTTAATATCATTTGTGGAAACAACAGTATTGAGAGAGCAAAAATAATTGGAATAACTCCCGCCTGATTTATTCGTAATGGTAAATATGTAGATGTCCCCCCATAAACTTTGTTTCCCCGAACTTGTTTTGCATAGGTTACTGGTATTGGTCTTTCAGCTTCTGTAATAATAACCACACCAACAATAACAAGAGCAGATATGGCAACAAATACAAGGTAAAGAGGAAGTTGTGAGACTTCAAAAGAAAAAGTGAGTTGACTTAATGTTGTTGGTAATCTGGCAACTATACCTGCGAAGATAATAAGTGATACCCCATTACCGATACCATATTCAGAAATAAGTTCACCAATCCACATAAGAAGGACTGACCCTGCTGTGATAACTAAAAGATTTGTGACAAGTTCAAGAGAAGAAAGATGGGCTAATACTTGTTGATTTTCCAGAAGTTTTATAAAACTAAAAGCTTGGATAATTGAAAGTGGAATAGAAAGTATCCTGCTCCATTGAGCAAATTTACGTCTACCCGCTTCCCCTTCTTCTTGATACATCTCCTTTAATTTAGGAGACATAATAGTTAGAAGTTGCATAATAATGGATGATGTTATATATGGGCCAACACCAAGCATTACAATAGAAAGCTGTGCTAAACCTCCCCCAGAAAAAAGATTAAGAAGACCAAAAAATTCATTGCCGGCAAAAAATTGAGCTAGTCTAGTATGGTCAACCCCAGAAATAGGCACAGCAGCAAATACACGAAACAAAATAAGTGCAAAAAGTGTAAAGAAGATTCTTTTTCGCAAAGTCCTATCCTGAAAAACTAGTGTTATTTTATTAAAAAAATCTTTCATATAGTTATATTATCATCTTAGACCATACATTTACCACCAGCCTTTTCAATTGCTAATTTGGCCGAAGTTGAAACTTGGCATTCTTTTATTGTAAGACTTTTATCAAGTTTCCCCCCTCCTAAAATTTTTACTCTAGGAAGATCTCTAGAAATTGTTTTTATAATCCCCTTTTTAACAAGTGTTCTAGGAGAAACAATATCCCCATCCTTAAAAACTTCATTAAGACTTCCTATATTTACTACCATAGATTTTAATTCAATACTTGTGTTTATGTTTTTTCCACGCCCGCGTAGTTTTGGTACTCTTTTAATAAAATCTCTAATCTCTGGTCGTTTTTTGTGACCAGCTCTTGCATTTTGTCCTTTTGTCCCTCGGCCTGCTGTTTTACCACGAGTGCCCCCACGACCAACTTGTCGTGTTTTTTTATTTGGATGTGCTCTTTTTAAATTATGTGTCTGCATGTTATTTTCTTAAAACCAACTGGTTTAAAGCTTTGATGGCTGCCTTGGCATTATTAATTTTATTCTTACTTCTTGAAAAGATTTTTGCGCTTACTTCTTTAACCCCTGCATACTCCAAAACAATTCTAACAGAACTACCGGCAAGTATTCCTTTGCCGGGCGCACGCATAATAATTATTCTTGAACTAGAATACTTTGCACTAACTTCGTGTGGAATAGATCCGCTTTTTGTCATATTAACTTTGATCATATTTTTTCTTGCATCTCTAATGGCTTTGTTAATGGCTATTGGAGTATCCCCTGCTTTTCCAAGCCCAACACCAACACGTCCCCTTTTGTCACCAATAACAATACCGACTGAAAAACTAAATCTTCGTCCCCCAGTTACCACTCTTGTTACACGACGAATGCTTATGATTTTCTGATCAAATTCAGGTTTAACCCGAGCCTCTCGTCTAGGAGAAGATCTGCGAGAATTTTTTTTAAACTCTCTTGGCGCTTGTGTTGAAACCAACTCTTTTGGTAAGATTATCGGTTCAATTGGTTCAATTTCTTCAATTTTTATTTCTTCTGGATCCATAATTTTTATTAGTTTAGAATTTTAATCCTCCTTTACGAGCTCCATCCGCAACCGCCTTAATATTACCTGTATAAATAAATCCTCCTCGATCAAAAACAACGCTCTTTATTTTTTTTGTCTTTGCCTTTTCTGCAATACTTTCTCCAACCAACACTGCTTTTTCCGTCATAGTTTTACCTTTTACTTCTCGAGAGTGAACTGATGCTATTGTTACAGCATTTTCATCGTCAATAAGTTGAACTGAAATATGTTTGTTTGATTTAAAAACAGCTAGACGAGGAATTTTGTTTGTACCAGAAATTTTGGCACGAATTTTAGTGTGTCGTCTTATTCTTTTTTCTAGTTTTACATTTGATATTTTCATTTTTGTTTTTATGCTGTTTTCTTACCTTGTTTTCGCTTAACCACCTCTCCTTCATATCTAATTCCTTTTCCTTTGTATGGTTCTGGTTTCTTTAATGATCTAACCCCCGCCACAAATTCACCAACGATTTCTTTATCAATACCTGTAACAGTAATCACATTCTTTTCTGCAGTTACTTTTAATATTTTTGGTATAGGAACATTTACTGGGTGTGAAAAACCAAGAGCTAAAACCAGATTATCACCCTTAACTTCTGATTTATAACCAATACCTTCAATTATTAATTTTTTTACATATGGAGTTGTTACCCCAATTATCATATTCATAATATGAGATGCATAAGTTCCCCACAAAGCTTTATTTTCCAGAGTTTCCCGTTTTGGTACAAGTGTGATTTCACTCGCTCCTACTGTAATTTCAATATCTTGTTTGAATTTTTTATTCAAAGCCCCTAGTGGTCCTTTTACAACAAGAATGCCGTCTGAATAAGTTACTTCGGTTGATTTTGGAATTGCTATTATTTTTTTTCCGATTCGTGACATGATTTTTTTAAAATTACCAAATTTTAAACAATACCTCTCCTCCAACATTAGTTTCTCTTGCCATCTTGTCTGTCATGATCCCTTTTGGAGTTGATAGAACTAAAGCCCCCATACCTCCTTTAACTTTTTTGATATCTTTTGTTTTGTTATAAATTCTTTTTGAAGTTTTGGATACTCGTTCAATTCCGTGAATTCTAGGTATTTCATTTTCATAAATTAAAACAATCTCAATAAACTTTGCTATCTTTTTGCCTTTTTTACCAAATGATTTTATAAATCCATCTTTAAAAAGGACGTCGGCAATAGCCAGTTTTAATTTTGAATACGGAAAAACGACAGATTCTTTCTTTGATTCTGTCGCATTCTTTATTCTAACTAGCATATCTGATATTGGATCCATTTTTTTGTATATTATGTCTTGGTAGTATCCGTTTGGACTTACCAAGGATTTATCAATTAATTACCAACTTGATTTCTTTATTCCTGGAATTTTTCCCTCATTAGCAAGTTCGCGGAAACAAATTCGACAGAGACCAAAGTCTCTCATAAATCCACGCCCTCGTCCACATTTGAAACATCGATTAGTAGCCCGAGTTGAAAATTTCGGTTTACGCGCTGATCGTGCTTTAACTGATGTTTTTGCCATTCGATTAAATAAAATGAGCCTCAAAGCTCGGGTTCATCCTAACAATAACAGCCCTTCTTGTCAATTAGCCCTATTTCTTTACATTCCAGCTCTTCTTTTTTACCTTTGGAGCTATTGAAATAATGGCTGTTTCTTTTCCCGCCTTTCTGAAAGGAAAACCAAGATGAGCTAAAAAAGCCTTTGTTTGCTTGCCATCTCGAACATTTGTGACTATAGTTACAGCCATTCCAAATACATCTTTCAAATCCTCATCTGACGACTCTGGGAAAATGGTGTTTTCACGAATCCCTAGGGTGTAATTACCCATTTCATCAATACCAGTTGTAGAAATCCCTCGGAAGTCTTTTGTTCTAGGAAGAGCAATATTCACAAGTCTATCTAGGAAATCATACATTCTGTCGCCACGAAGAGTAACCTGCATACCAACAGTATCTCCTTCACGAACTTTAAATGCTGCCACTGATTGCTTTGCCCCCTTTCTGGCAGGTAATTGTCCTGTGATTTTTGATAATCGGTCTGCCACAAGTTCTATTTTCTTTTTATCTTTCATTGAGCCAACACCACAAGAGACCACAACTTTTTCAATTTTTGGTGCTTGCATTGGATTTTTATAACTGAATTCTGTTTTCAGTGCATCAAAAGCTTCCTTTGTTTTTTCTTTAATTGTTTTCATATTTATTTTTTCTCAACTTTCTTTACGTTAGACACGTGTATTGGCATTGCCTTATCAATAATCTGTCCTTTCTCACCACTTTTTCGTGGTTTCTGATGAACTTTCAAAACATTTACCCCAGAAATAATTACTTTGTTATTTTTGGGTATTGATTTAGTAACAGTACCGGTTTTACCTTTATCTTTTCCTGTCAGCACTATTACTTTGTCGTCTTTTTTTATATACATTTTATTAAAATTAAACAACCTCTGGTGCAAGAGAAATAATTTTTTGATATCCAACCTCACCTAACTCTCTTGGTATCGGACCAAAAATACGCCCAGCAACTGGTTCTTGTTTTTCTTTCATAACAATAACTACTGCATTTTCATCAAATCGAATATATGAACCATCTTTTCTCCTAAATGGTGCCTTTTGTCTTACAACCACAGCATAAAGAACATCTTTTTTCTTGGTTGCTTTTCTTGGTTCTGCTTTTTGTACAGAAATCACAACAAGTTCACCTATGCTTGCGTATCTTTTTTTTGAACTACCAAGTACTTTGAATACTCGCCCGATTTTTCCTCCGGAGTTGTCAGCTATTTTAACGATTGTCTGTGGTTGAATCATAAATTTATATTAATTTAAAATGCTTATCTTTTGAAATTGGTGCGCATTCAATAATAGTAACTTTATCTCCTATTTTTTTTGTATTTCCTTTATCATGAACTTTAAATTTTTTGTCTCTAGATACGTATTTACCATATTTTGGATGTTTTATAAAATGACTGACTTTTACAACAATAGTATCTTTCATTTTGTCAGATGTAACCACTCCTTCCATAACCTTGCGTGTAGAGTTTGCTTTTTGATTTTCTTTTGTATTTTGTGAATTTTTCATATATGTTCAGTTTAAAATTGAAAATTATTTTGTATTCAAAATTGTCAATATTCTGGCAATATCCTTTTTCAACGCATTTCCCTCTTTTACATTACGAACATTACTACCAGAAACAGCAAAACGAAAATTACGCAAAGCTAATCTTTTTTCGGAAAGAAGTGATTTTAATTCTGTCGTAGCTTGTGCTTTATATTTTTTATATTCTTTCATATTATTTTGCGATTATTTTGGTTTTCAAAGGAAGTTTTGTTCCTGCCTTTCGAAGAGCTTCTCTGGCTACAGCATCAGTAACACCATCAACTTCAAAAATTATTCTCCCTGGTTTAACCGGTGCACAATATCCAAACAAGTCTCCTTTACCTTTACCCAACTTTACTTCCGCAGGTTTTTTTGTAAGTGGCATATCCGGGAAAATACGAATCCATATTTTACCTGTCTTTCCTAGGGCTCTAGATAAGGCTTTTCTAGCAGCTTCTATTTGATTAGACATAATACGAGCTCCTTCCATAGCCTTTATAGCGTGAGAACCGAAAGCAATAGTTATACCACGACTAGCAACACCAACTTTATCAGCGTTTTTTCGCATAGTGTGCCATTTTCTGTATTTTACTTTTTTTGGTAATAACATGGTAGTATTTTATTTTTTGAAAACTTCGCCTTTATATATCCAAACTTTTATTCCAATTCCACCGTAAGGAAGTCTTGCTTCATATTTAGTGAAATCAACATCCGCCCTGAATGTTTGAAGTGGAACTCGTCCTCTCTTGATTTTTTCCTGACGAGCCATTGTTGCCCCGCCGAGTCGTCCTGATAGTTCTATTTTTACTCCCAAGACATCTCGATTTGCCATAACTTTTTCTACCATTTGTTTTGTAACACGTCGGAAAGGTAATCTTTTTTCTAGTCCATCAGCAATCATTTGAGCCACTATGTTTGCGTTTGATTCCGGTGACTTTACTTCTTTAATATCGATTTTAACCTCGCCTCCAGAAGAAAGTTTGTTTTTTGCAAGAAATTTTAGAATATCATTTTTAAGTTTAACTGCACCATCTCCCGATCTACCGATAATCATACCTGGTCTAGATGTTTCAATAATAATACGAAGAATTTTTTCCCCCCGTTCCATCTCAATATTACTTATATACATACCGCGAAGTTTTTTCTCTAAATAAATTCTAAGAAGAACATCGCTTTTTAAAAATTCTTTATATTTATTTTTTACACCGAACCATCGAGATTTCCAGTCTCTAATAATACCTAGTCTATGTGAATATGGGTGAACGGTGTGAGTCATAAAGATTATTTTATTCCTGTCGTAGCTTTCGCCTTAACCCTAATAGTCTTCGGCCTGACTACTTTTTCCTTAACTGATTCTTTAATAATTTTGACCTTTTTTGTTGATACAGTAGGCTCACCTAATTCAATAAAAATAGCGCTTGTTCGCTTGCGTATTGGATGAGCGGAACCTCTGGCCGCAGGACGTCGTCTGTATAATATTTTTCCACTATCTACTTTTATTATTTTTACAACTAAATTTTCTGTAGGAATATTTAAAGTTTTTGCATTAGCTAAGGCTGATAAAATAAGATTTTTTATTGGAAGACTGGCTTTCTTAGCTGTAAAATCAAGGTTGGTTAAAACATCAGCAACTTTTTTACCTCGTACAACATTGGCAACCATTCGCATTTTGCGAGGTGCTTGTCTGAAATTTGATAGTGTTGCGTGTGCGGTTGCCATGGTAATTTTTTAATTATTTCTTAGCGCCAGCCGATGGTGTTACTGCTTTAGCAGCTTGAGCAGAAGCAATTTCACCTTCTTTTTTACTTTGTTCCAACTCTTTTTGCATTCTCCCTCCATGTTTTATGAATTTCTTCGTTGGAGAGAACTCACCTAATCTGTGCCCGACCATATCTTCACTCACTGAAACTTCAATATGAGTTTTGCCATTATGAACGCCAAAAATAAAACCAACCATCTCTGGTGATATAACGCAAGCTCTTGACCATGTCTTTATAACCCCAGTTTCACTGGATTTTTTGCCCTCAATTTTCTTGAGAACTCGTGGGTCAACATATAAACCTTTCTTTGATGATCGTGTCATATATTTTCAAAACAAAAACCACTTTGTTAGTGGTACTTTTGGGATACCGCAAACAAAAATTGTATAAGAGATATACTCTTACTTGGCGTTTATACTATACAAATCAACGAATAATGTCAAATATAAAATACCACTCAGTTGAGTGGTATTCCTAGAGTTTACTTTCTTTTACCCACCTTTCTACGGCTAACAATCCATTTATTTGAATATTTCTTTGGAGTTCTGGATTTCTGGCCCTTTCCTGTTGGTTTGCCATATACAGAGATTGCTCGTTTTCGTCCTCGTCCTTGTACTCCCTCACCTCCTCCATATGGGTGGTCAACTGGGTTTTGAGCTGTACCTCGAACCGTAGGGCGAATACCAAGCCATCGTGAACGACCAGCTTTACCGAAGTTTACCAATCTGGTTTCATTATTTGAGACATCTCCAATACTTGCGTAGGCTGTATCTTTGATTTTTCTAACTTCAGATGAAGGCATTTTCACATCAACATAACCGGCATCTTTTGCAATAATCTCAATATAATTTCCGGCAGAACGGGCAAGCTTTGCCCCTCCTAATGGCTTAACCTCAACATTATATACAAATGTACCAATAACTATATTTTTCAATGGAAGTCTGTTTCCCGGTTTTTGCTCAACGTTTTCTCCTGTAACGCAAACGTCACCAACCTTTACAGAACGAGGAAGTAAAACGTATCTTTTTTCACCATCCTTATATTGAGCCAAACCAATAAAACCGGCTCTGTTTGGGTCATATTCCACCGTTTTGATTGTATAAGGGACATCAATCTTGTCGTATTTAAAATCTACTTCC
>JAPLZX010000011.1:20176-59102 GCA_026394815.1 Candidatus Zambryskiibacteriota bacterium | reverse complement strand
TTTGAGCAGGAGGAGTGATTTCTTTTTGAACAATGACTTTGGGTACTTCAGGTACAACAACTTTTGGTTTAACAACTGTCGGTGTAACAATTTCAGATGTGGTAAATAATCTAGATGTTGGTTGATAGAGCAGGTTATCAATCAAATTATTTATTTTCTGGTAGACCAGTACTCCTGCTTGGTCAAAAGGATTAAGTGAAGTGATGACATTAGCTGTTAGATTTCTTGCATCTGTTATTCCATTCAGAGAGTCGGAGATGAATGAGAATATTCTTCTGGGAGTGTTTAATGTTAATTCTACAGATTTTGTGTTAATTGTTTTTACTAGATTTACTTCTTTCTCTGACAGAGACTTTAGGTTCTGTACTAGATAGAGTGCTGGGTTGTTTAGGAGAGTTGATGTTTCTCTGATAATTACATTACCTAGATTGTTGTATTGTTGTCCTAGCTTTGTGCTGTAATAATCAACTATTTCATTCAGTGCTTGATATGTGGTTTCTACTGGAGAGATGTTTTTTAGAAAGAAGGTGGTTAGGACAAGAAGAACAACTAGAACAGGAGTGATTACTCTCGGTAGATTGATATGGAAATATTTAAAAGCTGAAGGTTTAGAATGTTTTACTTTTGGGGATTTGGCAACAATAGATTTTTCAACTAAAACTTTTTCTTCTTTTTTTCGTCCATTAAGATTTTGTGAAAAATTAAAGTTGGTTGGAGCATTTTTATATTTTAAAATCGATTCCTCATCCACAAACCAAGCTCGACCAATCATCTTAGAAACCACTAACTGTTGTCGACAAAGTTTGCTTATATAATCTTTGGCATAGCCAGTTAAGAGACTCGCCTCTTTAACTGAAATATACCTGTCTTCAATTTTAAGGAAATTATTAGAAACAGACGAACCTTTATGTTTGAGAATTGATTCTTCACCGACATACCAAATCTGACCTATTTTTTTTGATGCAACAATATCAAGCCGACAAAGTTTACTAATGTGGTCTTTTGAATAGCCCGTCAAGAGATGGGCTTTTTTAACTGAAATATATTTTTTATTTTCAAAAAATAGATCAGAACTCATTGAGATAATTATATATTTTGTGTTCATATAAAAACACAAAAATATGTGGATAATACTCAATTTGTTGTCTATCCGTCATGAAAAAGACGAAGCAATATTTTGGGAAATTACGAGAGATTTTTCTTATAAAGAAAAAGACCTGAAAAAATGTTCAGAAAAAGTAGTAGGATTTAATCTCAAGGAAATAGTTATAAATTACCTATTAATCATCTGGTTTTAATGTATTTAGTTCGTACTAATTTATTTAAAGCTTTTTTGATTTATAGGTTAAAAAACAAATAAACTTGAAATTTTCTTATTAATTATTATGAAACTTTATTAAGGTTTATAATTGTACTAACTCAAGATAATTTTCATTTTTGGTCTTTTAAAGATCCTTTAACGACTATAATAAAAATAAGAAATGAGGACTTCCCCCTTATCTCAAGTAGCTATAAAATTTACAAAATTTGGAATCTTAAAATTGTTATAACCAGAGAAATCTAGAAATAAAATTTAAAAAAGTTAATCAAAAAGTTGGTAATTTATAGACCCTTAGAAAAAACAATAGAATACAAAAAACTATTTTGTCTACCCCTTCATAATGGTGCAACTATTTAAAAAACCAAAAATATAATTATTGCTAAAACTACTCTATACCAGATAAATAATTTTAGACTGTGGGTCTTGAGATATTTTATAAGAAAATTAATTGCTATAAGTCCTGTGATAAAAGCCGTAATACATCCTAAAAAAAGTGGTAAGCCAAAATCTACAGAAAATAATTCTTGACGAACTTCGAAAACTTTTTTCAAACCAGCTCCAAATAGTATTGGTAGAGAAAGTAGGAAACTAAAACGCACAGCTTCATCTTTGTTAAGCCCAGTGATAAGTCCTCCAGAGATAGTGGCGCCGGAACGGGACACTCCCGGTACTAAAGCAAGACATTGAAAAAACCCAATTATTATTCCCCTACCCAAAGTAACTACCTTATCTTGTTTGGCTACTTTTTCTGCATACCAAAATAAAACACTACCAAGAATCAGAGTTAACGCCACGAGTTCTGTATTACGAAAAATAGTCCCCATCCAATTCTCAAGCAATAATCCAAAAATAATTGCTGGAATTGTTCCGACTAAAATAGTATAGAGTAGTGTCTTATTTTCTTTTAAACTTAAAACATCCTTCCAAAAATAGACAAAAAGTGCTAATGCAGCAGAAAGCTGAAGTACTGCATCAAAAGCTAAACTGTTAAAATTATTTGCACCCAATATTTGACGAAAGATTATAAGGTGTCCAGAGGATGAAATTGGTATAAATTCTGTTGCCCCCTCAACAAAACCTAGTATCATTGCCACAAAATATGTCATATAGTACAATATTAACACGGAAACGTAATTAAAAAATATGAATCCCGTTAGAAGTCTACGTGGTTCATATAAAGATAAGTTTTATTAGAAATTTAATTTAAGTTGGGTCAAAATGAAATATGACTCCACTTCTAAACGGGATGAATATGGAAAAATTGTCAGTACCAATAGCTGTTGTAATATCTGGAGCTTTAATAGCTGGAGCTTTGTATTATTCAAATGTAAAAGCCCCCATTAAAGCCGTGAATAATGCTCCCATTGTGAATACTAATGTTGGTATGAAACCTGTATCTGCAGATGATCATATCCTAGGAAACCCAAATGCAGATTTAATAATAGTAGAATATTCAGATACTGAATGTCCTTATTGTAAAGTATTTCATAATACATTACAAAGAGTAATGAATGAGTATGGTAAGGATGGTAGGGTTGCCTGGGTTTATAGACATTTTCCTATAGATTCAAATCACCCAAAAGCACGTAAAGAATCAGAAGCAATGGAGTGCGCAAATGAACTTGGTAGTGGAGAAAAATTCTGGGAATATACTAATTTACTTTACCAAACAACAAACTCAAATAATTCACTCGACCCAGCAGAACTTCCAAAAATGGCAAAAGCTGTGGGTCTTGATGTAACAGCATTCAATACTTGTTTATCCAGTGGTAAATATGCAGCAAAAATAGAAGCGAGTGTTCAAGATGCACAAAACGCAGGAGCACAAGGAACCCCATATTCAGTAATCATTTCAAAAGATGGAACAAAGACACCAATCACAGGGGGGGCTGTGCCATATGAAAGTTTGAAACCTATTATTGATGCTTTACTTCAGTAGTTTTCTATAAGAACAATATTGACAATCTTTATCATCACAAACCTTATCCCAAAAAGATAAGGTTGTGATTTCTTTTACTGCTTGTTTTATGGTTTTTATAAGCTTATTAACTTCTTCTTCACTTATTTCAAATTCCTCACGATTATATTTACCACTATCATTTGGTTCCAAAAACTCAATAATCCCTGTTTGCATAATAATGTTATCGTGTAATTTCAAAAGTAATTTATAAAACTCTAGTTGCCTTTTCATATCTCCAGTAGAGTTTTTTGTTTTACCTTCTATATCATTACGACTTCTTTGTTTGCCTGTTTTATAATCAGTCACCACAACCTTGTTTGAAGAGATAATCTCCACCTTATCTAAATTACCAGAGAGTATAATACCAGGAGACAATTCTACTCCATTTATTTTAAATTCTGGAATTACAGGATTGGTCAGTTTTGGATTTGACCATTTAAACCAACCAGAGAGGGATTTGTTGCCTTTTTCCAAAGCCTCATTAAATTCTCTTTGAGATAAAATACCCAAAAGACCTAGATTTCTTTTGTATGAATCGAGAAGAAATTTTTTATCTACCTCCCTATCTTTCATTACACGCCACATATCTTCAACAGATGAATGCATAGCAATACCATATATTTGATGTTTTTCTGGAGAACTGGGGATACGAAGAAGATTTCTATAAAAATATTTCCAAGGACATGTCAGATAATTATTTAAAGCACTAACAGATAATGGATGTGAATGGAATAATTCATTAATAAATTGACGGTCTATTTCTAGAATTTCCACAGGTTTTCTTTCTGCAAAAAGTAATTGTGGATTTTCTTTTATTTTTTTCTCAAATTGATTTGTATCAAGTATGTTTTTTCTATCGGCTCTAATCTCTAAGACAAAAGGTGACGCTAAAACTTCTTTCCCGTTTTCATCAAAAGAAGCATGTGTAATATAGACGAATTTTTTTGCTCGAGTTATGCAAACATAAAAAAGTCGACGCTCATCCTCTATAGAATTCTTGTCTAGATTTATATCTACATCCCCCTTCAAATAAACTTTGGGTAAAAGAGGTAGATGATCTCGGTCAGCTTTTTCTCCAAAAGAGTTCTCTGTAGCATTTATAATAAAGACATATTCAAACTCTAAACCTTTTGCTCCGTGCGCAGTCATTAAACGAACTGCTTTTTGATTTATAGAGTGTTTTGGACGTTTTATAAATAAATTATGATCTCTAAGTATGTTTATATATTCCACAAAATCTTTAAAACTTGCCCCCATTCGATTCGTAGCAATTCTTTTTCCTTCCTCAAAAAGTCTCTCAATACCTAAAAATGCGCTGGCATTTTTTGATGAAATCATAGAATTTAAAATACCTGACTCTCGTAACACTCTTTCCAAAAATTCAGAAAGGTTATCACTGTTTGCAAATCTCGTCCAAGATTTTAGTTTCCTACTAATTTCTAATATATTGTAGTTTTCTGAATTAGATATTAAATCATACAAAGATGTTTTTTCTTTTGATGATTTAGCTATTAGTCGATAAAGATCCAAAGCATCAA
Organism: Candidatus Zambryskiibacteriota bacterium; assembly: GCA_026394815.1. GTDB lineage: Bacteria > Patescibacteriota > Minisyncoccia > Phycocordibacterales > DATDWN01 > C7867-006. The sequence continues at coordinate 54,283 of JAPLZX010000011.1, read as the reverse complement.
TCTCAAACTCATCTATATGAAGTAAAGGAATTAAATATTCATCATCACTATAATGAGAAATTGTGTCGAATATTATAATTAATTTTTTTACAAATCTTTCAGATAATAAATCTTCGTCAGATTCTATAACATGAACTACTTCTTCTCTTTGTAATGCTTCAGATATAGCAAAAGCTTCTTTGTTTGAACGATAAAGCACAGCAATCTCTTCTGGAGAAATTTTTTCTTTTTTTGTAAGTTCTTTTATCTTTTGTGCTACAAAATAAAGTTCATAACTTTTAGTCGAAAGCTCTGCAACATAAATCTCTGCACCTCCTGATGAAACATTTTTTGATTTAAGAGGAATCTTTGAAGGCATAAGAGAATGAGCAGCATCCAAAATCCCCTGACTAGAACGATAATTGCTTGAAAGTTCTATAACTTCTGCCATTGGATAAAGTTTTTTAAAATAAAAGAAATTTTCAATAGAAGCACCTTGAAATCGAAAAATTGCTTGCTTTTCATCTCCCACAATGAAAATGTTCGGGTTTTTATGAAAATCAAGCAAAAGTTCTATTATCCTGTTTTGGGCATTATTTGTATCTTGGTGTTCATCAACTAAAACATAATGATGATTTTCTTGAAGAGATAACTTTAAATCTCCCCCCTCCTCTAAAGCATGTAAAACTTCCATTATCATATCGCTCCAATCATATTTTCGTTCCTCTTTTAATGTTTTTTGATATTCAATGTAGATTAAAGCCAATTCTTTGTTTTTTTCTATAGTGCGTTCAAATTTTTTGTGTTCTCCTTTCATTTTCCCTTTATAGGCTCCTTTCTGGTGATATAAATCATTTCGATTTTTAAATCTTTTTTCTTCATCCTTTGTTATTTTTTGAAATTTTTCTGGAGTAACCCCTTCTCTTTTTAATTCCTCTATTTTTTTATTTATATCTCGCAAATAATGCAAGGGTTCTCCCCAAGGGCGCAAAAGATCAAGTGTTAATTTATCTATTAGTTTTTCCAGAATAGAAAGTGATTCAACCGCTGTTATATGAGCCGAACCAATAATAGTTGGAAAGTATTCTGGATAATTTTTTATAATATCATTACAAAAAGAATGAAAGGTGTTTATAACTACCCTATAGGCAGAAGCACCAATCAGTTGAGAAAGCCTTTTTCTCATATTAGTTCCAGCAGAATCAGTAAAAGTTAGAGCTAAAATATTTTCAGGAGCTGTATCCGTTTTTTTTAAAATGTTTGCAATACGCAAAGTTAAAATCTCTGTTTTCCCTGTACCAGGACCAGCAACTACTAAAACAGGGCCATCAATAGTATCAACGGCTTTTTTTTGTTCTTTATTTAATTTTTTATACCGTTCTTCAAATTCTTTGTTAGAAATCATACATATAGAATATCACGAAATCAAAAGCTACGAAAAAAGCCTCGTGATGGTTTAAGGGCCCCAAAAACACGGGCCCTTCACCAATACGAGACTACTCCAAAACGGCAGGAGGGGGTGCCAGTTTCCATCCTCCATTCTCTTTGTCAACCTCAACAGACTCCAGAAGTTGCCCGCAGTTTTGACAGTGGCGATACTGCTTAACCACGATAATGATATTTGTACTTCCGCAACACGGGCAAACCCTTTGTCCGTCAACGACATAAGAAGCTTTTATCATTTGGCCCCCAGTAGTATTGAAAAGGTTGTCTAGAAATTTCCTTTATTAGAGTATCATATGTAATCATATTCGTAAATCAAAAATCCCTTAAAGTTAAGGGTTTTTGATTTTAAGATATTCCCGAGCTGTTAGTAATAATTACGAAGGCGATTAATCTTTTCATGCTGGCGGATTTTTTCATGAGCCTTAGCTTCAATCTGTCTAATACGCTCACGAGTAACACCAAATTCTTTACCCACCTCTTCAAGTGTATGTGTCACACCATCAACAAGTCCGTGACGAAGTTCCAAAATTTTTCTTTCTTTTTCCGGTAAATCATTTAAAATTTCTTTAACTTGGTCGGATATAATTCGTCTAGCAGACTCTTGGTCTGGAGAAAGAATTTTTTCATCTGCAAGAAAATCCCCAAGTTTACTTTTACTATCATCACCATCCTCTCCTATCGGACTTTCAAGAGATAAGGTACTTTGGTCAATTTTCTCAATTGTATAAACTTTATCAACCGGAAGATTCATTTCAATAGCAATCTCTTCTGGTAGTGGGTCTCGTCCGAGGTCTTGAGAAAGACGTCTTACCACTTGTTTATATTTTGCAATTGTCTCTACCATATGCACAGGAACACGAATTGTACGCGATTGGTCAGCCAAAGCACGAGTGATAGCTTGACGAATCCACCAGGTTGCATAGGTGGAAAATTTATAACCTTTTGTCCAATCAAATTTACTGACCGCCTTAAAAAGCCCTAGATTCCCTTCCTGTATAAGATCAAGAAGAGTTAAGTCTGGACTACGATTTGCATATTTTTTGGCAATAGAAACAACTAGACGTAGATTGGCTCTGGCTAAAAGATTTATTGCTTCAACATCTCCTTTTTCTATACGCTTTGCTAACTCTTTTTCCATTCCACCTGAAATAAGTTGATATTGACCAATTTCTTTGAGATACATTTGAATAGAATCGTAGGATGTCTCACCACTTCGTCCATAGGAATATTTTTTATTTACAAGGTCCTCATTTTGAGGTGTCTCAAGCAATCCTCCTCCTTCCAAAATATCAACACCGCTTCCTGATAATTTTTCATAAAGTTCATCTAGAAAAATAATATCATCCTCAATAGTTGGAAACTCTTTCAAAATCTCATCATAGGTAATATAACCACGGTCTTTACCTTTGGCTAATAGTTTTATCATTCCCTCTCCTTGTCTGTCTGCCTTTTTTAATTTTGGAGTGTTTTTGTGTGATACGGTTTTTGCTGCTCGCATAGCTAAAGAACTTTTATTTTTCTTTTTCTTACGAACTTTAGGCACAACAAATTTTTTCTTCTTTATTTTCTTTGCCTTTGGTTTAGCTTTTACCAATCTCTTGGTAGACTGTCGTAGCTTACGCCTTGTTCCTTCATGTTTTTTTATTTTTTTATTTTTCATAGGTGTTTTTAATTGTATTTATTTGTTGTGAAATCTCCTGACACTCCTTTAAATATTTTGAAATATCTTCATTGTTTTTTGATTGTTCTGCTTTTTGAAGATTTACCATAGCTATTGTAAACTTTTGTTTTAAATATTCTTCTTCAAGCCCTAAAAGTAAATAATTAATATCTCGGCTTAAATCAGGTTTATCACTATAATAACTTTCCATCTCAAACATTAATAAATCTTTTTCTTGTTGGAATCTACTTTCTAATTCCTTCAATCTGTCTCCAAAAATTTTATTTGCTTTTCTTCTATATCTACATTCTCTACTTTATCTTTATTTCCTTTCTGCCACAAAATAATCCCCCAAACCCTTCTTTCTATCGCTTCAATCCGTTTTTTTGGTGGAGAAGTTTGTATATCTACTTTTGGTAAATCTGGCGAATTTACTCCAACCTGCTTTAAATCTTCCCAAAGTGCTTCTTCTTTTATAAAAGTTTTTTGAGCAATACTTTTTATAAAATGTGCTTTTTCTATAGTACTTGTAAGTAAGGCCACAAAAGGTAATACATGCTTTCGTATTTCCTGACCAAGTTTACGAGATTCTAGGTTACGAGAAAGTAGAGTATCTATATAAAAATCAATAATATGTTTTGAATTTCTTAGACATTCTTTCAATTTTTCTACATCTTCTTTTGCTAGATCGGCAGGGTCTTTGCCTTCTGGCATAACCGCCAGTTTCAACTCCATCCCTAAAGACAGGGCTAGTTGGCTACTACGATTTGAAGCAGAAAAACCAGCATTATCACCATCATAAGACATAATAATACGATTTGAAAGTCTGCAAAGTTTTATAAGATGATTTTCAGTTAAAGCTGTACCAGATGATGCAACAGCATTTGTAATCCCCACCTGATGAAGCATTATTAAATCCATTTGTCCTTCAACAAGAATAGAATAATCTTTTAATCTAATATCCTTTTTTGCTTTATCTAATCCAAATAAAATTTCTGACTTATTAAACAAAATTGTTTCCGGACTATTCAAATATTTCGGTATTTTTTCATCAGGATTTAGTGCTCTTCCAGAAAAACCAACAACTCGTCCAGATGAATCGTTTATGGGAAACATAATACGCCCACGAAATGTATCGTAATAGGAATCAGTTCCTTCTTTTTGTTTAATCAAACCAACTAAAAGCATATCTTTTTCAGTGACACCTCGTTCCAATAAATACTCAAATAAATCTCGCCACTCCGCCGAAGCAAAACCAATACGAAAATCTTTTATTGTTCTGTCTGTCACACCTCTACCATAAAGATAGTCCTGTGCTTCTTTATTCTCTGACAGTTTTTTTTCATAAAAGAAAACTGCCTGTTCCAACACAGAATGAAGATGTTGTTTTTCTGTTTTTTCTCCAGCGTTATAGTGTTCTAGCACAACCCCTGCTCGATCGGCTAAAACTTTTAAACTTCCTATGAAATCAAGCCCCTCAAATTCCTGAACAAAAGTAAAAATATCTCCCTTGGCCTGACAACCAAAACAGTAATAAGTACCCCTATCAGGAGAGACAAAAAATGATGGAGTTTTTTCGTTATGAAATGGACATTTACCTTTAAAATTTGTCCCCGCTTTTTCCAATTTTATGTACGAAGAAATCAGCGTGACAATATCTATTTTTGATTTGATTTGATCAACAGATGAGGACATAAATAAGTTATAAAGTTAACTTCTAAATACCACCAAACAAAATCTCGTTTAGACAAAGAAAAGATTTTGACGAGAAAGAGATTTTGCGATTATGAAAGAACTTTTTATTGATATCTGTTTCGTTCGTCGATTATTTCAGGCCTATTTGCTCTCATTTCTGCAATCATAGCTGCCTTTTTACTCCCCTTGAAACCTGTGCCAGCTGGAATAAGTCTTCCAAGAATAACATTTTCCATAAGACCGGAAAGTTTATCCGCAGTTCCTTTTATAGCACTTGATATAAGCATTCGTGTTGTGTGTTGGAAAGAAGCAGCAGCAAGAAAACTCTTTCGTGAAAGTGACACGTCTGTGATTCCCATAACCACCCCTTCTGCCTTTGCTTCTTCTTGTCCCAAAGCTTTCACTCTAGCATTTTCTTCTGCAAGAAAAGCTAATTCAACTAAGTCCCCTTCCAAAAAGATAGTATCTCCAGGATTTTTTACTTTTTTTCTAGAAAACATTTGTCGCACAATGGTTTCAATATGCTTTCTAGACACATTTTCACCTTGTAATTCGTAAGGCTTATTGATTTCATGAATAATATAATCGATAGTTTTATCTTTACCTGCATATTTAAACAATTCATCAATATCAGCGGAACCATCAGTAATCATTTCTCCCTTTTTCACTTCATCTCCGACTTTGACTAGAATGGTACGATTTAAAGAAATGGAGTATTCAATTTTATCTTTGCTTTTTGTTCGATCTTCCAAATTTGGAGTTATAACAATTACTTTCTCTTTATCAGTAATTCTTACATCAGAAATTGTTCCTGATACGGAACAGACAACGGCTGGATTTTTAGGTTTTCTTTTTTCAAACAACTCTTCAACTCGTGGAAGACCAGAGACAATGTCTCCAGCAACCGACGCCGTACCTCCAGCGTGAAAAGTTCTCATGGTAAGTTGTGTTCCTGGCTCACCAATTGCTTGCCCAGCAACAGTTCCAACTGCCTCACCAAGTTCAACAATTTTATTTCTTCCTAAATCAACACCATAACATTTCACACAAATACCATTGAGTGTTTTGCATGATAATGGGGACCGCACACTAACAGAAGTAATACCAGCTGATTCAATTTGTTGTGCATCTTTTTTATTTATAAGCTGGTCTTTTTTAAATAAAACCTTGCCATCTTTTGTTACCACATCTTGAGCCAGAAATCTTCCTTTTATATGTTTTACAATAGGAATTTCTATTCCAGATAAAGCGTGCTTATCAATAATTACTCCTTCTTTTGTCCCACAATCTTCCTCTGTGATAATAGTGTCCTGTGCCACAACGAACATTTTTCTAGTTAGATATCCAGATTTAGCGGTGTTTAGAGCTGTATCTGTAAGACCTTTTCTGGCTCCATGAGTAGTGATGAAATATTCTAGTGGAGTAAGCCCTTCTTTTGAACAAGATATGATTGGAAATTCAATAGTTTCTCCGGCCGTATTTGTAATAAGACCTTTCATACCAGCCATTTGAGTAATGTTCCCCATAGAACCTCTGGCTCCTGAATAAACCATATCTGCCACAGAACCATCTTTTGGAAGAGTGTCTGGCATTAGTTTTTCAATTTCTGCCTTAGCACCATGCCAAATTTCTATTGTCTGTCTGTGTCGTTCATCTTTGGAAATAAGACCTGAATTAAAATGTTCTATTATGGCATCAGCTTTTTTCTTTGAATTTTCCACAATTTCCTTTTTACCTTCTGGAATAATTATGTCATCAATTCCCCAAGTTATACCGGCATGAGTAGCATATTTAAATCCGAAGTCTTTAATTTTATCTATAATTTTTGGCACATTTTCAATACTGTATTTTTCAATCAAATCGTCCACCAGTAATTGAAGTGGTTTCTTTTTATTAATTTCATAATTTATGTATGAATAATCTTTTGGAAAAACAGAATTGAAAAGAAGTCGTCCGACAGTAGTTTCAAAAAGTTTTCCATCAAATTGTTTGTATTTTTCTGAAGTAGTGGGTAAAACTTTTATTTTGGCACGAAATGACAGTGCGTCTAAATCATAGGCAGTAATAGCAGCATTTGGAGACGAGAAAAATTTTCCTTCACCTTTTTCACCAGGAATTTCTTTTGTCATCCAATAACAACCCAAAACGATATCAAGCATTTTTGCTGATACGGTTGAATCTCCAGAACCCGGTTTCAGAATATTTTTATCTGATGCCATTATTTCTTTAGCTTCTAACTGAGCTTCATCTGATAGAGGCACATGAACCGCCATCTGGTCACCATCAAAGTCCGCGTTAAATGCAGAACAAACAAGCGGATGAAGTTGGATAGCATTTCCTTCTATAAGAATCGGCTTAAACGCTTGAATACCTAATCTGTGTAATGTCGGCGCACGGTTTAGGAGAACATATCTATCAGAAATAACATCTTCAAGAATAGCCCAGACTTCAGGAATTCCATCTTCAATAAGTTTAGAAGCTCCTCTTATATTGTATGCAAGTTCTTTTTGTAAAATTTGTGAGATTATAAAAGGTTTAAAAAGCTCTAGGGCCATATGCTTTGGCAAACCGCATTGATTAAGGTGTAAATCAGGACCGACAACTATAACAGACCTCCCGGAATAATCCACTCTTTTACCTAAAAGATTTTGTCGGAAAATACCTCTTTTACCCTTAAGATTGTCAGCAATAGATTTTAAAGGCCGTCTTTGTGATTGATTTATTGCACCTGATGCCGAACCATGTCTTATGGTGTTGTCTATAAGAGCATCGACGGCTTCCTGAAGAATTCTTTTTTCATTTCGCAAAATAACATCAGGAGCGTGAATCTCTTTTAATTTCTTCAGTCGATTATTTCTGTTTATAACTCGTCTATATAAATCATTTACATCTGAAGTCGCATAGCGCCCACCATCCAAAGGAACCATAGGACGCAGAGCTGGAGGCATAATAGGAATATTTATCAAAAACATCCATTCAGGTCTTATATTGGAATTAATCATCGCCCCAACGACACTTATTCTTTTATTTATTCTTATGACATCTAAACTATTTGCTTTTTCTAATTCTTTTTTTAGTTGAGCCAAAAGTTTGTGTAAATCAAGTTTTTTGAAAATATTATAAATTGCTTCTGCCCCTATGCTTGCTTCAAACATAGTTCCATATTTCATCCCAAAATTATAATATTCCACCTCATCTAAAACTCTTCCTTCTTGTATAGATTCAATTTCTCTTTTCGCATTAAGAAGCATTTCTTTAACGGCTTCTTTTGTTTTTTCGTCCTGTAATGATTTAATTTTTGCCTTATATTCAGAATCAAGATCTTTTAAAGTGCGAGTTCTATCTTCTTCAGAAACTTTTGTAATAATATATCCGGCAAAATAGATAACTTTTTCTATATCAGCAGTAGGAATGCCTAGAACCATACTGATACGAGAAGGCATAGATTTCAAAAACCATATATGTGATACAACGGTAGCGAGTTCAACATGCCCCATCCTTTCTCGTCTGACAATAGACCTCGTTATTTCTACCCCACATTTTTCACAGATAATTCCTTTGTACGAATACCACGATATTTTCCACAATAACATTCGTAATCTTTATCTGGACCAAAAATTTTCTCGTCAAAAAGTCCGTTCTTTTCGCTACGCTGTGTACGATAATTTATTGTCTCTGGTTTTGTTACTTCTCCAAAAGACCATTCCCTTATTCTTTCAGGAGATGCAATTTTTAATGCTATTGTTTCAAAATCGTTTGAGTCTGTTGTTCTTGTTTTCATAGTTTTTTTGAATTAGTTAATCTGATTAAACGATTTCTTTATGACCATCTAATATTTCTTTCGACCCCCTTTTAATCTGAACATCTAAAGCTAAACCACGTAAATTATTTAACAACACATTAAATGATGCTGGTGTATTTAGTTGGGTAATAGGCAAGCCTTTGACTATTGCATCAAAAGCCGCTGATCTACCAACAATATCGTCCGATTTAATGGTCAGAATTTCCTGAAGTGTATGCGCTGCTCCGTGACCCAAAAGTGCCCAAACTTCCATTTCTCCAAATCGCTGACCACCATTTTGAGCCTTCCCACCAAGTGGTTGTTGTGTAATAAGTGAGTAAGGACCAATAGACCTCATATGAATTTTATCCTCCACCATATGATGAAGCTTCATAATATACATATAACCTACGGCAATATCCTGTTCAAAAGCTTGACCGGTTCGCCCATCAAATAATTTCATTTTCCCTGTTTCTGAAAATCCAGCTTTTTTTAATTCTTCTTTTATTTCTTCGCCTGTAGCTCCTGCAAATGGAGGAACAATAGCTTGATAATCTAGTGTATGTGCAGCAAGTCCCAAATGAAGTTCCAAAATCTGACCCAAGTTCATACGACTTGGCACGCCAAGTGGAGTGAGAACAACATCAATAGGTGTACCATCTACCATATACGGCATATCTTCTTCCGGAAGAATTTTTGAAATAACACCTTTATTTCCATGTCGTCCAGCTAGTTTATCTCCCACTGAAACATTTCGAAGCTGGGCTACTTCAATATAAATTCTTTTTATAATACCTGAATCTAATTTATCACCATTTTCTCTTGAAAAAATTTGTACTTTAATAACACGCCCTCTTTTACCTCCTTCCATTCGTTTTGAAGTATCTTTTACATCATGAGCTTTTTCACCAAAAAGTGATCTTAGAAGTCTTTCCTCTGGAGTAAGTTGGGTTTCTCCTTTGGGAGTAATTTTACCCACAAGAATGTCTCCAGGACGAACTTCTGCTCCGACTTGAACAATACCATCCTCTGCTAGATTTTTTAATTTTGCTTCACCAACATTTGGAATATCACATGTAGTCACTTCTGGACCAAGTTTTGTCTCCCTAACATTAACTACAAAATCCTCTATGTGGATAGATGTAAATTTACTGTTTTTTACAACTCTTTCAGAAAGAATAATAGCGTCTTCATAGTTTGAACCACTCCAGGACATAAAAGCTACAAGCATATTTTGCCCTATTGCAGATTGCCCATCTTTACTTGCAGATGTATCGGCAATCGTATCCCCTTTTCTTACTTTATCACCAACATTAACCCTTGGTCTTTGATGAAATGCCGTAAAACCATTTGTTCGTGAAAATCTTATAAGAGTATATTCTTTATATTTTTCTTGATCATTTTTTACAACAATTTTCATACCATCAGAATGTGTAACTACACCATTCTCGGTAGCGATAACTAATCTCCCTGTATCTTTAAGAGCATCAGCTTCCATACCAGTGGCAACAAGCGGAACTTCCGGAATAATACACGGAGTAGCTTGTCTTTGCATATTAGATGCCATAAGAGCTCTGTTTGCTTCGTTATGGTTCAGGAAAGGAATCATTGATGTGGCAATTGAGAAGGCTTGGTTTGTAGCGACATCAATAAAATTTACTTTGTCTTTTGATACGGTACTTGGATTCCCTTCTATACGAACTTCTACATCTGAAACAGTGATTTTACCATCTTTATCTACTGGAGTGGCAGCATGAGCTATAGCAAAACTTTCTTCCTCGGATGCGTTCATATATACAATCTCATTTGTTACTTTGCCGTTTTTAACCTTCGCATAGGGAGTTTCTATCATTCCAAAACTATTAATTCTGGCATAAATAGCAAGACGTAATACCAAACCAATATTTGGTCCTTCTGGAGTATGTATTGGACAAAGTCTCCCGTAGTGAGAAGTGTGCACATCACGAACTTCAAACCCTGCTCTGGTACGATTAAGACCACCAGGTCCTAGGGCAGAAAGAGTACGAAGATTTTCTATTTCGGCAAGAGGGTTTTCCTGCGTCATAAATTGTGATAATTGGTTTGTTGTGAAAAATTCTTTAATACGAGCTTGAAGTGGTTTTGGGGATATAAACTGAATAGGAAGAGTAACATCCGTATCAATAGTAGACATTCTGTTCTGAATATTTCTTTTAATCTGGGCCATGCCGGTACGGATTTTTTGTTGAAAAAGCTCTCCGACAAATCGTACACGACGACTTCCTAGATGGTCTATATCATCTTCCATCGCGTTTGGAGTGTTATTAAGGAATGCTATATGAGAAATTATTATAACAAGATCATCAAGAGATATGGTTTTTCTCTTTAATTCCTTATCATCCATCTTTTTATTAAATCGTTTGTTGAATCTATATCTTCCAACGGGAGAAAGGTCATATCTTTCCTCTTCAAAAATAGAATTAATAAATTCACGTGCATTGTCTGCTGTAGCTAAATCTCCATCACGCAATCTTTTATGTATTTCAATAAATGCTTCGTCTACTGTTTTATCTTTGTCTTTCAATAAAGTTCTTTCCATGGATTGAGTTGCAAATTTATCCCCCGCAAAAAGCTTCCTGATTCCTGCATCATCTTTTGCTCCTAGAACACGAAGAAGAGTAGTACTAGCAAATTTTCTTTTTCGATCAATACGAACATAGATCATCCCCTCTGCATCAGATTCTACTTCTATCCAAGCCCCTCGAGAAGGTATAATCTTAGCCCCAAAAAGTTTGCGGCCTTTGACTTCAGAGGCCGTAAAAAACACACCATATGAACGGGCAAGTTGAGGGACAATAACTCTTTCAATACCAGAAATGATAAATGTGCCGTGAGAAGTCATTAGGGGAAAATCAGCCATAAAAATCTCCTGCTCTTTTTCCGTACCAAGAATATGATTCTTTAGTTTTACCTTGACTTTCAAAGGCGCCTCATAGGAAAGTTTGTTATCTTTTGCATAATACTCATCGTGTTTTGCTTGGGCTAATTCAAAACCAGTAAAATCCAAAGTAAACTTTTTTTCTGAAAAATCTTTTATGGAAGAAAATTCTTCAAAAACTTCTTTCAGTCCTTTTTCCACAAGCCACTTGAAAGAATTCAATTGTGGCTCGACGAAATTTGGTGTTGGTGCAAGTGGTTTTCTAAAACGACTGAAAAACTTCTGTGGACGAGCAGTTGTTATATTCATAAAAAATATTATTTTTTAAAACCCTCTTTTGTTTATTAATAAAACGAAAACCAACAAAAACAAGCCCCCTTCCCCAAAGAGGTTGTTGTCTTTGCTATTTATTTGTTAACGATTGAAATGCAAAATGGTTTGAGAACTTATTAACCTTACAGGTTCTGTACACCTTTCGCATCTGAGTACAGATGCTCAAGGTCTTGCGAAGTCGTAACACGACTTCTCACCTTGTAATTCCCTACACTTCTTCGCTTTTCACCAGAGACTCAATCGTATGAAGTCAAAATAGAGTATACGTCAAGAGCATATTATTTGTCAAGTAAAGTCAATGTAGTTATCCACATACTATTCACACCCCATTTGACATACTCAAAAATAAAATTTACTGATTAAGTATTTCAAAAACCTTTCTTTTACTAGATGCTCCAGAAACTAACCGCACAAGAGATGGTGCAACATCAAAATATTTTGCCAAAACCTTCACAATAGCTTCATTTGCTCTTCCACCAATAGGTGGTTCTTTAATTGAAACTTTGTATTCGACAATACTTGGCCTGACACCTTCCAAATCAAGGGATGGTTGCCCTATCCTCTCCATCATCTCAATTTTCGAATTTGGTTTAGCTTTTACTATTATTTTCATACATTAAACATTTAATTGACCAAAATCCATTTGCTCTTCTGGAATTCCTTTTGAAATTCCATATTTTTTTACTTTCTCGATCTCATCTATATCAGTTCTTTTAAACTGAAATATTTTACCATTTTCACCATCATCAGCACCAAAAACAACAATAAGCTCATTCTTATTTTCTTCTTTGTGTCCATCCATATACCATGGATTATTTTGACCACTATAATGTTTAATCATAATCTTTTGTAATTCTTTTATATCTTTAAGAGTAACAGTAATCTCATCAAGACCTTGCCATTCATCTCCTTCTTCATAATCCTCAATTATCGTTGGATTAAATTTGTTTAGCAATGTAGGATCAACAAACGCTCCTCGCACAACGATTATTTTGTATTTTGTTTCTTCCATACTTTTAGTATTTACGTATTACTCCTTTAACAATCGCTACCACTTTCAAATCATATTGCGGATATATTGGTGAGTAGTTTTTGTTGGCTGGTTTAAGGTATATCAAATTACCTTTCTTTTTGAAATACTTCATCGTCCAACCACCGTCAACTTCAGCAATAACAATATCTCCATCCTTTGGGTCACCCTTTCTCTCTACCAAAACCAAATCCCCCTCTTTTATACCCTCATCTATCATGGAATCACCTTTGACTTCTAATAAATAGGTTGATTCCTTATTACTTACAAGATATTCGTCCAAATTTAATGAATCTAAAAGATTCGGGTCTACAATGGTTGGAATGCCTGCCTCGACGAGACCTAAAAGAGGGATCTCTCCAAAAATTTTCATTGGTGTAAGTCTGCCTTGTGAATCTTTATCAACCACTTCATCATCTACAAGTTTATTTATCAGTTTGTATACAGCATTCTTAGATCTGAAACCAACAAGTGCCATAATTTCTTTGTAGCCAGGCATTCGTCTGTTTTTTTGATAAAAAGAAATTATTTTGTTTTTTTGTAAGATATATTTTTCTTCACCCATATATTTATATTATAGAAAAAGTACTACTGAAAGATTTAACCAACCACCCAGAATCAGATCGTGATTCTCTATGAATATTTGCCAAACTAGAGAGAATAAACTTGTGTCGCTTTGCTTCCCTAGCATAGGATAAACCTCTTATTATTTTCTCGTCTATTTGATCATTCAAAACTTCTAATTCTCTTCTTAAAACTTTTTCTAAATTTTGTTTAGACATATTTTTTCTCTTAGTATTTATATGTTTACATTATAAGTGAACCAAGGTTCACTCGTCAAGTATGAGGGTGTGGATAAGTTAGAAACCACAAATTCATATCTCAAAAACACATCCTGTGTGACTAATGAGTTTTAAATAATTTTCACAAAACAAATCTTTCTCTTCATCTTTCATAAATTCCGGAGCAAAAAGTTTTATATTGAATGGAAAGATTGTAAAAACACTTTTTTCGTCTTTAAATTTAACCCCTACTCCAAGCCCAATCGTTGTATCTCCAAAATTTTGGTCAAAAACAAAATTACCAAGAGAATAAAATATCGCCTTGTTTTTGTATATCTCCATCGACTCTATAACATGTGGGTGATGACCAAATATAACATCTGCACCGTTGTCTATAAGACTGTGTGCTATTACTATTTGTGCTTCAGTTTTATCTAATTCATATTCTGCTCCCCAGTGAATATTAACCACAACAAAATCATTTTCTGTATCTAGTCTTTTTATAAGAGAATAAAAATTTGAAACAGGAATTAGTGCAACTGTTTCATCTATACCAACAAAAGCTATTTTTTTACCACCAATTGTTTTTATGACATAGCTTTTTTCAAGTTCTTTGTCTCCTATGTAATCAATTCCCGCTTTTTCTAAATATTCCTTTGTGCTATCTAACCCAGCTTGCAAACAATCATAACTATGATTATTTGCGATATTGACCATATTTACACCTACACTTTTTAAAAACTCTGGAGTAGTAGAAGCAAATTGAAAATTGTAGTCTTTTGATTGACATTTACTCCTATCCATTTCTACAATAGGACCTTCTAAATTCACAATAATAACGTTAAACTTATTTATAATATTTAAATCTTTTTTTATATATTCAAATGGATCTCGCCCGCGATTTTCTATTATATTTCGTACTCCTCTATCAAAGATAACATCACCAAAATTTAAAACCGATGGATTTTTCTGTTCTACCAGTTGTTGGACTGGATATTTTATTCCCTCTGTTGAAACCTCAAAAGAGGTTGTGTAAATAAAAAAATTAAATGCAAAAAAGACAATCAGTGATAAAACCAATAATGTGTAGTATTTCTTATTCATTTTAGTTTTACAAAAATAGTCTTGCCAGGCGGATTTTGAGATAACTTGTCTTCTTTTTTTGTTTGGTTAAAAAATAATATACTGGTGAGAGAGTTGTTGTTTTACATTTTTTGAACGCGGATAAAATATCATCTAATTCACTACGTTTTAATTCACGTTTCAAATAAGTAATGTCTGGACATTTTTTTCTATCTTTCGCTAATAAATCCTCAATGTGAGAAACAATAGTCTCTTGTTTCACTCCCCTTACCTCTGCAATATCGGCAAGTGGTACTTCCTCGGCAAGCATCCCAGCTGTAATTTCTTGGGTAGATTTTTTCATTTCCTTATTTTCCTCTTTTTCTTTTCTCCTTATTTTTATTTTTTCCTCTGGCTCAATTTTGTGCATCCATTCTTTTTGTTTCTCCAAAATCTCCTCGCGAGACATTTCGTGTAATCTAGATTTTGCTGTTTCTGACATTTTTTGAAACTCTAAATCTTTTTCCAAAACTTCCGGGTCAATTTCAAGTGACATATCATTAAACCCAAGCAATTTCATTCCATCCAAAGAACGAACTCGTGATAAAGCTACATATCCCATTCCACGAACAAATGACTTGGACAAATCCACTTCCATAGCATCTAAGGACATCCCCTGACTTTTGTGCACAGTAATAGCCCAGGCTAAGCGCAGTGGATGTTGAGAAATTTCAGCTTTTACTTTTCCTTCCTCTTCTATTTTCCATGATTGAGGTGTTACAGAAAATTTCATACCATTATTGGTTTCAACAACCGGGTCACCGAAAGAATTGAAATCTATGACAACACCAAGAGTACCATTTACATACCCACCTTCTGTATGATTTTTTGTAAACATTACTCTAGCGCCCTTTTTTAACTCTAGTTTTTCCGGAGATAAACAATTCTTTTTTAAAGTCTCGGCCAAACCACGCGAACCTTTTGAAGTCATGTGATAATCCTTCTTCTCGGCATTTATTAAATCTAAATAACGCTTATTTACCACATCAACATCAATATTATGTGTATAGAGTCGGGTTGATTCCTTGCCGGACTCCGGGTCTTTATTAAAACGAGTTTTTAAAAGTTCTATTGTTTTTGTTGTAACTTTGTTTTGGCGGATTTGATTTAGTATAGAAAGATAAACATTGTCTTTTTGACGATGTTGTTCCGATATGTAACAAGTTGTCAGTTTTGCATCTTTCCAACATTCTGCCTTATATGCAAATTCTGACTCAACCAAATCACCTCGCGTAACAGGAGGAAGCTGAAAAAAATCTCCAGACAAAACAATTTGCATGCCTCCAAAAGGTCTTTCATTGTGTTTCATTTGTCGACATATCCACTCTACCAAATCTAACCTGAAATGATGAAGCATAGACACCTCATCAATAATCAAGACTTTTGTTCTATCAAATCTTTTGTAAAGATATTGTCTCTGCATAAGATCATCAATATCATAATCCGTAAGTGTGTCACGAACACCAATCCCAGACCAAGAATGTATAGTCATCCCTCCAAGATGCGTTGCGGCAATACCAGTAGAAGCAGTGATAGCCACATCCACAGCATGCGATTTTAAATATTCGATATAAGAATTAAGTACATGAGTTTTTCCGCTCCCAGCAGGGCCGGTCAAAAAAACATTCTTTCCCGTTTTTAAAATATCCAAGGCTTCAGATTGAGTCATCATTAGGCTATTGTATCAGCCAATAACTCTAGATGACAAATATTTTTTATGTGGTATTGTAAAAAAGGAGGTTTTCATGAGACTAAGGTTTGGGAACACCCGTTTTGTGGTGGTGTTCGGCAATAGGGCGTATAAAATCGGGAAAATAAGGGTTCTCCGTTTTATACTCCGAATTC
This sequence comes from Candidatus Zambryskiibacteriota bacterium, assembly GCA_026394815.1. GTDB lineage: Bacteria > Patescibacteriota > Minisyncoccia > Phycocordibacterales > DATDWN01 > C7867-006. The sequence continues at coordinate 37,693 of JAPLZX010000011.1, read as the reverse complement.
CATTTCTCCTGTTGTGTCGAGAACTGCGAAAGCGGTTTTTTACAAAATATGGAGAAACTCTTGGTAAAGCGATGGTAAGCGATATTTTCGCAGGCCTTATCGCTAACCGAGTAGAATGCCATTACTGGCAGAACAAACATGACTCAAGGGTCGTGCCAATTATGTCAGTGTGGTTTACTGGGTTCGTTATCATCCAAGAAAGGGCTGAACCAATCTCAATACAAGAACTTGGAACGGCCACCCCTTTCAAAACCTGCAGTATCCCAGATACAATTTCCCCACGTCAATTTGGTCGTCATCATGGAGTTGTTCGTCTCCTTGATTACGGCGACCAAAGAACCTGTGCCGAGCTGTCTCGCACAGCATAAGCCCCGACTTTGCAATATAAGGTCGGGGTTTACTGTTTTTATTATCGCAAAAATTAAGCCTGTATTCGTTTGAATAATTCTGCACCAATCCACAAACAAACAAGTGTAATTAGAGTGAGCACAATACCATCTGTAAAAAATGAAAATGTATGCATTCCCGTTAGAGCCCCACGAACACCATCAACTGCATATGATAACGGATTAAGTTTTACAATATCGGCAAATACTGCTGGTAATCCTGCAATAGGAAATAGAGCGCCAGAGAGAAAAAATAGTGGCATTACAATAAAATTAATAATCAGTGGAAAACCTTGCATATCATCGAGCTTGGATGCAATGGCCGTACCAAATGCCGTAAAGAAAAGTGCCAAAAGAAACATAAAAACAATCGCTAAAAAAATTCCCGAAACAACTGGTTTAAACCCAATGAAAAGCGTGATTATAAGCACAATGATACCTTGTATAAAGGCTACCGTAGCACCACCAAGCGTTCGCCCAAGCATAATATTGAATCTAGAAACAGGAGCGACTAAGGTTTCTTTGAGAAATCCGTATTGTTTGTCCCAAATGATTTCAATACCAGAAAAAACCGCAGTGAACATAACACTCATAGCAATAATTCCGGGCGCGAGAAACTCAATGTAATTTCCCCCGCCTGCTTTTGCAAATATTGAACTAAAACCAAAACCAAAAGCCACTAGAAAAAGAAGTGGTTGTGCAAGAGATGCAAACATTCTTTGTTTTGAGCGAACATATCTTTTTAATTGTCTAAGCCAAAGTATGTAAATTGTTGACATAAATTTATTATTATCTTCTCCACATTCTATTTGTAATTTTCATTTGATTATCGCCAGAATCTTCGCGAATATTCTTGCCGGTTAAAGCAAGAAAGGCATCCTCAAGAGTCTTTGAGTTTGTTTTTTGTTTCAATTCATTTGGTGTTCCATTTGCAATTATTTTCCCGTGATCAATAATGCAAACCGTATCTGCTACTTTATCGGCCTCTTCCATATAATGTGTAGTGAAAAATACAGTCAGATTTTCTTTTTTATTGAGATTTTGTATATAACTCCAAATATGATTGCGAGTTTGAGGGTCAAGTCCCAGTGTCGGTTCATCAAGAAACAAAACTTTTGGATGATGCAAAAGCCCACGAGCAATTTCAAGACGACGTTTCATCCCACCAGAGAACTCTTTGGTCAAACTATCTTTACGATCCCAAAGGTCAACAAGTTCCAAAAGTTCCTGTATTCGGGGTTTATAAAGTGTAGACTTCATACTATAAAGTACAGCGTGAAATTCCATATTTTCATAGGCTGTAAGTTCTGTATCAATGGATGGGTCTTGAAAAACAATACCGAAAGAATGACGAGTTGCATCAGGTTCTAGGATAACATTGTGATTGTTTAGAATAATTGAACCCTTAGACGGCGGAAGAAGTGTGGTAAGCATTTTGATAGTTGTTGTTTTGCCGGCACCATTAGGACCAAGGAAAGCTGTTTCTACAGAAAAAGAAATGTTGTCTACTGCTTTCACTTCCCCAAAATTTTTTGAGACATTCTTTACGTCAATAATATTCATAGAGATATAGTGTAACAAAAAATTCGCAATGTGCAAATTTTTATCTTTTTTTTGTTTTCCAATCTTCTATTTTTTTATGATTACCAGAGAGAAGAACCTTAGGCACGCGATAATTTTTGCCTTTATATTTAAAAACTTCCGGTCTAGTATAAACATCATGACTTGAAACACGAGATTCCTCAAGAGAATCAAAATTACCAAGCACTCCTTCTATTTGTCTGGAAATACAATCCAAAACAATCATTGCCGGCAATTCACCTCCAGTCAAAACAAAAGGGCCGACTGAAATATCTTCCATTTTGAATATCTTTTTTATTCTAGCGTCTATACCTTCATATCTTCCGCAGATAAAAATAATATCGGAGTATTTTTTTGTTGTTTTTTTTGCGTAATCCGTTGTAAATTGTTTTCCACCTGGAGAAAAGAAAATGATTTTTGCTTTTGCTTTCTTGTTTTTCTTTATTTTTGTCAGAGCTTTTTCAATTGCTTTGACGGTTGGCAAGGCTTGAATGACCATTCCAGGACCGCCACTGTAAGGCTTTTGGTCCACTCTTTTCCATTTATCATCAGAAAAATCACGAGGATTATAAAAATTAACTTTAATTTTTTTATCTTTTATGGCTCGAGCAATAATAGACTCATTTAAATATGAGTCAAAGGCGGTTGGAAATAAACTTATTATATGAAAATTCATGTTATAAATAAAAAACTGTGGCAATACTATACCACAGTTTTTTATTTTTTACTAGATTTAGAATTTATATCTTCAAATCAGCCATTGCATCGTCTAGGGACTTTGTCGCTCCCGCTTTAACCTCTGGCATACTTCCAGCAGGCTCATTGATTTTCAAATTTACTCGAGAGTTATTTTTCATTCCAACAACACGGAGTAATGTTCTAATGGCTTTTGCTGTGTTTCCTTCACGACCAATTATTTTACCCATATCATCTTTATGAACATCTAAATTCATAAGCACTCCCATCTCATCCACCGTTCTTGTTATCTTCACGTCCTCAGGATGCTCAACCAATGATTTAACCACAAAATCTAAAAATTTTACGTCGTTTTCCATGATGAATTCTATCGATTAATTGTAAAAGAATACAGTACTATTATACCAGCCAAAACCAAATATAGTCAAATAAATCTATTGGGCAATTTCCTCCACTGATTTTTCTGTGGTAGGAGTTAATTCTTCTGCAGGGACTTCTTCTACTATTTCTTCTTTAATATCTTCTGGAATTTCTGTTTTAACAGGTGTTTCTTTTTTTGCTTCTTTAATAACAGGTTTTTTGAGTGGTAGAACATTAATTTTTTTACCCTCAATTATTTTTTTACTTACAAGCATATTGTGAACTGTAGCGGAAACTTGAGCCCCTTTTGACATCCAATGTGTAATTCTGTCTGTTTTAAAATTAGAGGTCTCTCCATGTCTAGAATCATAATTACCAAGATTCTCTAGATATCTACCGCTTTTAGTAGAATTTTTTGAATCAGTTAAAACCAACCGAAATGTTGGCTCGTGTTTTCTTCCTACTCTTTGTAATCTTATTTTTAACATGTTCCACATAGTAACAAAACATTACCCTTGAGTCAACACATTTTTTAACAACAAAAAGTGTTCGCGACTTATGTCCCACAGGACTGCACGAACACTTTTCCCGACGACGGAGTGACATGTGTCCCCCCTTATCTCCTCTGACTCACTGCTTCTTTCTGCTCAAGTAGAAACTCGGCTCTTCTTATCCTTTGGTCAAGGGCGTGTGTCTGGATTACATTGCAGGGATCGCTCCTTAACCACTTTAGATGGAAATGACCATCTTCGATTAGGTTCTGGATTTCTTCAGGGGGACTGTTGATATCCAGTTTTAGAAGAGCCTGCGCCACTTCGAGCAGTTCCATCCTGTGTTTCTTCATTTTTTCTCACCTCCTCTCATCGGGATTACTAATCTGGCGCAATTATAACACTTTCTACCATCAAGACAAATATGCTACAATACCACCATGAAAGACGTTGAGAAGAGAAAGGCCTTGATTGGACCCATTAGTATCAACACAAAAGGTGTTGGTTTTTTTGACCTACCCGTGCAGGCAGGTACTCCCAATAAAGATAGTATAGAAATACAACCACAATATATTAATCGAGCTTTTAATGGTGATATCGTAGAAATCTCAAAAACTGGAAAAAAAATCAGAAACAGAGAACAGGGCAAAGTTAATAAAATAATAAAAAGAGCGAAAACAGAGTTTGTTGGTGTTGTAGAAAAACATAAAGGCAGCACATTTATAATTCCAGATGATAAAAGATTATATGTTGATATTTTCCTACCAAAAGAAACAAAGGTAACTGAAGGAAATAAAGTTTTAGTAAAAATTGTTGATTGGGAATCAAAAAGTCTCCAAGGCAAGCTTATTAAAGTCATAGGTAAAAAAGGTGAAAATAATACAGAAATGGAATCAATTGTTTTGGAAAAAGGCTTTCGTATCGAATTCCCTATTGAAGTACAAAATGAAGCAGAGAAAATAAAAAATGAATATAAAAATAATTTTGAAGCCGAAATAAAAAATCGTCGTGACATGAGAAATGTTACAACTATGACTATTGATCCGAGTGATGCAAAAGATTTTGATGATGCAATTTCATTTGTCGATTTAGGAAATAATAAATACGAAGTTGGAATACATATTGCCGATGTTTCTTATTTTGTCACACCAAACACAAAACTTGACCATGAATCTGAAAAGCGCGGACTGTCTGTTTATCTTGTAGACCGCACAATACCAATGCTTCCGGAGATTTTGTCCAATGACCTTTGTTCTTTAAATCCAAATGAAGATAAATTTACATTTTCTGCTGTATTTACAATAACAGCAGAAGGAAATGTTTTGAAGGAATGGTTTGGTCGTACAGTAATACAAAGTGATAAACGATTTTCCTATGAAGAAGCACAAGAAATAATAGATGGCAAAAAAAATGGCCCGCATCAGACAGAACTTCGTAAATTAAAAGAAATTGCTCAAAAATTAGAAAAGAAAAAATTTTACGGAGGTGCAATTGATTTTGAAACCGAAGAAGTAAAATTTGAGTTGGATAAAAACGGAAAGCCAATCCGAGTATATAAAAAAAGTCGTTTGGCTACACATAAGTTAGTGGAGGAATTTATGTTACTGGCAAACCGAGCTGTGGCAAAATTTGTTTTTCTTTCACAAAACAAAGATATACGCAAAAAAGGTTCTCAGTCTGTGTACAGAATCCACGCAAACCCAGACCCAGAAAGAATAGAAAATTTGGCTATATTTTTAAAAGCCCTGGGTTTTGAATTAAAAAACAAAAATGGAGTTGTCACATCAAAAGATATAAATGCTCTTCTTAAGGAAGTGGAGGGCACACCAAATGAAGAACTCATAAAAACAGCTACAATCCGCAGTATGGCAAAAGCAGTTTACTCCACAAAAAATATTGGACATTTTGGTTTGGCTTTTACCTATTACACCCATTTTACTTCCCCAATTCGTAGATATCCTGATTTGTTAGTACACCGTTTTCTTGAGCGAGAATTAAAAGGTGGAAAAATAGAACAAAACGAGTATCAAAAATTTGAAAGTATTTGTCTGGCTTCGTCTGAACTGGAGAAAAAAGCATCCGATGCAGAAAGAGCAAGTATAAAATATAAACAGGTTGAATATATGACGGGACATATCGGCGAAGAATTTGACGGCATAATAACCGGTGTAACAGAATGGGGCATATACATAGAAGAGAAAGAAACAAAGTGTGAGGGAATGGTAAAAATTCGTGATATTGATGATGATTATTATGTTTTGGATGAAAAAAACTACACCCTGAAAGGAGAAAAAACTGGACGCAAATTTACTTTAGGTAACTCTGTCCGATTTAAAGTAATTTCCGCAGATATGGAAAAAAGAGTCCTAGATTACAAACTACTGGATTAAGTCTAAATAATGTTGTATAGTATATAAGGAGGTGTCACATGCCTGTTGCTAGGATATTGCAATGGCCGTTTCGTGTGATGCCATTGCTCTCAACCGAGATTCTGCAAGAAAAGTGGCAGGTCGTTCTGCCCCTCATCTCACGGTCGACAGCAGTCGCCAGAATCAGAGAAACCGCCATGGAAATCTCTGAGTGTGGTGATTTGTCTATTGACCGGGGTGAACAACACATTGGGTTCTTTCGCCTGTGGGTATCCAAGACCGGGTACTCACAGAAACGAAGTTGGTGTGTGGACATTTGGCACGGCGTCCACTTCACCGGAAGGTGGGAATCAGTCCCTAACCTGGAATATGCTAAACGCATCAGGTTCAAGGCACTGACAACCCCACACCCCGGGGGAAAACTGACGGAACTCGGTTCTTACCTCACAATCGAAGACGTGAGATGACCAGCCCCATCGCGAGCATTTGAGCGCGCGATGGGGATTCTGTTTATTTGGCTATTGTGACTGCTTCCTCAAATGCCACCGACAAAAGTTTTGAACTGCCTCCCATTCCCATAGTGACACCGTAAAGAATCCCGGCACGAGACATTGTCTCTCTGTTATGAGTAATTAAAATAAGTTGAGAATATTTCGAAAGATTTTCTATCATATCGCTATATTTTTTTGAATTTGCCTCATCCAATGCTGCATCCGTTTCGTCCAAAACGATAAATGGCGGAGGGTTAACTTGGGAGATTGCAAAAAGCAGGGCGATAGAAGTCAAAGCTCTTTCTCCTCCCGAGAGCATCATTAAGCCTTTTATTTTTTTCTTTGGAAGATTCACTTCTATGTCTATACCGTCGTAGCCTTCGGCCTTACCGTCAGTACCTCCGGCAAAATCCAATTCGCTTTCGTCATTAAATAACACTGATTCATCAATATTGTTTTTCTTCTCTGGTTTTACAACATTAAGTTTTGCCTCACCACCACCAAACATAACAGCAAAATATTCTTTAAATTGTATATTTATTTTATCAACTCCATTTTTAAATTCTGTAGAAAGACGTAAATCTAAATCCGTAATAAGTTCTGTTAGAGATTCTGCTGATTTTTCTAAATCGGCCAGCTCTTTTTCTAAAAAAGCATCTCTCTCGCTTACTTCTGTATATTCCTTTAGAACATCAGTCTCCCCTGCGCCACCAGCATCCTCCAAACGGATTTTTATTTTTTCTATTTTGCGACGACGTTCTTCCTGCACATTTCTTGGCTCATTAAAATCAAAAGAGAGAGATTGGAATTGTAAAATATGGGTGCCAAGTAACATACCTAATTCTGTAAGTTCTCTTTTAAAATCTTCACGAATTAGACGTAATGTTTCCTCCTCTACTGCCAGAGTGTGTAATTTGGAACGAACTTCTTGCGATTCCGCCATGACACGAAAAACGGCTTTTTCTGCATCACGATTTGAATCTTTTTCTTTTTCTATTTTATTTTGTAATGCCGTATATTGAAATGATAGTTCGCTTTCTTTGTTTTTTATTTTACCGAGAGATTCTTCTATTTGTTTTTTTGATTCTTTTAAATTTTCTATGTCTTTTTGGGCTTCTGTTAGAAGTGACATGTCTACTTTACTTTTGTTTTTGTCTATAAATCTGGAAAGTAATTCCCCCACTTCATCCAATGTTTTTAAAAGAGTTTCTATGTCTCCAATCTTTTTGGCCTCTTTGATTTTTGTTTCTATTTGCGTTGATAGTGTTTCCACAGAGACCAGGGTGATTGTTTTGTGTTCCAATGAAAAAGCTAACTCTTCTTGTTTTTTAACCATTCTGACAAGTGAAGAAATCTCACCGTCAAGTTTCCCAACCTCGCGAAATAGATTATCTTTCTCGTCTCTGGTTTTATGTAAATCTTGCTCAAGTGTTATAAGTTCTTCGGAGGTAGCGTCTCTATGTTTTGCTCCCTCAAGTACTGCTTTTGCTTCATTAAGTTCTTTAATTAGTTCTTTTTCTTTGGTAAGTAAAGGTGATTTTTCTTCGTCTATTCTTTTTGTAGTTTGTTTTATATATTCATCTTCTCGTCTACAATATTCCAAGGCTTGATTCTGTAAGTCATCTCTCAATTCAATAGTCTTTTGAACTTTTTCAACTTGTTTTTTTAAAAAACGAATATGAGGCATTATTTCACGACGCAAAGATTGTGTTTGAGCTATATTTTCTCGAGTTTTGATTAATTTTCTTTCACTTTCCTGTTTTTTATATTGATACATCTTAAGACCCAGAGCATCTTCTATCATAGATTTTCTCTCTTTTATATTCGCATTGAGAATTCTATCCGCCTCGCCTTGAGAAATAATATGATGTCCGGATGAACCAATGTGAGCAGAAGCCAAAAGCTCCACCACATCTCGCAGACGCACTTGCGAACCATTTATAATATATTCATTTACAGAATCGCGATGCACCACTCTCTCGATGGTAACTGTTTCATAATCTATTGGTAGAAATTTGCTACTATTATCAAAAACTATTTTAACGCTGGCCCTATTTGCCCGAGGTGTGTCATTTGAACCATTCCATATCAAATCCTCACCTTTTTTCCCGCGAAGTGATTTGATTGATTGTTCACCTAAAACAAAACTGAAAGCTTCGGCCACATTTGACTTCCCTGAACCGTTTGGCCCAACAATAGCCGAAATCTTTGACGTAAAATTAAGCTCGCTTTTTTTAGCGAAACTTTTAAAACCCGCAAGCTCTATAGATTTCAAATACATATCGATATTAGTATATCAAAAATATTTGAATAAAAGAAAAATTTTTAATTAATTCCACCCTCTGATTTTCAAAGCCTCACGGGCAGCCTCCTGTTCTGCATCCTGTTTTGATTCCCCTTCGCCTGTGGCCACCAAATCTTTCCCAACATAAACACCAACTGTAAATTTTTTTTCGTGGTCGGGACCAGCTTCTTTAATAGTTTTATAAAATGGAGTAACACCATCAAACTCTTGGGCTTTTTCTTGAAACAAACTCTTTGCGTCAACATGACTTCCTGTAGAAATTATATCTTCTATTTTCGGAGCAAAATTTCTTTCAATAAAATCTTTTGCAGAATCATATCCTTGATCAATATAAACAGCGCCTATGAGGGCTTCCAGAGCATTTGCCAATATATATTGTCTTGCGCGACCAACATCTTTGCTTTCACCTTTTGATAATAAAAGATACTCATCCATTCCCAGGTCAGTAGCAATTCCAGCACAAGTGTCAGCATTTACCAAAGCAGATCTATAGGCAGTCAGTTCTCCTTCTGCTTTATCTGTGTATTTTTTATATAAATAATCTGTAATGACAAGTTCTAAAACCGCGTCTCCCAAAAATTCTAATCTTTCATTGTGCGCTAACCCAGATTGTTTGTTTTCATTTATATATGAGCGATGAACAAAAGCCTGGGTCAAAAGACCAGCATCTTTAAATGTAAGTTTTGCATTCTTTTTAAATTCCGTGAAATCTGTAGTCATTGTTATTTTTTTAGTAATATGTTTATCGCTTTGGTTATCAACGGCAATATATCATTATAGAAATTTAAGTCAATTATATCAGCCAATTTAAACCATTTGGCATCATCTAATCCTCCTTTGGCTTCTGGTGTAATTTCCACAAATTTTGATTCTGCCAAAAAGTATGTAACGTGTTTTTTTATTTTTCCTTTTTCCGGATGATATGTGGGATATTCATTTTCTCCTAGTTTTTCTTTAATGACTATGTCGAGTCCAAGTTCTTCTTTAATTTCACGAACAGTTCCAGTTTTAATATCTTCGTTCTGCTCAATTTTTCCTTTTGATAAAGTCCAATGACCAAATACATCATGAACAAGAGCTAAATAAATATCTTTTTTATCTCGCGCATAGACGACAGCTCCGCCAAGATATTGTATCGGTACATTTGCAGGCATTTGGGCTTTTCTTTTGTCTTTTGAGGTTTCTTCTTTGCCGGGTTCACCAAGTTCTTTGTAAACAGCCCCCAAAACTCCATTGACAAATTTACTGGAAGTTTCTCCACCAAAGGCCTTGGACAATTCTATGGCTTCATTTATTGCAACTTTCGGAGGAACTTCTCCTCTGTCAGAAAAAAGGAGTTCAAAAAGTCCTATGCGCAGAATATTTCTGTCTATAATACTTATCTTATCTATTGGCCAATCCGGAGCGGCTTTTTCTATAATTAAATCAATATCTTTTTGTTTTTCTAAAATACCATTGAGTAAGTTCACCATAAAAGAAAAATCTCCGTGGCCCGGAGCAAATTCTCTCAAATTACGCTTAAAAATTTCTATAATTTCTTTGGAATTTTTAGAACTAAAATCCCACTCAAAAAGTGTTTGCAAAACTATTGATCTGGAAAGGTGCCTGTTTGCCATATTTTAAAATAACTTCATTGTTATTATAGCAACCAATATTTTAATTATCAATGAAACAATTTGAGAACTACGAATTTTTCTTTGTTTCTTTCTCCTTTTTTGCGCGTTTTGCAATCTTTGCCTGCATGTCAATCACCACTCGGCCTTTATATTGACCGGTAACAAGAGACGCTCTGTGACGCAAATGTGGAACATTTGTATTTTTGTCCAAAGTGACAGCAGGATTAGACAGACCATCGTGAGATCGTCTGTGGTTTCGGTGACTTTTTGTGCTACGCATTCGTACAACCATAATGTGAATACATTACATTAAAGCTTTGAAAAAATCAAATATTTCTACAAAAACTCTTTCGGTGAATATTTGATAAACCATATTTTTTTATATATTTTCGATGATTTAGAGTTCCATAACCTTTATGAATTTCAAATCCATACTGTGAATATTTTTTGGCCAGCCGACACATTAGAGCGTCTCGCGTTACTTTTGCCAGTATAGATGCCCAAGCAATAATTTTTTCCCTTTCATCTCCTTTTATTATTGTTTTTTGTTTTTTGAATTCTTTTGGTGCCTTTAATCCACCATCAAGTAATATTTGACAATTTTTAGGATTTAATCTTAATTTTTTAATTCCCTGGCTTATAGCTTTTTTTATAGCAAAAGAAATTCCTTTCTCATCAATAATTTTATTTGAAACATTTACCACTACATAGGCTAGGCCTATGTATTTCTTATCCAAGGGCAGACCTTGGATAATTGCTTTTAGGGTTCTTGCGTATTTTTGGCGATTAAATTGAGAGAGTTTTTTACTATCTTTTCCAAGTGGGGGTAACTGTCTATTTTTTTTTAATTTTGTGTATAGTTTTATATCACAAGCAATAACACAAATAGTCACTGGTCCAGCTAAAGGGCCACGCCCCACCTCATCAATTCCGACAATATATTTCATATAAATAATTCTAACATACGAAAAGAGCTGTCGGCGCGTGCGCGCAAACAGCCCTCCAAAGAACCGTGATTCGAATCCAACCATCACCACTTTTTGAATTCCCCGGTGGTGGGATCGAGCACTGTGATTGGTTCAGCCTTCTTGCGAAGGTCGACACATTCACGTACCAGGAGCACGGCGTTATACAGGAGAATTTTGTCCGCCGAGTTGTGGTCGCCTTGGTCCAAAATTCTCTGAATCCAGACCAAAAACTCAGCCTCCAGCTCATCGAGAGGAACTCCTGATTTCCTCCCAACTACCAAACGTGATAGTTGACTCATTGAACTCACCTCCTTTAGCATAGTACCACTAAATCTACTTAATATCAACCCCCTCCCTGCGCCATCATATGACATGTTATAATGTAAAATATGTCATCTAAATACGTACATCTCCATACTCACTCTCACTATTCACTACTAAACGCTTTGCCTAAAATTGATGCATTGGTTGCTGAAGCAAAAAAAAATAATATGAATGCCCTGGCTTTAACTGATAACTGCAATCTATACGGAGCAATTGAGTTTTATAAAACCTGTAGAAAAAAAGACATCAAACCAATTATAGGTATAGATGCCTATGTCGCCTATCGTTCACGATTTGATAAACAAACAGGTGTCGACAAAGAACGCTATCGATTAGTGCTTCTGGCAGAAAATGAGATTGGTTACAAAAATTTAATCAAACTTGTTACCTTCGCTCATTTGGAAGGATTTTATTATAAACCCCGAATTGACCGTGAACTTCTGGAGAAATACCACGAAGGACTTATTGCTATCGCTCCATCTTTTTCAAATGATATTTTGAAATCACTCCAACTTGCCAATACCGAACAAGCTATGGAAAGGTTGAGTTGGTATAAAAAAACATTTGATGGTAATTCTGAAAAACCAAATTTTTTTCTAGAAATAACACATCATCCAGAAATGAAAGGTCACGAAGAAAATATGAAAAAAATGGTTGAGTTCGCAACCCAGACAAATACACCTCTTGTCGCTTGCCATGATGTTTATTATATAAATAAAGAAGATCGTGTTGCTCGCGATACATTACTTGCTGTTCAAAATCAAAACGATGAAAAAATTGAGGAAGGAGATGATGATTTTTCTTTTATAAATCAAGAACAAGCGGAAAAATATTTTAAAAATTTACCTGATGCTCTAGAAAATACTGAGAAAATTGCTGACAGATGTAATTTGGAAATATCTATCGGCAAGTGGTTTTTACCCAACTATGTGGTAAAAAGTGGTTTGTCCTATGACGATGAGCTGCGTCGTATTACTGAAGAAGGTATTAAAAAACGAGGACTCAAAAAAACTCCAGAAATAATTGAGCGAATGGAATATGAATTAAAAATTATTAAGGACAAGGGATATGCTTCATATTTTTTAGTTGTATCTGATTTATTACACTATGCACATGAACATGGAATTTTAACAACCATTAGAGGATCGGTGGCTGGTTCTCTTGTAACATATTTATCTGGTATTACAAATGTAGACCCAATTCTTTACAAACTTCCTTTTGAACGTTTTCTTAATCCAGAAAGACCGTCTGCACCAGATATAGACATGGACTTTGCTGATAATAGAAGAGATGAAATGATTGATTATGTTCGTCAAAAATATGGAGTAGATAAAGTAGCTCAAATAGGAACTTTTGGTACTATGGCGGCACGAGGTGCAGTGCGTGATGTCACTCGTGCTCTTGGTTTTCCATATGGTGTCGGTGATTCTGTTGCCAAACTTATACCAATGGGCGCCCAAGGTTTCCCTATGACAATAGAAAGAGCTGTGAAAGAAACTCCAGAATTGAAAACTATGTATGAAATAGATGTAGATGTAAAAAAAATAATTGATATGGCAAAAAAGATAGAAGGTTGTGCAAGACATATTTCCGTGCATGCAGCTGGAGTTGTTATTTCCCCAACACCTCTTACTGAATATGTGCCACTTCAATATGATACAAAAGGTGACAATAAAATAATCACCCAATATGATATGCATTCGGTAGGAGAAGACGGTGTTGGTCTTTTGAAATTTGATTTTCTTGGTATAAGAAATCTTTCCATTTTAGCTGATGCCGTAAAAAGAGTTAAGAAAATAGAAAACATAGAAATAGATATTGAAAATGTTCCCATAGATGATAAAAAAACTTTTAAAATGTTGGCACTAGGAGAAACCATTGGATTATTCCAACTAAACGGTGATGGTATGACACGGGCTTTAATGGAACTTAAACCGACTAATATATATGACATCAATGTTATGGTGGCTTTATATCGTCCAGGACCGATAAATAATATACAAGAATATATTGCTAGAAAACATGGTAAAAAACCAGTTATATATCTTCACCCAAAAATGAAAGATTTTCTAGACCGTACGTTTGGTGTGCTTGTATATCAAGATGATCTAATGATGACTGCTATAGAAGTTGCCGGGTACACATGGGGCGAAGTAGACAAATTCCGCAAAGCGGTGGGAAAGAAAATTCGCGAAGAAATGGCTAAACAGCACGTTAAATTCGTGGAAGGGTGTCAAAAACATGGTGGTATGTCGGAGAAAAAATCAGAAGAACTTTGGGATTTATTTGAACCATTTCAGGCAGCTAGTTATGGAAAAGTAGCCTATCAAACTGCATACATGAAAGCGAACTTCCCTGCCATATACATGTCTGCTGTACTTACCGCAGAATCAGGAGACATAGAAAAAATTGCTGAAATTATTGGTGAATGTAAACGTATGGGAATTCCAGTACTTCCTCCAGATGTAAATGAGTCATTCGAAGGATTTGGGATGATTAAAAATGGAGCAGGTGAAAATCTTGATGCAATACGTTTTGGACTAACAACTATTAAAAATTTTGGTGAAGGTATAGCTTCTTCTATCATCACTGAAAGAAAATTGAATGGAAAATTTATATCTCTTTCTGATTTTCTCCGTCGCATAAAAGACAAAAATCTGAATAAGAAATCTTTGGAATCACTAATAAAAACAGGTGCTATGGATTTTTTTGGAGATAGAGCAGAACTTTTATATAACCTTGATAGATTATTAACATTTAATAAGGAAGAAAGAAATAAAGAGAGTGATCAAGATTCCCTATTTTTAGGGATGGTTGATAAAAATCAAACGAGCGATATAAAATTAGAGTTAGCACCAAAAACAAATCCAACCGATAAATTACTTTGGGAGAAAGAGCTTCTTGGCCTTTATATTTCCGGACATCCTTTGGATAGTTTCAAACACAAACTTGAAAACAAAGAAACAAATATCAAAAAAATAAAAGAAAAATCTAAAGAAAGAGAAGCTGTGGTTGTTGGCGGAATTGTTGAAGAAGTCCGAAGTGTGATGACAAAAAATGGAGATAAAATGATTTTCTTCAAATTAACGGATTTATCAGACTCAATTGAAGTTGTAGCTTTTCCAAAAATATTTGAGGAATTTCAAGATATTTTAATCCCTGAAAGTTGTATTGTTATTAAAGGGACCTTCTCCACCAGAAACGGAGGTAAAAGTATTTTGATTGATAAGGTTAAACCGATGGAATGAAAAAGGAGCTGGTCTTCGCTGTGTCCAGCCCCTTCTCGTGTACAATTCCCCGTCACTTGGTAACATGGGACCTCTTTGACACTTCTATGGCTTGTTCGTTCCCCGGGAAACACTCAATACATGGAGTCCAAACAACAAGGCCACCAAAAGAGGAACGCCACACCATCAGTCCCTCTCCTTTGCAGGTCTGGCAACCCACCTTCGCGTTTCTGTTGAACCAGTCTTCGTCTAGGAAAGTTCTTCCATCAACAGCTGGGTTGTTAGACATGGTTTCATCTCCCAAAGAAACAGTTGACTCGAAACGAGCCGACTTCTGTTACCTTTTCTAAGTATATTTATAATAGACACAAAACAATTTGTCAATGTAATCAAAATATACAAAATCATATAAAAAATGATATGCTATAAGAATCATGGAAAAAGAAAATTTGGGTAAAATTCGTCATTCACTGGCTCACCTACTAGCATCGGCTGTTTTGGATTTGTATCCAGATACATTGGTAACACTCGGACCAGCTATAGACACTGGTTTTTATTATGATTTTGAATTCAAAAAACCAGTTTCTGAAAAAGATTTTCAAAAGATAGAAAAGAAAATGCGAGAAACAGCAAAATCCTGGAAGGGTTTTGAAAAATCCGACCTATCATTTGAAGAGGCAAAGAAATTATTTGCCGGAAATCCTTACAAACTTGAACTAATTAAAGAAATAAACGAAAGAAATGAACAAATAACCACACAAAAATCCGGTGATTTTGTTGATTTGTGTCGCGGTGGACATATTGATGATATGAGCAAGATTCCTGCGGGCTCGTGGAAACTAGACAGAATAGCTGGAGCATATTGGCGAGGAGATGAGAAAAATAAAATGCTCACTCGTATTTATGGTTTAGCTTTTGAATCAAAGAAAGATTTAGATGCGTATATTTTACAACAAGAAGAAGCTAAAAAAAGAGACCATAGAAAATTGGGTAAAGAATTAGATTTGTTTACATTTTCTGATTACATTGGAAGTGGTTTGCCTTTATATACTCCCAGAGGAACTTTAATTCGTAGATTGCTGAACGAATATATAGAAGAGCTACAAACAAAAGAGAATTACACTCAGGTGTGGACTCCACAAATTGCAAAGGCCGAACTGTTTAAAATTTCTGGACATTATAATAAATATAAGGACGATATGTTTAAAGTCGTTTCAAATTATTCTGATGAAGAATTCTTTTTGAAACCAATGAATTGTCCTCAACACACACAAATTTACGCAAGCCAACCAAGAAGTTATAGAGATTTACCTTTGAGATATACAGATTTTGCTATGCTTTATAGAGATGAAAGACCGGGAGAATTAAGTGGTTTAGCTAGAGTTCGTTCTTTTTCTCAGGATGATTGTCATATATTCTGCCGAGAAGACCAAATTGACCAAGAAGTAGATGTGGCTCTAGATATGACTAAAAAAGTGATGGCCACTTTTGGATTTAAATATAGATACAGATTATCCACCAGAGACCCTAAAAAAATTGATAGTTATCTTGGCGACCCAAAAACTTGGGATAGAGTTGAGAAATGGGCCGAAGATATTATGAAGCGTCATAAAATAGAATACTTTGACGGACCTGGTGAAGCGGCTTTTTATGCACCAAAAATGGATTTGTTGGTTACTGATGCAATTGGTAGAGAGTGGCAATTATCTACCGTTCAAATTGATTTCGTTATGCCAGAAAGATTTGATTTGAAATATACGGATAAAGATGGTAAAGAAAAAAGACCGGTAATGTTACATAGAGCAATAATAGGTTCTCCTGAAAGATTTATCATGATTTTGATAGAAAATTATTCCGGTAACTTCCCTCTTTGGCTTTCTCCCGTGCAAGTCAAAGTCATTCCTGTTCGCACAAATCATAATGAATATGCAAAGAAAATTTTTGATTTATTAAAAGAAAATAATATCAGAGCGGAATTGGATAATGAGGATAAAAATCTTGGTGGAAAAGTTCGTGATGCAAAAAATCAAAAAATACCATACTGGATTGTAATCGGAGATAAAGAAGTAGAAGCTGATAAAGTTACTTTAGAATCTCGTGATGCCGGACAGGTTGGGCAAATTTCCAAAGAGGAACTTGTTTCAAAATTTTCGGAAGAAATTAAAAATAAGAAATAATATGACTAAAAAAAGATTATATAAAAGTGATATTGATAAAGTCTTTGCAGGAGTTATTGGTGGTATAGCTGAATATTTTGATATGGACCCAACCATTCTACGACTTCTCTATATTTTGATAGCAGTTCTGACAGGATTAATGCCAGCTGTCATCGGATACATTATCGCTGTACTAATTGTGCCCAAAAAACCTCTTGTTCATCATATGGAACACACAGAATCTGAAAAAACCGTTTAACTAAGCGGTTTTTCGTAATTTAAGAAATTTTGTTTAAATATCCAATGTTGCTTTCGTTGCATTTGACTGTATAAAACTTTTTCTAGCCGGTACATCTGTTCCCATCAAAACATCAAACACTTTATCAGCAGATACACCATCTTCCACAATAACTTGTTTCAGAATTCGTCTTGCAGGGTCCATTGTAGTTTCCCAAAGTTCCTCCGAGTTCATTTCTCCAAGACCTTTATAGCGCTGAATATTTATTTTGTTTACTTTCTTTGTTGTTTTATCTTTTTTCTCATCACT
>JAPLZX010000011.1:0-20164 GCA_026394815.1 Candidatus Zambryskiibacteriota bacterium | reverse complement strand
TCTTTTTTCTCATCACTTTCTGTTTCTTCTTCATCTTCTGATTGTGCCTCCTCAACTTCAGTTATTTCTTCCACGACTTCTTTTCCAACAATTTTTGCTTTTTCATCATCCGAATATGCGTAGAAAACTTCTTTACCTTTTTTTATTTTGTAAAGTGGTGGTTGAGCAATATAAATAAATCCTCCATCAATAAGCGGTCTGAAATATCTGTAAAGTAACGTTAGGATAAGTGTACGAATGTGTGCACCATCCACATCAGCATCTGTGGCTATGATTATTTTATGATAACGCAATTTTGAAACATCAAATGTATCTCCTATGGCAGTACCGAGAGCAATAACTAAATTTCTGATTTGTTCTGATTCAAGCAATCTATCCAATCGTGCTCTCTCAATATTCAAAATTTTTCCACGAAGTGGTAATATGGCCTGTGTTCGTCTATCACGACCTGTTTTGGCAGTACCACCAGCGGAATCTCCTTCAACAATAAATAATTCAGAATCTTCCGCGCTCTTTGATTGACAATCAGCGAGTTTCCCTGGGAGTGTCATCCCCTCTAACGCCCCCTTGCGAAGAACAGAATCTTTTGCAGCTTTTGCTGCTTTGCGGGCTTTGAGAGCTAAAACCACTTTGTTTATTATAGCCTTAGCATCATCTGGATTTTCCTCAAGAAAATATGTGAAGGCTTCAGAGAAAACCGTGTTTACGGAACTTTGGGCTTCAACAGAGCCTAATTTCCCTTTTGTTTGGCCTTCAAATTGAATCTCTCTAAGTTTTATAGAAATAACAGCAGTCAAACCTTCTAACACATCATCCCCTGTAAAATTATCTTCGCTCTCCTTTATTAAATTGTTTTTTCTACCATATGTATTTAGTGTTCTAGTTAAAGCAGTTTTAAATCCAGTAACATGTGTGCCTCCTTCTGCATTATAAATATTGTTTGCAAAAGGTAATAAACGACAAGAAATATCATCTACATATTGTAAAGAAATTTCTACTGATTCATCCTCGTTAGTTTTTTTCTCTACATAAAAAACATTTTTGTGAATCGGTTTTTGTACACTATTATAAAATTTTACAAGTGAAAGAAGCCCCCCTTCAAAATAAAAAGTTGTTGATGGGATCTCAAGTTCTAATTCACTTATATTAAAAATCTCATCTTCTTTTATTTTCCCGGCATAGTTACGAGCATCATTTACTGTAATTCGTAAACCTTTAACCAAATATGCTTGTTGACGAAGATGTTCAACAACTTTATCAAAATCAAATTCAATTATTGGGAAAATTGCTTTATCTGGTTCGAATATTGTGACAGTTCCTTTTTGTTTTGTTGTGCCGATTTTTTTTACTACTGCTTTTCTTTTACCTTGAGAATATTCTTGCATATAAATACCTCCATCTTTATAAACTGTAACTTTACAATAAATAGAAAGGGCGTTTACAACCGAAGCTCCCACACCATGAAGACCCCCAGAAACTTTATAACCTCCTTTACCACCAAATTTACCTCCAGCGTGGAGAGTGGTCATAATCGTTTCTAGTGCTGAAACCTTTGTCTGTTTGTGAATGTCCACCGGAATACCGCGACCGTTGTCAGTAACACGAACTCGATTTCCTGGTAAAAGAGTAACTTCTATATGGTCAGCAAAACCTCCCATCGCTTCATCGCGAGAGTTATCAAAAATTTCCGTTATAAGGTGATGAAGTCCATCAAGCCCTGTTGTACCAATGTACATACCAGGACGCTTTCTGACGGGCTCTAGGCCCTCTAGAACCGTGATTGCATCTGCCCCGTAACTATCCTTTTTTGGCGTTATTTTAGCCCTGATTTTCTCCTTTTTTTCTTTTGCCATCCCGTTAGAAATGGGGTCATATATATCATAATGACTCCTAAGTTAATTTATGTTGATAAATCTAATCTTTTTCACGAATCCCATAGATTTCTAACGGGACCATGTTCCTCCCTATTATAGCAAAAAGGCCAACTAAATGCTAGTGATTTTAAGTGGAAAACCTTTACTTTTTTATAACTTTTCACTACACTAGAGAATATGACAAAAGAGCCAGATAACATAATGAAAAAACTATATAATTCAACCTCTCTCTCCAGTAAAGAATTTGTTGCATCTACGGATAAACAGAAAAAGATGATGAGGGAATTAAAAACAAGAAAAGATACTGAAGGGTTAAGAATGAAACGATATTTAGCTATGGAAGACTTGTCTAGAACTACCGGTAGTCCTCTGAAAGAAATTATTGAAAAAGTAACGAAACTTTCTATACTAAAAGGTTTTGATAAAATAAAAATACCAGAAATTGTACCGGCAAATATAAGTTTTGATTTATTTAATTTTCCACCAGATCACCCAGCTAGAAGTACTTCTGATACATATTATGTAAATAAAAAGAATATCCTACGAACCCACACTACGGTAATGTGGTATTACTATCTTAATAACAAAGATATTAAAGAAAAAGTTAAACAAGGAGAACCCATAGGAGTTCTTTCTTTTGGTAAAGTTTACCGTAAAGATGAAATTGATCGTCATCATATGAATATCTTTCATCAAATAGATGGTTTATATCTTTGTGAAAATAAATATCACGAAATCACCCAAAAAGATTTACAAGATGTGCTTGTGGAAATAGCTAAAGCTATTTTCGGTAAAGATATAAGATACAGATTTAATGATGATACATTCCCATACACTAATCAGAGTATAGAAATGGAAATTGATAAAAACGGAAAATGGGTGGAGGTTTTGGGAGCTGGGGTCGTTCAACCAGTGGTACTAGAAAAATTGGGAGTAGATTCCAAACAATATAATGGTTGGGCATTTGGATTCGGGTTAGAACGTTTGGCTATTATAAGTATGGACTTGCCTGACATTCGCCTGTTTTGGTCAGAAGATATTAGGGTTAAAAAACAATTAAAACTTGGGTATAAATTTATTGAGGTAAGTAAATATCCCCCAATTGTTCGAGATATTTCTTTTATAGTAAAAAATGACTTTGTGCCGAATAATTATTTTGATTTAGTTAGAGAAACCGCTCCTGATTTAGTTGAAGAGGTTATACTTTTGGATAAATATAAAAATGCAGAAAAATTTGGAAATAATGTGCTGAGTTATGCTTTTCGTATTACCTATCGTTCTACCGAAAGAACTCTCACTTCCACAGAAGTAGACATTCTGCATAAAAAACTAGAAGCAGAGACTGTAAGAATTTTCGGTGCAAAAGTTCGTTAAAAATCTAAGATGTTTGATACAACAAATATAATTACATGTGCATTTCTATTTATCTCTCTGAACTTTGAGGTATTTTTGTTAATCACTTATTTTGAAAATCGTCTTGAGATAAAGAAAGAAGAAAATTTTGTTGCACTTGGAATTAAAAAATATCCAGCAGTTACAATTATAGTCCCTTGTTGGAATGAACAATTTACTGTATCAAAAACTATTCATTCCCTACTGTCTTTAGATTACCCAAAAAATAAATTAAAAATAATGGTAGTAAATGATGGCTCCACAGATGGAACTTGGGAAGTGGTACAAAAATTTAAAAATAATCCACAAGTAGAATTACACAAAAAAGAAAACGGGGGTAAATATACAGCTCTGAATTACGGACTTTCTAAACTATCAACTGACCTGGTGGGTTGTCTTGATGCTGACTCGTATGTGCATAAAGACGCTCTGAGACAAATCATTCCATATTTCCAAGATAAAGAAATAATGGCGGTTGCTCCCTCTATTAAACTATGGAAACCGAAAACCATTTTGGAGTTATTGCAAAAAGTAGAATATGGTTTTGGTATATTTACTCGAAAAATGTTCCATTATATGCAAGCAGTTTATATAACCCCTGGGCCATTTTCCATTT
This sequence comes from Candidatus Zambryskiibacteriota bacterium, assembly GCA_026394815.1. Taxonomy (GTDB): domain Bacteria; phylum Patescibacteriota; class Minisyncoccia; order Phycocordibacterales; family DATDWN01; genus C7867-006. The sequence continues at coordinate 16,282 of JAPLZX010000011.1, read as the reverse complement.
TTCGTAAAGAAGTTTTTGAAAAACTTGGCCCCTATAGACACGCACATAATACTGAAGATATTGAAATCGCTCTTCGTATGCAGAAAAATAACTACAAGATAGCACACGCTCACAATGCACTTGTGTATACCGTTCCACCAAAAACAATTAGAAAACTCCTAAAGCAACGCATTCGTTGGTCACATGGTTTTATTAAAAATGCGACCGATTATCGTTATATGTTTTTTAAAAAACAGTATGGTAATCTTGGTATGATTATATTGCCAATGGCTAGTATCTCGGTGGTTTCTGTTCTATTTGTGTCAGTTGTTTCTATTTTTAACATGTTAAAGTCAATGATTAATGAATTTATAAAAATTCAAACTGTTGGTTTTAACCTGAATTGGTCTTCGTTTAATTTTGATTGGTTTTATATAAACACAGAAATAATTGCCATAATTGGTATAATCATAGCCATAGGTACAATAACTATGATACTAATGTCTAAAAGAATGTCCGAGGGGAAATTTGATATAGGAATGGATTTGGTTTATTATCTAGCATTGTATATGTTTATAGCTCCATTATGGATAGGAAAGGCAGCATATAATGCTATATTTTCAATTAAAACTTCTTGGAGATAAATATATTAAATAGATGGAACCTAAAAAAATTAACTCAAAAAAATATCTGTATTCCTTTCTTATAACAGTGATTATCTTTTCAACTGCTATTTTTTTAAGTAATTATTTTGGGCAAAAAAAATTGGATGAAATTAGAAATATTCAAGATAAAATATCCATAGATATTCTCTCATCAGAAACACAATTTTCTCTACTTGAAGAATCACTTTGTAAAGACTTGGGTACTGGAACATTATCGACAGAATTAGCCAATCTAGAAAACAAATTAGCATACACAGAAAATGAGCGAGGTGTTAATGACCCAGAAGTACAAACCTTAAAACAATATTATTCTCTTTTAGAAATTAAAGACTATTTGCTTATGAATAAAATAAGTGATAAGTGTAAGAAAACTCCATTATCTATTATTTATTTTTATTCCAACAATGACTGTGGTGATTGTGAAAAAGAGGGTTATGTTTTAACTAGACTCAGAGAAACATATCCTGAATTGCGTATATATTCTTTCGATTATAATTTGAATATATCAGCTGTAAAAACCCTTATCTCTATAAATAAAGTTGAGAATAAACTTCCCGCTCTTATAATTAAAGATAAAATTTATTATGGATTTCAAAGTATAGAAGATTTAGAAAAAGCTGTACCGGAACTACAAATTCTCAAAGAAGCACAAAATGCTAGTTCTACTACAGCTACTAGTACAAAAAAATAGATAGGTTCTCCCAGTTCGAATCTGACGGAAAAATCCCCGCTTTACAGCAGGGATTTTTTGGAGCCACCCGTCAGATTCGAACTGACGACCCATGCTTTACAAAAGCATTGCTCTACCAACTGAGCTAGGGTGGCGAATTTTTGAACAAAACAACTAAATTAACCTAGCATTCCTACAGTTTTTTTTCAACTGTTTTATCTTCTGATAATTGTTCTAGAAAAGAAGACACTGAGCCATTGGTTTTTAATATTCTTCGGCCTCTGATACTGTCTCCAGCTTTGTAATATTTTTTTGCCACATAATCTTTTATCCGTCCAAGAAGTTCATACAGGTAAGAAGGAAGAAAATCAAAAATAAAAATGTTAAGAATTTTTTTATATCGATTATATTTGAAAAAAAGCTGATCTATAAGTTCATGAATTTTTTTATCACCTTTTATAAAAAAATTTACCAGAAAATTTATTCTTTTGACTTTGATTTCAAAAACTTTTGAGGCAACCAAACTGCACAATACAAACATAGATATTAGAAAAAATGTGATTGTCATAAATAAATATTTATTGTGAAATAGAGAAGCGTACAAACCTACCAATTTCTATTTTTTCACCAAACTTTTGAATAGCAGATTGTAATAGATTTGTGATTGTTAATTCTGAATTTTTGATAAACGGTTGATCCAAAAGAACTCTTTCACTCCAATATGCCGACAACTTATCCTCTAAAATTTTGGCTTTCATTTTTTCTGGTTTGCCTTCTACTTCTTTTGCGAACATTTCCTTTGCTAACTTCATCGCATGCTCGTCTATATCCTCTTTTTTCAAAAATTGAGGGTTAGTAGCGGTTATATGCATGGCGATATCATGAGCCAACCTCTTGAATTCTTCATTGTTTGCCACGAAATCACTCTCACATAGTAATTCTATCATAGTTCCAACCGTGCCAGTAGCATGAATATATGAAAAAACAGCACCAGCATGTAGTGTTCTTCCCCCTTTTGAATTTGCAATATCTGCGCTTTTCTTTTGAAGAAGCATTATCGCTTTTTCCATATCCCCCGCAACTTCTTCAAGGGCTTTTTTGCATTGCATTACAGATATACCTGTCTTATCACGCAACTGTTTTATAAGTTCTGTTGTAATTTCCATATTAAAATAATTATACAGTTGCTGTTGGTTTTTTCAATTGACCTACTTTATAAGCATCTGCAATTTTTTGTAGAAAGAATTCAATACTCATGCGACTTGCATCATTCCCTGGAATTGGAAAGTCTACCTCGTTTAAATTATTGTCAGTACCAGATAAACTTATAACAGGAATCCCCATCTTTTTTGCCTCTTTTACGGCAATTGACTCTTTTTTACTATCTATAACAAACAAAGCTACGGGAAGATTTTTCATAAAAAAAAAAAAAAAAAAGAATTCGTGTAATTTGTCTATTTCGCGATCAATTAAAAGTCTTTCTTTTTTTGTATATTTGACCAGCTCACCTTTTTCTTTTTGGGACACAAGTGTTTCTAATTTCTCCACTCTTTTGCGAATTTCAGGAAAATTAGTCAGGGTTCCGCCAATAAATCGTCCGGCAACATAAGGCATGTTTATATTTTCAGCATATTTTACAATGGCTGATTTTGCCTCATTTTTACCACTTACAAATAAGATTTTTGCGTTTTTTGTACCCAACTCTTGAACAAATTCCAATGCTTTATTTAAAGATTCGCTTGTTTTTTCTAAATCAAAAATTTCTATCTTGTTTTTAACTCCAAAAATAAAGGGTTTTGTACTAGGATGTCGTCTTGATTTAACAAAACCAAAATGTGCCCCGACAGAAAAAAGAGCGTCTACTACGCTGTTGTCCGTCTTCAAAGATATGTTTGCGCCATTTGTTTTCTCCATATGCGAATCTAAGTCTAGCAGAAAGAGGGGTCTTATGCAACAGGTTTATTCTGAATCATTTCCCTCAACCTCCTGTCCATTATAATCAGCCATAGCTTCCACAATCGGTTCTATTTCCCCTGCTAGGATTTTTTCAATATTGTGCCAGGACTTTTTTATGCGATGGTCTGTAATACGATCTTGTAAAATATTATATGTACGGATTTTTTCAGAGCGGTCAGCTGTGCCGATTTGGGATTTTCTGTTCGCCGAATGTTTTGAATCTTCCTCTTCATCTTTCTTGGCTTGAAGTTTGGCAATAAGAATACTCATAGCCTTTTCGCGATTTTTGAGCTGACTTCTTTGAGCAGTAGAACGAACGTCTATTCCTGTAGGTTTGTGTATTATTCGAACTGCAGTTTCAACTTTGTTAACATTTTGTCCTCCTGCTCCACCAGAACGAGATGTTTCAATTTCCAAATCAGCAGGATTAATTACCACATTGGTTTTCTTGCGTACAGGAAGAATAGCAACAGAAGCGGTTGAAGTATGAACTCGTCCAATTTTTTCCGTAGCAGGAACACGTTGGATACGGTGAACACCAGTTTCAAATCGCAAATTTTTATAAACATTTTTACCTCGTATCTCAAAAGAGGCTTCTTTATAACCCCCCACAGCGCTTCTTGACTCATCCAGTGGTTGCACAGACCAGCCATGATTCTCTGCATATCGCGAATACATATTAGCCAACTCTTCGGCAAAAAGTGATGCTTCTTCACCGCCTGCACCAGCGCGCACTTCCAAAATAATTTCGTTTGGGAATTCCTCTTCTTTTTCATCTTCGCTCAAAATTTCTTCCATTTGTTTTAAAAGAACTTCTTTTTGAATTTCCAATTCTTTCAGTTCTGACTGCGCCAAATCAGAAAGTGATGGGTCGCTCTCTATCATCTCTCTTGTGGTTAATTCTTCTTTCTCAAGTTTTTTATAACTTTCCGCAAGATAGGATGTTTTATTATTTTGTAAATATTTATCTATATCCATATATTAAGTATAACAAAAAAGCGATACTTTTCGCTTTTTTGTTAAGGAGAGTTATTTTTTTATACTCTTTTTTGATTGCTTTGCACGAAACTTTTCAACTCGCCCTGCTGCATCTAAAACTTTTTCATTACCTGTATAAAAAGGATGTGAAGCACTTGAAATTTCAAGATGATATATAGGATATTCTTTACCATCTTTTGCTTTGCCCTTTTCAGACGAAACAACAGTAGACGGAATAATAAACTCAGTTTTGTTTGAGTTGTCTATAAATAAAACTGGTCTATAATTTTGTGGATGTATATCCTTTTTCATTGCCCAACTACTCTACCAAAATAGTAGTTTTTTGTCTACCTACGAGAAACACCATATTGAAGTAGGTAATCAATATCACTCTGTATATTATTTTTCAAACCCATTACACTTCTCCCGTAGGAACAGTTCGTGCCACCGCTTCCATAATATTTACAGGCAGCTCTTATTTCTCCACTATAAGTACCGTTTTTCGCCCCCAGGTCACCTAAATACATAGCTGAGGCTGTAAAGGCATCTTCTGCGTCCCATGGATTAGCATCGTGTCCTAGTATATCTTTAAGTCTATCTTCAAAAAGTTGCCAGGTTGAAGCAATAAATTGGGCCGGCCCCATTGCTCCACCATATCCACTAACTCCCGCTATGGGACAAGAAACGACAGTTTTAAAAGCGTTAAATCCTAGACGATTAGTAATTTCCATGAAAGGTTGCACATCCCGACTTGCTTTCATTAGGTTTGTCCAGACTTTTCCACTGTCAATATTAACCCCGGCTCCAGTTGTTGCATCGGTTAGATAACACTTACCAACATTCGCACCTAAATTACTTTCTTGGGTAAGAATGGCTAAAAGAAATGCTGGTGAAACTCCTGTTTTGCTGGAGGCATTTTGAGCATAAGTAAGAGCAGTACCAAAAGGAATAGCAGCACTACCACCAGCAAGTCTGAAGAGTTTAGATTTAATCTCCGCTGCTTTTGCTTGTCTTTCAGCTAATACTTGCTCGTATGTTTTTTCTTGAGTTTTGTTAAGTTGAATTAAGTATTGTTTTTGTTGTTCATCCGTTTGCACTTTTTTCTGTTCTATAGCCATAGCTGCTTTTTGATCAAGCTGTGTATCTTGTTGTTTAGCGAGTGCAGCTTTTTCTTTTTCGGTCAAATCTTGAGTGTCTCGTATTTTCACAAATAACTCTGCAAGAGATCTTTTTATCGTTTGAAAAGAATCCACATCAGAAAAAAAATCTGATATATTTTGATCACTTAATATAACCTCAACTAAAGAGAATTCATCAATTTCATTCGTTTTACGCAAAAGTTGGGCAAGAGACTCGTGGCCTTTTTCAATTTGTGCTTCTAAACCCACAATAGTAGCTGATTTTTCTTTTATACTTACATCCAATTTAGCTATAGCTATGTTTCTTTGTTTAATTTCCGTCTGAGCTAATTCTTCACGCCAAATTGCCTCTTGCTCATCTTGAGTAATAGCACCTATTCCAACAGGAAATAGTGAAAGGAAAATAAAAAACAACAAAAAAAACCTACGCTTCATGTTCTCCATTCTACCATATTTACTCCTTAATCAAAAAATCCCTTAGGAGTTGCCTAGGGAATTTTTGTTTATTTTATTTGGTTTCTGGAGCAGGTGAAGCTTCCTCTCCTGACACTCCTTCCTCATCCTTTTTACCCTTCTTCTCTACCTCAATAGCTGACAGGTCAACTGGAGCTACTTCTTCTGGTTCATCTTCTTTTGGAGCCGCAGCAGAGGCCACAACTTCATAAGGTAATTCAACTAAAACAACACCTTCTGGTAAATTTATTTGGGATGCAAGAATCTGGCTACTGAAATCAACCAATGGCGAAATATCAACCTTTATATCATGTGGAATATGTTGAGGGTCTGCAGATATTTTTAGTTCGTGAAGAGTCTTAACTAAGCTTCCCCCCAAGTCTTTTATTGCAGAAGAAACCCCGATAAAATCAAGCGGAACAGATATTTCAATTTTCTTTCCTTTTTCAAATACATAAAAATCGGCATGACGAGGAATGTCTGATACGGGGTCAATATCCACCGCGTGTATAAGTGTATCAACAGAGCCGGTTGGACTTTTTATTGTTACCACCCCTGATTCACCAACAGTACTCCAAATTTTTATAAAATCTTTCCTTTCAATTGTGATGGGGGTTGATTTTGTTTTTTTACCATAAAAAACAGCTGGCATTTTGCCCTCTTTTCGTAATTCATTATTATCGATTGATTCGTCTCTCAGTTGTGCATCTAAAGTAATCATTCGGCTAGTGTATCTAATATTTCAAAATAAATCAACTCTCATTGTTTCGAGTTGTTGTTGAATTTATAAATTATTAAATAACCTAAGTTTCTTATCAACCACATCCTGTACAGCTCGAACAGCAGGTTTTAGAAATTTATAGGGAGCTACTTCGTCTGGGTTTTCGGAAAGTCCCAACATAAGACCTTTTTTATAGGCTACTCTTATTTCTGTGTTTATGTGAACGATTGAAACACCGTTAGCTATAGCTTGTTTGAAATCATCCTCGGAGTTTCCTGACCCCCCATGTAATACAAGGGGCACCTCCGTAGCTTCTGAAATCTCTTTAATTCTTTCTATATTTAATTTTGGGTCAACTCCTCCTCGAAGCATACCGTGAAAATTTCCCACCGCAGGAGCAAGTAAATCTATACCGGTTTTTTCCACAAATTCCTTGGCTTTCATTGAATCTGTTAGAGATTTTTCATCAAGTTTTACTCCTGTTGGAATTTCATCCAAAACTTTTGACGAAGCACCTATGAAACCAAGCTCACCCTCCATCAAAATATCTGCATTTACACTTCTAGCGTAATCCACACATTGTTTTGTAATTTTTACATTTTCTTCAAAAGACAAGTTCGCTCCGTCATAAATAACAGAATCAAAACCAGCATCTATCGCCTCTTTTACTCTATCAAAAGAATATGTATGGTCGGCATTTAGATAAATAGGATAATCAAATTCATCCCGAAAACTTTTTACAAGAGCTACCGCCTGACGAACCCCAAGAAAATCCCGCTCTCCTTCTGCCACTCCAATAATGACCGGAACATTAAGAGTTTGGGCTGCATGGAATATCCCCCATAATCCTTCTGTGTTGGAAATATTAAAATGACCGATGGCCACTTTTTTTTGTTGCGCTTCTTTTACACATTCCTTTAGTGTTTTCATGCTAACTATTATATAATAATACTCATGAATAACAAACAAATAGATATACTCGCCGTTGGGGATATTACGATTGACGCTTTTATAAAATTAAAAGACGCACAGGTAACATGCGATATTGACCACGAAAATTGTAAATTATGTTTTGGTTTCGGTGACAAAATTCCTTATGAATCGGTAACTGTATGCAACGCTGTTGGCAATAGCGCCAATGCTGCGGTTTCCAGTTCACGACTTGGACTTTCTTCGGCAATTCTGACACATATCGGCAATGACCAAAACGGAAAAGATTGTCTGGTAGAATTAGAAAAAAATAATGTTGATACTCAATACGTAAGAGTAGAAAATAATAAACACACAAATCATAATTATATTCTCTGGTATGATGTTGACCGCACAATTTTAACCAAACACGAAACGTTTACATATAATTTAGATGGTGTCATTCCACCAAAATGGATTTATTTCAGTTCGCTTGGAGAAAATTCGCTACAATTTCATATGGAAATTGCAGATTTCATAGAAAAAAATCCAGAAACTAAGTTGGCATTCCAGCCTGGAACATTTCAAATAAAAGCTGGGGCAAAAACACTGGAGAGAATTTATAAAAACGCAGAAATATTTTTTTGTAATGTAGAGGAAACTCAAAAAATATTAGATGAAAAAAGTCGCGACCTTCCAATTTTGCTTGAAAAAATGGCTTCATTAGGCCCTAAAATAGTCGTTATTACAGATGGTTTTGAAGGTGCTTATGTATTTGATACAAAAAGCGGCAGTAAATTATTTATGCCTGTTTATCCGCACACACCTTTTGAGCGCACAGGAGCAGGAGATGCCTTTGCTTCTACAATTGTTTCTTCACTCGCGCTTGGAAAAAGTTTGGAAGAAGCTTTATTGTGGGCACCTATAAATTCTATGTCAGTCACCCAACACATCGGTTCACAAGAAGGTTTACTAACACTAGAAAAAATTCAGGAATTTTTATCCAAAGCTCCAGAAAATTTCAAACCGAAAAAAATTTGACTTCAAAATCTCGTTGAATCAAAATTTTTTCAGAGCATCCGCAGGCCTTGAGCATGGTTTCGTCAATGACCTGAGCGAAGTGAAGGCTCTTGACGAATCAAGGCCGAGGACTAGAGTGAGTCATTCGCTGGAATGACGAACGTCTCTGAAAAGGTTTTGGTGAGAAAGAGATTTTGAATTTGACTAATTTTTTCTTCCTATTACTTTTTTTACAGCAAAAAGAATATGACTCTCTCCTATTTCATAATATTCCAGTAGTTCATTCGGAGTACCTGATTGACCGAACTGATCTTTCACACCTATAAATTCCATCGGCACAGGAAAATTTTGTGACAACACTTCTGCCACAGCTGAGCCAAAACCACAAGCAATTTGATGCTCTTCAACTGTCACTATTGCTCCGCAGGTTTTAGCCAGAGAAACCAAAACATCTATATCAAGAGGTTTTATTGTAGCAACATTTAAAACTTTTGCAGAAATATTTTCTTTTTTCAAGTTTTCAGCAACTTTCAAAGCTTTATAAACAAGCGAACCAGTTGCAACAATACCAACATCAGCTTTTGCTTTTTCTTCCCCGTAATATAACTGGGCTTTACCTATTTCAAAAGGACTGTCTGTTGTGGTAATAACCGGAGTCTTCTCACGAAGTAGACGAATATAAACCACCCCGCCAGATTCTGCTGCAGCCAAGGTGGCTTTACGAGCTTCTATTGAGTCACAAGGAGATATCACGGTCATTCTAGGTAAAACTCTGGTAAGAGCGATGTCCTCAAGGGCTTGGTGCGTACCACCATCAGACCCATCAGAAAAACCAGCATGTGAGCCAATAAGAACAACTGGGCGGTTATTGTAACAAATCGTAGTGCGAATTTGTTCCCAATTTCTACCCGGAGAAAAAGCAGCAAAACTACTAATAAAGGGGATTTTGCCCATAGCAGATAACCCGCTGGCCACAGAAGCCAAATTTTGTTCCGCTATACCCACCTCTATGAATCTTTCCGGAAATTTATTTTTAAATAAATGCATTTGGGTAGATTCGGTCAAATCTGCGGAAAGACCGACTATATCCGAATTTTTTTCTCCTGCTTCCAGTAATCCTTCACCAAATCCTTTTCTGATAGGAATTTGTTCTACATCTTTATCGAATAATTTCGGATTTAATTTTTGATTTGGATTTAACATATTATTCGTGTTGACTTGTTATTTGCCCTCCAAGTGAATGTAGTTCTTTCAGAGCAATTTTTTCTTGTTCCCCCTTTGGTGGTTCTCCTGCAATCTCCGTACCTGGTGGATTACCATGCCATTTAAAATCACGTTCCATAAAAGAAACTCCTTTGCCAGGAATAGTATGAGCAATGATAATACTTGGCCCATCAAAAACCGCCTGAGCTCTACCCACTGCTTCAATAATTTCTTCAAAATTATGTCCATCTATTTCTTCCGTATGAAAACCAAAACTTTCAAATTTATGGGCTAGAGGTTCTAAAGGCATCACATCTTCTGTATATCCATCTATTTGAATATTATTTCTATCAACAATAACTATCAGATTTCCAAGTTTCTCTTTACCCGCCAGCATCATTGCTTCCCAATTTTGACCTTCATCCAATTCCCCATCTCCGGTAATACAATAAAAAAATCTGTCGGAAGATTTCCCTCTGTCCATTCTGTCTGCTAGAGCCATACCAACAGTTTGAGAAATTCCCGAACCTAATGGACCAGAACTTGTCTCCAACATTGGTAAAAAATCACGATGAGGATGACCTTGTAAGCGAGAGCCAAATTTACGTAGTGTTAAAAGTTCTTTTACAGGAAAATAACCGGAGTGAGCCATTGCAGCATACATAACAGGAACTATGTGACCGTTGGATAAGATTAATCTGTCACGCCCCGGCCATGATGGAACTTTTGGATCTTGTTTTAAAATAACAAAATAAAGTGCTGTAAAAATATCAGCCATACCAAGTGACCCAGCAGAGTGTCCAGAACCAGCACTGACAAGCATCTCTATTACAGAAACCCTAATATCTCTTGCTTTTTCTTCAAGAAATTTTATTTTTTCGTCTGTAAGATTATTCTGCATTAAAATAATATTTAGGAATTAGAAACTTTTCAACCTTTCGTATTCTTTTTCTGGATTATCTGCCTCTAAAATAACTCCGCCAGAGATAAATTTTGAAACCCCAGCAGAAATTAATTCCTTTGCAGTTTCTTCGTTGACACCAATATCAATAGCAATTATACGCTCCGGATAAAGCTTGTGCAATTCTTTTATTTGAGAAATTGCTTTCAAATCAAGTTCTACTCCGTGTTTCCCAAGTAAATCATTTCCCATACATTGGATAAAATCTACATTAGACACAAAAGGTGTAAGGCGAGAAATATCAGTCGATGGTTTAATAGCCACTCCCACCGAAATAAAATTCTCCCGACAGAGATTAATTACTTCCTGAAAATTATCTGTAGCCTCAATGTGAGCAATAATAGTAGAAGCGCCTGTTTTTATCCAATCCAAAACAGTTTTTTCCGGAGACTTAATCATTAGATGAACTTCTATATCAACATCTTCCCATTTTGGCCATCCTGTTTCTTCTTTTTTTAAACTTTCAAAAAAATCTGTGTCACGACCATTGTATGGCCATGTTTTTGTAGGAACGAAAACACCATCAGTAATATCTATCTGTATCACTTTGGCAAATTGTGCAACTTTTTTTATTTCTTCTTCCAGTTGCTCTTTTGTGTATGGAATTATTGCTGGGATTACTTGTATCATAAATTAAGAATTATCATATTTCTCTATTTTCTTAATCCTTCTCATATGTCTTTCTTCATTAGAAAATTTTGTACCAAGCCATAACTCCATAGCTTGTTTTGCTTCTCCGGTGGTTATAAAATGAGCACCTAAAGAAAGAATGTTGGCATCATTGTGTTCTCGAGAAAGTGTTAAAACATGTTTTGAACCACCATAAAAAACAGCACAACGAACATTTGGGAAACGATTTGCTACCATAGCTTCACCTTGACCTGACCAACCAATAATTATTCCTTTAGCATTTATCTCTTTTGATACGTGTTTGGCCACAATAGAAATATAATCTGGGTAATCATCATCATGGATATATTCTTTCGGACCACAATCATATATATTAAAACCATTTTCTATTAAAAAAGAAACTAACACTTTTTTCATCTCAAAACCGGCATGGTCTGATCCAATGTATATTTTCATCTCGGTAGTAGAAAATGGCATAGTTCTAAGAACAAAATGTCATTTTTATAGTTATGATTTGCTAGTGTCACACTAATAATAATAGCATATCCTGAATTTCTTCAATGCCAACGTCTGTCATAGGGTTATGCTTTTACATCTGTTGGGATATCATCGATAGAACACACCCCACTAGAACAAGCTAGTTCTCGTCTAGCATCTGTTTCATCCTGTTTTTCGTATGTAATTATTTTTGAAAAATCAATATGACTTAGACGTTTACTAAGTTCTTCATATTTTTCTTTAGTAATCTCCTCATAGGGAGCAAGTTGATAAACATGGTCTTCACGAGGAAGAAAAGAAAGCCCTCCTATAATATCCCAATTTTTATAAACCCAATCTGCAACTGCAATCCATTCTGTTTCCCCGACAGAAATAGTAGTTGAAGGATTATGCTCGGTATAATTTTCTTTAACCATTTTCCAATATTCAAGTTGTTCTATAGAAGTGAGATCGTTTCTGTAAATAGATCCTTGAGGTGATTTGATAGGAAATTCCAAAACATAAGTATTGGCATTTTCTGGTGATTGACCAACTTCTGGATTATAAGGTACTCCCTGATCACGAAGCATTTTGAAAAGCGAATCAGTTGCTGAAATACGAATTCGTTGCAAGTAATATTGAGCATGACGAGGATGCATACCAGATGCTGTATCAAATGTTTTAGAAACAGTTCCAGATGGTTTTACACAAGTAATAGCAGTTGATTCATTTATGCCAAATCTTTTTGAATATATTTTATTTACTCTTATGCTTTCTGCTCTAAGTTTTTTAAATACTTCTGGTTTTCGAACAGCTGGACAATCCCATTGTCCGGTAACCGAAACTCCCAAAAGTCTCTCTGCTTCACAATGTTCTTTCCATTGTTTTGAAAGATAAGGAAAATTGGTAAGGGTTGCTTGGTATGTTCCTAAAATTGTTGCTATACGAACTTTTCGTAGGAGTGAACTTTCCGTATCTTCATGTCTAGCAATAACTTCAGTTAAATTACAAAATTGTTTGGATTGAAGAATTATCTCACCACATGGATTTACTCCGATTGAACCAACAATTTTTGTTCCCGTAACATCAAAATACCCTTTATGTGTTTTTAAATGTTCTATTCTTCTTTTTGGTAATGTTTGAGCTAAAGAACCACGATTAAATATGCCACGCTCCCCGGAACCAGATTTCATAAGAGCAACCCACTCATCCATAAATTCTTTACTTGTCGGTTTTTGTAGATAAACGGCAGAGTTATTTGCAAGCATTCTTTGTGGGTCAGTATTCCAAAATTGTCCTTTTTTTGCATCTCGAACCTGTTCATCATCAAGATCGGAAAGTGAAATCATAGCACTTCGTCTAACACCACCAGAAACAACACAATCTCCAATCATACAAATAATATCGTGAACATCTAAATTAGAAAGTCGTTTTCCTTGACGCTTTAACATTTTTCTTTTTGTAAAATCCATCAGTCGCATAAGTGGAGCTGGCCCAGAAGATTTTCCTCCCATAGTTTTTAATCGAGTTCCTTCAGGACGAAGTTTGGAATAATCAAAATCAATATCTTTGCCGGCCGCCCAAGTTTTCATACCAAGTGCAAACACATCTGCCCATCCTTCTCTACTATCACCCACAATATGAGTTGGTAATTTTTTACCTGTTTGAAGTTCAATCTGTGGAAATTTTTGAACATTACGACTTTCAACAGCAAAACCCAATCCTGTTCCACACATTGATATGTACATAATCTCTGCTAAATCTTGAAATGTTTCTGGTGCAGTAAAAGAACAATTGTAAGCACAAACATTTGTTGAGTGCGCTGCCTTACCAGAAAATTGCATCAACCTCATTGATGGCATTGCTTCTTGTTTCAAAATAGATTCTCGTATTTCTTTATATTCGGAATCCTTAATTTTTTTCCCTATGTTGTCTTTCATGAAAGACATATATCTGTCTACAGTTTCAACCCAAGTTTCTCTACGTCCTTCTTCTTCAATCCAACGAGCATAAGAACGATAATATACAAACTCTCCTAATGAGTTTCTAAAATAATTTTTTGATTCCTTAGCAAGTTTTTTAACTTTCTCCGGAACTTCTATTCCTTTGTAACGCAAACGAGCTCTTTCGTTACGATAAAGAATATATGCTTTTGCCGAAGCAACATATTCAGAAAGCATTAATTCTTTTTCGACAGAATTTCCGGTGTAAAGTTTGGATGTTTTTTTGAAATACGAACGAGGTCAGCGAAGACTTTGTTGGCTACCATATCTGCTTCTTCCTCTGAACCTTCATTGGCTGCAAACATGGCCTTATAAATAGCTATGGAAATACGTTTTACATCAAAAGGCACAACTTCACCGTTTCTCTTTTCAACACTTTTTATCAATTCAGTTTTTTTCTACACGGCCGTAGTTACTATCTTACGTGTCTTATTACCAACATTTCGTGTTGAAGAGCTTTTTTTTGTAACTTTTGCCATATTTTCTGTAAAATTTAAACTTTTTTGATAAAAAAAACAAAAAACGTTAAATTTTTCTCCAAAATTTTGCGTTTTGTTACATTATTGTACTCTAATTCCAAACAAAAAAAAGTGGATAAGTCATCTTTTAAGACCCATGAAATAGAAATGATAAATTGTAAAGAATGCTCACTTTTAAACCATATAAGTGAACATTTTTTAGCTACTTTTTACAAATTTTACCTTATCGCCAATTTTTATATTGAGAAAATCTACCTGCCCCGATGGTATCTCTAAAACATACAAATTTTTTGTTTCTGGAGAGAAAATTTTAGGGTATGAATCTGGTAAAATACTTTTTTCCATGTATATTATTCTCAAATTTGAGTCAATCCATAATACATCTATCGGGAAAAGCATATCTTTCATCCAAATATCGTGAAAATCTTCCTTTGTGAAAACAAAAAGCATGCCTTGGTCGTTCAAAAGTGGAATATGAAGAGATAACCCTCTTTCCAGCTCTGTTCTTGTTCTAGCAACCTCCACAGAAAAGGTCTTATCTCTCACAATTACCTCCTTTATTTCTTTCTGTTGACTAAAAAATAGAAAAATGGCAACAAAAACCAAAAGAAGAACAGAAATTGTTAGCAATTTTCTAGAAAACATATTATTATTCTAGCATGGATAACAAAAAACCCGGCAGAGCCGGGTCTTTTGCTTAATATGAATTATTAGATTACCAAGTTCTACCACCTCGATCACCACCATTGCTTCTAGGTGCTCTAGGTTCCATTGGGCGAGCTTCATTTACTGTAAGCTTTCGTCCATCAAGTTCTTGGCCGTTCCACTTTGCAATAGCTGCATCAGCATCTGCATCGTTAGCCATTTCGACGAAACCGAATCCTTTTGATCGGCCTGTCATCTTGTCCATAATAATAGTAGCAGAAGTAACTTCTCCTACTTGTGCGAAAGCATCCTTTAATCCACTATCATTAGTAGAATATGAGATACCTCCAACATATAGCTTCTTAGCCATTATATTTTGAGAATCTTTACGACTCTCTCCCTAGTCTTTATTTTAAAGCTGTAAGGCGACTAGCTCTCTCCTTTTTCCAACTTTCTAAACGAAAACTGGGAAACCTACGAGAAACTTACATTGGCGACAGTATAGCACCCTTTATCTATAAAAGTCAAGCCCTACTGCACAGTGACTGTTTTCATAACAACTGGAGTCACAGGTTTATCATTTGCACCAGTCTGCACATTTGCAATTTTGTCCACCACATCCTGCCCTGAAACAACCTTACCAAAAATTGTGTAGCTGTTTGGGAGTGGATAATCTGCTGTCATTATAAAAAATTGACTGCCGTTTGTGTTTGGGCCGGCATTTGCCATAGCCACCACTCCTTTTTTATATCCTGCTTTATATGAAGCTGTGTTTGGATTAAGTTCATCAGCAAATTGATAGCCTGGACCGCCTGTGCCAGTACCATTCGGATCTCCACCTTGAATCATAAAGCCTGGAATAACACGATGAAATATCAGACCATTGTAAAAACCTTTGTTAGCCAATGTAATAAAATTCTCAACTGTTTTTGGTGCATCCGTGTTATAAGTTTCAAAAACAATTTTCCCGTAATTTGTTTCTATTGTTATCATATTTGATATTTTATTAATGATAGTTGTTGTCGATGTTGCTTGCACTTCTTCTGTTGAAGTTGCTATTGCAGAATTATCAGTGGGTATGTTTAGTGTTGATTCGGGAATATTCGGACGAAATAAATAATACCCTCCGACTACTATTATTGCTATCACTATTAAACTTAAAATTATATTTTTCATCATGCGAATATTATCTACTATAAAAAATAAAATGTCTAGAATTTGGCGGAAAGGGTGAGATTTGGTCAGGAATAATTTTTTCGCCTTAGCTCAAAAATTTTCCCTACCCGGACTCGCGACCAATTCTGTTGAATTGGTACCCGCTCCGCAGGAAGAAGAACTCCTTGAAGCCGTACTCCATCCCCCAGCTCGCCCGCTCGCTGTTGTCCGGCGGGTGG
>JAPLZX010000015.1:31025-33033 GCA_026394815.1 Candidatus Zambryskiibacteriota bacterium | reverse complement strand
AAACAAAAAAGAAAAATCACTGTCACTTAATTCATTATATAAACAAGTATCGGATTTAAGTGATTCAACCATTATGCAATATGTAGACATAAACACTTGGCTTGTGGGGGATATATTAGCCAAAGCCGATAAAATGACCATGGCTCACTCTCTTGAACTTCGTGTACCTTTTTTAGATATAGAGGTGGCAAATCTAGCTAGGACGCTTCCAGACGCGTTCAAATGGCATGGTGGAGTGACTAAATACCTATTACGCGAGGCTTTCAAGAAGATAATACCAGAATCCACTCGCAACAGAAAAAAACTTGGTTTTCCTACCCCAATGCGATATTGGCTCAATAAAGATAGAACAGATGTCTATGACACAATAATAAAAAATGAATATATAAAAACCCATATGAATATTGATTATATTGAAAATTTAATAAATGAACACAATCTGAAAAATGTTGATAATTCAAGAAAAATATACTTATTACTCGTACTCGCTCTATGGTATGATGTATTTATAAAAATATGATTGATGTAGTAAAAATCGTAGTTCCATCAGTTCTTACTTTCTTTTTAGCTATTTTAATTACTCCTTTTTTTACCAATTTATTCTATAAACATAAAATGTGGAGGAAATCTCCACGTACCGAATCTGATATAACAACAGATGATTTTGTAAAAGTGCATAATACAAAAGAGGAATTATCTACACCACGAATAGGAGGAATTATTATTTGGGTTTCAGTATTACTGACGGTGTTGATTATTTATTTATTATCAATAATTTTTCCAGGAGATTTAACAGGAAAATTAAATTTTTTTAGTCGTGGTCAGACTCTTATACCTTTAGCTGTTCTAGTTTTAGCGTCTCTTATTGGATTAGTGGATGATTTACTACAAATATTTGGTAAGGGGGGATATGCCAAAGACCCTTCACTTTACGGAAATATAAAAATAATTTGTGTAGTTTTAATTGGTCTAGTAATCGGTCTCTGGTTTTATGACAAACTAGAGATTTCTACTGTACACATTCCCTTTGGGGGAGAATTAGACCTCGGTCTTTTATTTATACCATTTTTTATTACGGTAATGCTGGCAGTTTTCTCAACTAGTGTTGTAGATGGTATGGATGGTTTATCCGGCGGAATTATGGCCACTATTTTTACAGCCTATTCAATTATTGCTTTTGCTAATAATCAAATCGATATTTCTGCACTTTGTGGAGTTATCGCCGGAGGGATACTTGCTTTTCTTTGGTTTAATATTCCTCCTGCACGATTTTATATGGGGGAGACCGGAATGCTTGGACTTACCGTAACTCTTTCTGTAATTGCATTTTTGACAAATTCTGTATTGGTTTTACCTATTATTGCAATACCTTTAGTTGCCACCTCACTTTCTGTTATTATCCAAATGATTTCTTATAAATATTTTAATAAATATCGCGTTTTTAAAGTCGCTCCTCTCCATCATCATTTTGAAGCCATAGGGTGGTCTCGTGAAAAAATAGTAATGCGGTATTGGATAATTAGTGTGATTTTTGCTATTTCCGGAGTGATTTTAGCTTTGATTAGTTAAACAAATGAAAAGGATAAAAGTTGATATACCATTTTTAATTTCTATTATCATTCTTGTTATAGCGGGATATTTGATTTTTAGCTCAGCTTCACTCGGGCTTTTATCTACACAAACGATCAAATACGCAAATGTGGCTTTTAACCAAACTTTTTTCGGGCTTTTTTTGGGAATTTTGGCATGTATTTTCACTTCTCAAATAAACTATAAAATATACAGAAAATATTCTCTTTTCATTTTTTTAATTTCTATCATCATCACCCTTTTGGTCTTTATTCCTACTGTGGGGGTAATACATGGAGGGGCAAGCCGATGGATAAGTTTTGGTCAATTATCTTTTCAACCATCGGAATTTCTTAAAATAGGATTTATTATATTTCTTTCCGCTTGGATAGCTAGAGTGAAAGAAAAAAATCAAACTTTTAAATATGGATTTTTGCCT
>JAPLZX010000015.1:19048-30939 GCA_026394815.1 Candidatus Zambryskiibacteriota bacterium | reverse complement strand
ACCTGACAATGATACTTTTATTGTTATCGCAATTGCTGGGCTCGCTATCTTTTTGACTGGTGGTGGTAGATGGAGATATATTTTTATATCAGCTCTTATTGGGTTAATGGTTTTTGCAGGATTAATTTTGACAAAACCGTATGTTATGAGTCGTATCACTACTTTCATTAATCCGTCCCTAAACGCTCTTGGAAGTGGATATCAGATTCAACAGTCTCTTATAGCCATAGGTTCAGGAGGAATTTTTGGTCGGGGGTTTGGTCAAAGTATACAAAAATTCAATGTATTACCAGAACCCATCGGAGATTCCATTTTTGCCGTGGCTTGTGAAGAATTTGGGCTTGTGGGAGGTGTAAGTATAATCTTACTTTTTATATTTTTTGCCTTTAGAGGGCTTAAAATAGCAAAAAAAATTCCTGATATTTTCGGTAGACTTATGGTGGTTGGAATTGTTATAATGATTGTATTCCAAGCTTTCGTAAACATAGGAGCTATGGCTGGCGTGTTGCCATTATCTGGTATAACATTGCCTTTCATAAGTCATGGGGGAACTGCTTTATTTATGACTCTTTTGGAGGTTGGAATAATATTAAATGTGTCTAAAAATCAAAAAAATAATTAATCAATCCAAATGAAAATATTATTTACTGGAGGCGGTACTGGGGGCCATTTTTATCCCATCATCGCTATAGTGGAAGAGCTTAATCAAATAGTAAAACAAAACCACCTTCTTAGGCCAGAAATTTATTATATGTCAACCGAGCCATACAACGAAGGTTTATTGTTTGAAAATAATATAAACTTTGAACCAGTAAATGCTGGTAAAATACGAAGAGAACTTTCTTTTTTTAATTTAATTCTAAATTTTTTTGATTTGTTTAAAATAGTATTTGGATCTCTAGGCGCATTATGGAGGATTTTTGTTATATACCCAGATGTTATTTTTGGAAAAGGGGGATATGCAAGTTTCCCAGCTCTTCTTGCTGCTAGAATATTGCGAATACCAGTGGTTATACATGAATCAGATAGTAGCCCGGGGAAAGTTAACAATTGGGCTGGTAAATTTGCTCGTCGTGTTGCTATTTCATATCCAGAGGCCATAAATTTTTTTAAGAAAGACAAAGTGGCTTATACAGGTAATCCTATACGTAAAGAAATACAAGAACCATTAACTACGGGAGCCTATAAATTACTTGGATTAAATGAGGGAATTCCAACCATTTTAATCTTGGGCGGATCTCAAGGTTCGGTATTTATCAATGAAATAATCATGGATTCTCTACCAGAACTAATTAAAAAATACCAAATTATTCATCAAACAGGCAAGAAAAATATAAAAGTTATAGAAGAAACTCGTGATGTGATTCTTCAAGCTAACCCTTTTAAGGACAGGTATAAACCGTTTGATTATCTTAATGTTTTAAATTTGAGAGCTTCGGCAGGAGTGGCTGATCTTATAATTTCTAGAGCAGGTTCTACTATTTTTGAAATAGCTTCCTGGGGTAAACCATCTATAATCATTCCAATTCCAGAACCAACCTCCCATGACCAAAAAACAAATGCATATTCCTATGCTAGATCAGGAGCGGCAATTGTTATAGAAGAAAAAAATCTAGCTTCTAGTTTATTGGTTTCCGAAATTGATAGAATTATTGAAACTCCAGGAGAAAAAGAAAAAATGGCAAAATGTGCAACGGATTTTGCTCGAAAAGATTCAGCAAAATTAATAGCGCAGGAGATTTTATCTATTGCACTAGAACATGATAAATAAAAAAGTAATAACTAGATTTGCGCCTTCTCCAACAGGACATTTTCATGTTGGTGGAATTCGTTCTGCTTTATACAATTTTTTATTTGCAAGACAAAATAATGGAACTTATATTTTACGAAGTGAAGATACGGATAAAGAAAGATCTAAAATTGAATACGAAAACGAATTTTTAGAACTTTTTGATTGGCTTGGCTTAAAACACGATTTATTTTTTAGACAGTCTGATAGACTAGAGATTCATCAAAAATATCTAAAAAAAATGATGGATGAGGGATATGCCTACTTATCTAAAGAAATTCCAACAGAAGAAGGGCAAAGAGATGAAGTAATACGTTTTAAAAACCCGAACAAAAAAATTACATTCACCGATTTAATTTTAGGGGATATAACTGTTGATACCACTGACCTTGGAGATTTTGTCATAGCTCGTGATATGAATGAACCACTTTACCATCTAACAGTTGTAATTGATGACTTTGAGATGGGAGTGACTCATGTAATCAGGGGGCAGGAACATACCTCAAATACATCGCGTCAGATTTTGATTCAAGAAGCAATTAGGGCCACAAGACCTTTATATGCTCATTTACCGCTTATTCTAAATAAAGAAAGAGTAAAGTTATCTAAACGAGACGAGTCAGTTCCTTCGGCAATTGAATATAAAAAAAGAGGTTATATCCCAGAGGCACTACTCAACTTCATGGCATTGAATGGGTGGAATCCGGGAGGGGAGCAAGAAATTTTTACATTATCTGAACTAATAGAAAAATTTGATATTAGCCAAATACAAAAAGGAGGAGGTGTTTTTAATCCAGAAAAACTAGAATGGGTTAATAAAGAACACATGAAGCATCTGTCAGAAGATGTTCGTAATAAAGAAATCATAGATCGTTTTCAGAATAACCCAGGGATAAATCAAAATATAAAAATAAAAGATGAAAAATTTTTATTAAAATTATGTCCAGTGATATTTGACCATATTTCAAAATGGGGAGACATAGATACTATGATTGGGGTAGGGGAGTTAGATTATTATTTTAATGCTCCACAATACGAGACGAATCTTCTTTATTGGAAAGCGAATCCTACACCAGAAGAGACAAAAAAACACTTGGAATTTATTTTAGACACACTCAAAAATACTCCAGAAGATAATTTTTCTAATTCCGAAAAAATTAAAAGTTTAATTTTTGACTATGCAACAAAAAATGGTCGAGGACAAGTTCTTTGGCCTCTTCGAGTTGCTTTGTCTGGCAAAGATAAAAGCCCAGATCCTTTTACTCTTATTTATATAATGGGGAAAACAGAAACAATTTCTCGTATTGACGAGGCGATAAAAAAATTATCATAAGAAAATGAAATATGCATTTAAACACACTATTTCTATATCTCTTTTTTTATTACTTTTATTTTTGAATTTTAGTTTGTTTTATAAAGTTCTCGGTCAAACTACTAGCACTAGTACCGATGATTTGATTAGTAAAATAGAAGAACGTAATAATCAAATAAAACAATTAGAACAAGAGATAAACCAATATAATTCAGAAGTAGATAATGCTAGTAAACAAGGGGTAACTCTTCAAAATACTTTAAAAACTCTAGATTTAACAAAAAAGAAAATAACAACAGATATTAATTTAACTGATACTAAAATAAATAAAACGGTTTTAACTATAGAACAATTAAATAATGAGATAAAAAAAACTAAAGACAGTATAGATGTAGATAGGGAAGCAATTATTAATGCTATACAGGATACTCGTATTCTAGAGGATATGAATATTATTCAAATAATTCTATCAAATAAAAATATAAGTGATATTTGGAATGAAATAGATTCTATAAAAGAGATACAGAATGTTATCAGAGATAGGTCAAAAGAATTAGCTATTCTAAAAGCAGAAATGGAGACAAAACAAATAGCTCTTACAGGTCAAAAAAAGAGTCTGGTTAATTTAAAACAAGATTTGAATGGTAAAAAACAAGCTGTATTATCTACGACCCAAGAAAAAGCGACCCTTTTAGCCCAGACAAAAAATAAAGAAGAAACGTTTAAACAGTTAGTAAAAACCAAAGAAGAACAAAAAGCACAGTTTGAAAAAGAACTGTATGAGTATGAATCGCAGTTAAATTTAACGGTTGATATAAACAAATATCCTGCCCCACTTAATGGAATATTATCTTGGCCATTAGATAGTATATTTATTACTCAAAAATTTGGTAAAACAGTTGATGCAAAAAAACTTTATGTATCCGGAAGTCATAATGGAGTAGATTTTAGAGCAAGTGTTGGGACTAGAGTAAAAAACGTTCTAGATGGAGTTGTTGTTGGTACTGGTAATACTGACTTATATCCAGGTTGTTATTCTTTTGGTAAATGGCTTATGGTAAAACATGATAATGGATTATCCACTATATATGGGCACTTATCTGTAATCAGTGCCTCTGTGGGACAAAGATTATCAACTGGTGATTTAATAGGGTATAGTGGCAACACAGGATATACAACAGGACCACATTTACATATAAGTGTTTATGCTACCCAAGGTGTGCGTATAGAAAGATATGTAAATAGCATAGGATGTAAACAGGCAACTTTACCTCTGGCAGATATCAAAGCCTATCTTGATCCTCTGGCTTATTTCCCAAACTAGTTTTATAATAATTATATACATGAAAAATAATCAAGGTTTTATAGGTAGAATAATTTTATTAATAATAGCTGTAATTGCTTTAAAATACTTTTTAAATTTTGACATTATAGATTGGTTTAAATCTCCGGAGGGGCAAAAAATAATTCAACCTTTGGTAATTTTTTTAACAAATATATATAAATGGCTGGATGGTTTTGTTAAAACAATTGTAGCCAAGTAATAGTAGGGGAGATATCATACAAAATTTATTGTTTATTTGGGCTATCAGTCCCCTAGTATAAATTTTTAAAATTTTACCCTTTTCTTTTATATACACAAAAAAGAGGGAATGTGAGAAAAAATGACCTCCTATAATGCGTCAGGTTGAAAGTTTTAACATGTGGTGGGGAAGTATTAGGTATATTTTACAACTTGTACTCATGTTATAAAATGTACTATATCTTTTGAGTAGTCTAGACCTAGGCTACTCAAAAGATATATTGTGCGACGTGCTATATTACTACTCCCCTCTATATATAAACAATAAATATTAAATAAAAAATAATCTTCTTCTTCTCTTCCCTGTTGGGAGCCTAGGATAAATTTTTAATTTTTTTAGATAACACAAAAGCCCCCATTTCTGGAGGCCTTTGTTATTTATAAGATTTGTAGATTATCAGCTATTATTGAATTTTGTCAGGTTTGGCATTTATAGCCAAATCCTTGTTTACATACTTACCCCAACATGCTTTAGATGAGTTCCAAGGTTTTGTACCTTGTCTTTCATATAAGTCTCGGGCGTAAGCAGTGTTACCTTCAATAGTGTAGATGTCATAGTCTTTCTTTACTGACTGATCTAGGTGATAAAATTCATTAATTTGCATCACACCAACATCAGCCTTATTTACTTCACCTCTATGAACATCTCCATCTGAATCAAGTTGTCGAAATGTTGATTCACATTTTGCAATCTGAACCATAATAGGTATGTCAGAGAAATACTGTCGTATATACTCTTCGGTACCCATCATATTTTCCACCTCTTTTCTTGAAATCTCTTTTACAGCACCAGTCTCCACCTTAGGAGCTTCTGTGACTGTAATCGGACTGGTAACGCCTGTAATAGACGAAATAACCATAAACAAACCAACAGCTGTGAAATTTAAAATAAGTTAATTGTTATATATTAATTCTATCGAGGTTAAAATCAAATTGATTGATTTCAACAGAAAAACTCAGATCTACTGAGTCGGATACAGTATATCACATTCACCTACCCCTTGTCAATGAAATAACACAAAAAACGGGATATGAAAAGAGTAAAACAATGGCTACATAAAGCCATGCATATTTAATTTTTAATAGACATCAAAATAGTTAAAAATCAACTGCCAATATTAGCTTTTTTAAACAAACCACAAAATGATAAGAGGGGTTAAACTCCACCAGAATATCCTAGTTTCCCCTTGAAAAAGTACATCTATTGAGCTGGAAAAGTTATGAAATACATCAAAATTGACTATAGTATAAGAAAATAGAAGAAAAAGAATCAAAACAGCAAAAGCTAATCCCCCCTTACGAAATGTGCTTGATGACTCGTCATACAAGGCAACATATTTATTTATAGCTAGGTTTACCAAAATAAAGAAAACAAGAAATATTCCGATTTTATTTATAACTACCGCCCTATCCCCACTTAATACTATAAATTTATTAATGAAAGGAAAGCTGTTATATAAAAGTGTTGCTGGATAGAATGCTAGAATTAGAGAGACTATTCGATTCCTACCAAAATACATAGCACAAAGAAATATTACGACAAATGTGACAAGAAGAAATACTATATCACCAGAAAGAGCGCTTGTAATTTTCGTTAATATTGCCGACATGCTTTTATTATAGCAGTTTGTTTAGAAATTGAAAATCAAAATTTAGAAATTTTTTCTAAATACCTTCTTTTTTGAGTGATTCAATTACTCGTCTAGCTTCTTTTGATAGTTTTTTTGGTATTGAGATGTGAAGTTTTATAAGAATATCACCACGATAATGTTTATCAAATGGAATACCTTTGCCTTTTATACGCAAAACTTCACCATGAGTTATTCCTTCCGGAATTTTTACTTTTATAGCGCCATCTAATGTATTTACTGTTTCCTCTCCGCCCAAAAGTGCATCCGTAAGTTTTATATTGAGATCCATTATTAAATTGTGACCATCTTTTCGGAAGATTGGATGTTTTTTAACATAAATTTTAATATACAAATCTCCTGACTGCGCAGGCAGGCCCGTTTGACCTCCAGAAATTGCCTCCCCTCCACCTGAAAGTCTTATCATTTCGCCATTATCAATACCAGCTGGAATTTTTACTTTTATTTCGCTTTCTTTTTTTAATATTCCTTGGCCACGACAAACCTGACATTTTGCTTTTGGGACTTTTCCTGTACCAAGACAGGTCTCGCATGTGTTTGTGGTTTCAAATTGACCAAAAAAAGTTCTTTTGACTTCGCGAATCTGACCTTTACCATTACATGTCGCACATTTGACCATCTCACTGCCTTTTTCAGCTCCAGTACCATCACAAACATCACATTTAGAAACTTTGTTTAATAAAACTGTGCGCTCTACACCAAAAACAGATTCTTCAAATGAAAGTTCTATGTCGATTGATATATCTCTACCGCGTTTTGCTTGTCTACGACGGGAACCACCAAAGGCATTACCAAACAAATCACCAAAATCAAATTCAAATCCACCATTACCTCCTTGGGTAAATTGTGAGAAATCAAAGTCGCCAAAGCCTCCAGTGCCTTGTCCACTGAATCCAGATGTCGGGCCAGCTGAACCAAATTGATCATATTGAGCTCTTTTATTGTCATCTGATAGTACAGAATAGGCCTCGTTTATTTCCTTGAATTTAGCATCATCTCCGGTTTTTTTGTCTGGATGATATTTATGCGCCAAAGTTCTAAAGGCTTTTTTTATTTCCTCTTTTGGGGCTTTTTTGTCTACTCCTAGGGTTTGATAATAGTCTTTTGCCATGATTTATGCTCTTTATTATACCTTTTTTAGACTTTAAATCTACTTGACTATTTTATATAATATGATATTATATAAAAAGGAGGCAATCACATGCACGTCTTAGAAATCAACGGAAGAGTGTACGGACCCAAGAGTTACAACTTTTGGGAAGCTTGGCTCATCAAGTGGCAATTCGCGCCAAGCGCGATAGCGGAGGGCACCTGGTTTCGGCAGGTCCCGAGCAAGATGATCGTCGTCAGAGTCATTCAGCTCTTCGATGCCGACGAACTTCCCACCTACTAGTAAGGATTGGTGGACGATGGGAGGTCAGGGCTCTAGCGCAAGCTAGGGCTCTTCTTTTTTACTTTCCTTCTTCCGGTTTTTTCTCTTCAAAATCAGCATCACGAACTTTTTCTTCTCCTTCTTTTGGTGGAGTTTGTGCTTGGGCTTGTTCTTGAGCTGCTTTATTTATAATCTCCCCTACTTTAGAAAGTTCTGTTGAAAGTTCTGTCGTAGCTTTTTTAATTTGTTCTATATCACCAGAGGTGTTTGCATTTGCGGATTTAAGGTCTGTAATTTTATGTTCAATTGATTGTCTCAATTCTGCAGGCACTTTCTCTCCCGCATCACGAAGTGATTTTTCAGCTGTATATATGAGTTGCTCGCCTAGGTTTTTTGCTTCAACTAAATCTTTTTTCTTTAGGTCGTCTTGAGCATGTGCTTCGGCATCTTTTTGCATCTTTTCAATTTCATCTTTTGTTAGAGATGAGCGAGCTTCTATACGAATTGACTGTTCTTTACTTGTTGCTTTATCTTTTGCTTTTACGGACAAAATTCCGTTAGCATCCACATCAAACATAACTTCTATTTGAGGCATTCCTCGTGGAGCAGGTGGAATTCCGTCTAATATAAATCTTCCAAGTGATTTATTATCTCCAGCCATAGCTCTTTCACCTTGAACAATATGAATTTCCACAGAAGTCTGATTATCGGCGGCGGTTGAAAAAACCTGTGAACGAGAGGCAGGAATAGTGGTATTTCGCTCCACAAGCTTGGTAGCAACCCCTCCCATTGTCTCTATACCGAGCGACAAAGGTATAACATCAAGAAGGAGGACATCTTTTACATCCCCAGACATAATACCACCCTGAATAGCCGCTCCGAGAGCCACAACTTCATCGGGGTTAATTGTTTTGTTTGGTTCTTTGTTGAAATACTCCTTTACTCTGTCTGACATTTTTGGCATACGAGTTTGACCACCAACTAATATAACCTCATGAATATCAGGGATAGCAAAACCAGAAGCTTCCATGGCACGTTTTGTAATAGCCATAGCTCTGTCTATAAATTCTGCACAGAGTTCCTCTAATTTTGCTCTACTTAATTTAATAAGAAGATGTTTTGGCCCAGATGAATCTGATGTAATAAATGGAATGTTTATTTCTGATTCCATTGCTGTTGAAAGTTCTATTTTTGCCTTTTCAGCTGCTTCATCCAGTCTTTGTAAAGCCAATGTGTCAGTTCGCAGATCAATACCTGATTCTCTCTTAAATTCATCTGCCAAAAAATTAATTATTTTTTGGTCAATATCTTTTCCGCCCATGTGTGAGTCACCGTCAGTAGACTTTACTTCAACCACAGCATCCCCTACTTCCAAGACAGAAATATCAAATGTTCCCCCACCAAAGTCAAAGACTACAATTTTCTCTTCTTTTTTACCTTTGTCAAAACCGTAGGCCAAGGCGGCTGCAGTTGGTTCGTTTATAATGCATCTGTAACTTTTTCTCCGATTTTTGCTTCAACATCAGCCTTGATTTTTTTTTTTTTTTTTTCTGAAATTTCCTCGGGTGTGTATTCCTTGTCGGACATTTTTACTTTCACTCCGCCAGTCGAAGATTTTAACACTTCAAAAGGTACTACTGCTTTATCTTTTTGCACACCTTCATCATCAAATGTGTGACCAATAAATCTTTTAATTCCAAAGATTGTATTTTTGGGGTTTGTTACTGCTTGTCTTTTTGCCAAAAGACCAACAAGTCTTTCATTGGTTTTAGATATGGCCACAATAGAAGGGGTTGTTCTTGCACCTTCAGAATTTTCCAATATTTTAGGATGTCCTGCTTCCATAATAGCCACAGCAGAATTTGTTGTTCCTAGATCGATTCCAATTGTTTTACTCATAATTATGTTTAGTTCGTATTTAATAAATCTCACATATACGAATATGCGAATAATACGAATCTACGAATGGCTACGAATAGGCATCCGTATTACTTATATTGTTGGAGCACGTGGTTTAGAGCCAGAAGAATATAATGTATTTAAACTAAAATAAGGAGATATAACATTTCCGATGTGTTGAACAAAACCGTGAATTTCTTTTTTTTTTTTTTTTGTCAAAGCAACGACTGTCTTGTTTGATAAAACTTCCTCGATAAATTCAGCTTTTACTAGACGAGCTTTAATATGACCAGCACTTTCATATACGCAAAAAGTAGCACGAACTAACTGCCCGTTTTTATCTCGGAGTATCTTTTCTACATAATTTCCAATTGGTTTAGTTAGTTGATTCATAATGTCCAATTTTAACTTTCGGAGCGCGAATTTCTTTGCCATGTAATTCATATCCAACACGCACCACGTCCAGTATTTTATCATCATCTTCTTTGGTGTCAACTTTTATTGTTTCTACTGCATCATCCCTGTTGTGGTCATATTTTTGACCGATTGGGTTTATAACTTTTAAACCATTTTGATTCATTATATTCATCAATTGAGTATGAATGTATTCTACACCAATTCTCCAGTTTTTGTCCGCTTTCTCCCAAGCTTCTTTGTTTTTAAAAGCTGACTCAAATGAGTCTAAAACAGTAAGAAGTTCCGAAATAATGTCTACCTTTGAAAATTTTAGAAATTCAGCTTTTTGCTCTTCGTCTCTCTTTCTAATATTTATAAAATCTGCTTTGTCTCTTTGCCAACCATCAAGTAACTCGGCATTTTTCTTTTCTAACTCTTTGATTCTAGCACGAAGTTTATCAGTTTTTTGCTTATAATCAACTCCGGTAACCTCTGTATTATCTTCAAATACAACATCTGCCTCTGCAGACAAGTTGTCCCCGGGGGCAGTATCTACTTCCGGTTTCTCAACTACTGATTCTTCGTTTTCTACATCTTTTTTATCTTCATCTGTCATAATTTTGCTATTTTAACATAAAATTTTATATATTCAAATTATAAAAAATTGGAACATCCGCAAGGAGTGAGCATGGTTCCGTCAATGACCTGAGCGAAGCGAAGGCTCTTGACGGATCACGACTGAGGACTAGAACAAACCCAAGCGCTGGCTTGGGTTTGTGTTTCCAAAAAGGTTTTGGTGAGAAAGAGATTGTGTAATTATCTCTTACTCCACTGTGGTGCCTTGCGAGCCTTCTTTAATCCAAATTTTCGTCTTTCTTTTGCACGAGGATCTCGTTTTAGATAGCCGGCTTTTTTAAGATTTTTTCTAAGTTCTAAATTAAAACCCACTAAAGCTCTGGCGATACCATGTCTTAGAGCTTCTGATTGAGAATGAATACCACCACCTTTGATTTTTACTGTAACCTTGAATTTATCTTTAATTTCAGAAAAAGCTTGCTTTACAACACTTTGCATTTCTTTTATTGGAAAATATTTTTCCAATTCTTTTTCATTAACTAGAAAAGTGGTTTTGGAAGCTGGAGTAATACGAACACGTGCTACCGATGTTTTTCTACGTCCAACTGATTCTATATATTTTGTTGATTTATCTTCCATATTTTTATTCAGCAATTATTAAATTTTTCATCATCTTTGTTCGAAGTTTGTTTTTTGGAAGCATGCCTGAAACAGCTTCTCTAAAAATTTCTGAATATCCCTTCTTTGCTATAATTTGTTCCATTGTTGGTTGTTTTAGTCCCCCGGGGTAACCAGAATATCGACTATATGTTTTTTGTGATTTCTTTTTCTCATCAATCGATGCTTTGGATACATTTTTTATCTCTACAATAATTTCAGGAATTGAATTACGCTTAAAAGTAGGTAAATTTTTACCCATTAAATATTCAGCAGCTTGAGTTGCTATTCTTCCAATTTTTTTATTTTCTGCATCTAATGTGTATTTCATAATTTTATACGAATTCAATAACAGCCATCAAACTACCATCAGAAAGGCGTGCTGGCAACTTTGTTATACGAGTATAACCACCACTGCGTCCTTTGTATTTCGGAGCTAAATCTTTTACTATTTTTTCTGCTCCAATGACGCCTATTTTTGAAACAAGAGATCGTCTAGAAGCTATTGTCCCTAATCTACCAAGGGTTACCATTTTTTCAACCATAGGACGAAGTTCCCTAGCTTTTGCGTCTGTCGTTTTGATTCTTTCGTTTATAATAAGAGAAAGGGCAAGAGATTGCAATAAAGTATCTCTCACTTTTTTCACTCGTCCAAATTT
>JAPLZX010000015.1:0-18988 GCA_026394815.1 Candidatus Zambryskiibacteriota bacterium | reverse complement strand
AAATTTTCTTGTTGTTTTGTGATGATTCATCCCGTTAGAGGCAGGTCACGGTCATGCGTTCCCTACAACCCTTATATTTATAAATCTACCGCTATAATATACACTATTTTATTAAACCCGCAAGTGACCGTGGCCTCTAACGGGATTCATATCCTTTTATAATCTACTTTAATGTAATACCAAAAGTTTCCAGTGCTTCTTTAATTTCAGTGAGAGCTTTTTGTCCCAAACCCTCAATTTCTAAAATATCCTTTTCTTTTTTTCGTGCTAAACCACCTACTGTGCGAATATTTGCATTCGATAAAGCATTTAATGTTCTAGCGGATAAATTGAGAGTTTCAATGCGTGTTTTTAGGGCATCATCATCAACATCTGCTTTTTGAGAATCACTAGGTTTTTTTGAATCAGATGGAATCAATACTTCTTCTTCTTTAAAACCAATTATAGCTTTCAATTGATTAATCATTGTTTCAATTGATTTCTCAAGAGCCTCTTTTGGTGTTATCGTTCCGTCAGTTTCAATAAAAATCTTTAAACGATTAAAATCTGTTCTGTCTCCTACTCGCATATTTTCAACCTCATAACTTACTCGTTTAATAGGAGTAAAAATTGCGTCTAGTGTTATTTGCCCAATATCCACTCGATTTTTTTGAAGTATTTCTTTTGCCACAAAACCCAAACCTTTTTCTACTGTAATCTCCATATCAAGTTCCGCATTTTTATCCGTAAGTGTAGCTATGACTAACTCTGGGTTCAATATTTCCACTCCTCCAGTTATTTTTATATCTCCGGCAGTAACTTCTTTTATTCCCTTAGCCTTTAAAATTAACACCTGAGACTCATTACTAACTACATTAAAACGCACTTTTTTAAGATTAAGAAGTATGGTGACAACATCTTCTTTAATATTTGGAATTACAGAAAATTCATGTGGAATTCCTTCTATTTTAACAGCAGTAACAGCTGAACCGGGAAGAGACGATAAAATAATTCGTCTAAGTGAATTCCCTAGGGTGTGCCCATAACCAGGATACAATCCATCGATTTCATATGAACCGCTGAATTCTACCTCTGATACAATTTTAGGTTTTGAAGGTAATACAATTGTATAATCAGACATAAAAATAATTTGTAAAGTTAAAGGTTTATAAAGTTAAAAGCGAATGTAATATACACTAAATCTATTAATAAATCAAATATTTTAACGACTATAAAATTCAATCACAGCATTCAAATCAAACATATTTTCCGTTTTCAACATTTGTGGCTTACCTTGAATTTCTGCCACTTTTTTAATTGAATCAAACTTAATCCAAGATGGGACAGTAATATTTTTGGTCTTTTCGTCTAAATTTTCAAAAATAGCTTTTCCGAGAGAACGAGGAGTTATTTCAATTTTGTCTCCAATTACTACTCGTTTAGAAGGAGTATTTACTCTTCTACCATTTACCATAATATGACCATGCGAGACAATCTGACGACTACCAAGACGAGTAGGAGAAAATCCTAATCGATATAAAACATTATCCAACCTTAATTCAAGAAATTCAAAAATAGTTTGTGAGGTATTTTCAGTCTTTTTTAAAAGTGCTTCTTTAACATAATTTGAAAATTGTCTTTCGGAGAGGCCATAGGTAAATCTAGCTTTTTGTTTTTCGTTCATTTGTATACCATATTCTGATTTTGCTTTAGAGAATCCTCGCTTTTTACCTTTTCTCTCTAAATGAAGTGCATACTTCTGAGTTTGAGTTTTCTCAAATATTGGTGCCCCAAGGCGTCTAGCTATTTTATATTTTGGTCCGATTATCATATTTATATTATTTTATTTATACTCTACGTGGTTTTTTTGGTTTAGGTCCATTATGAGGTACTGGTGTTACGTCTTTTATGGATGTTATGTTTATACCTTTTGAAATAAAGCCTCTTATACCAGATTCACGACCTGATCCCACACCTTTTACAACCACCGCCGCTTCTTTCATTCCCATGGCAGTTGCCTTACTTCCTATTATTTCGCCAACCTTAGCCGCAGCAAACGGGGTACCTTTTTTAGCGCCTTTGAAGCCGATGGAACCACTTGAAGAAGTTGCTAAAACATTGCCTTTAGAGTCAGTTAATACTAACTTAGTATTATTATAGGTAGATTCAACATATAAAATACCTAGCTCTACCTTTTTTTTAGATACAACAGAAACAACCCCAATTTTTTTCTCGGATTCTGTATCATCTCCTGTTTTTACTATACGTTTTTTCCCCATTTTATTTTTTCTCAGCTATTTTTCTACCAGTACCCATAGTCTTTTTTGCTCCTCTTTTTGTTCTAGCGTTTGTTTTAGTACGTTGTCCTCTGGTAGGCAAATTTTTGGAATGACGACTTCCTCTGTAAGATTTTATATCTTTTAATCTTTTTATATTCCCTGCAACCTCTCTTTTTAAATCCCCTTCTATTTTTAATTCTTCAATTATTTTTCTAATTGTGTTTTCTTGTTCAACTGTAATATTTTTTGGTTTTAGACCATAATCTACTTTAGCTAAATCAAGTATTGTGTGTGCTAAAGGTCGCCCAACACCAAAAAGGGCTGTAAGGCCAATTTCTATACGTTTTTCTTCTGGTAATGTTATTCCTAATATTCTCATAAATTTATAACTATTTTTATCCTTGTCTTTGCTTATGTCTAGCGTTTGCTTTACATATCACATATACATAGCCCTTTCTACGAACTATTTGACACTTAGCACAAATTTTTTTTACTGAAGATTTTACTTTCATCCCGTTACGAAGTAAATGTGTTTTACACTCTATACTTAAATTAATTAATAATTAAACGTCCTATGCCCTTACGATTATTATACATAAACTTCGTACGGGATTCATA
The DNA here is from genome assembly GCA_026394815.1 of Candidatus Zambryskiibacteriota bacterium. Classification (GTDB taxonomy): domain Bacteria; phylum Patescibacteriota; class Minisyncoccia; order Phycocordibacterales; family DATDWN01; genus C7867-006. The sequence goes on along the minus strand of JAPLZX010000015.1, from coordinate 16,112 downwards.
ACCACTTAAACTCTTTTGACTATTCTTCCCTTCCCACCATAGGGATCTATCTCAACTATTACCTTATCTCCTATTAAAACTCGTATCCTATGCAGTCTCATTTTACCGGAGAGATAAGTTAATATCTCTTCTCCAGTACCTTCTATTTTTACCTTAAAAAAAGTGTTTGGCAGGGCTTCTGTGACCTGTGCTATAACTGTGGTATCTTTTTTGTTTTTGTCTTGCATTACGATTTAACCAACGAGTTACATAGTAGCAGAATAATGGGTGTTTCGTCAACCCTATGGTCGGTTTTGACCTTTCATATATATCAAAAATTCCTTGTTCTTTCCCTTCTCTCCTAAAATAGGTGATTCTATTTCAGAGAGTATTTCTAGCTGAAATTTTCTCAATTTTTCTCTAACATTATTCAAAACATCCAAGATAAACTCTTCTTTAAGTTTCCCTCTATATAGCATATGTTTTTCGGCTTCATAGTGAGGTTTGATTAAAGCAATTATATGTCCATTTTGTGTTAAATTATTCAATGCGTTTGGAATAATGTTTTCTAACTTTGTCCAACTGGTGTCAATGGAAATAAAATCTACTTTTTCAGGAAGAGTAACATGCATTGCGTTTGTTTTTTCCATAATAACAACATTTTTGTTTGTACGCAATTTCCAGTCCAAAACACCATAACCCGTCTCTATTGCATAAACTTTTTTAGCTCCATGTTGTAATAAACAATCAACAAATCCGCCTGTACTTGAGCCAAAATCTGCACAAATCAAATCAGAAGGATTAAATTTTGTAGAAACTAGAGCATACTCTAATTTTTTACCTGCTCTAGAAACATATGTCATAAAAAATTAAAATCTTTGGTTTATAGGGTTAAAGTATTTATAAGAGTAACTTTTTTAGGATCCTGAGGAATGGTTTGGTTCCAAAAAGGATTAGTTCTTATATTAGCTTCTTTTATAGTATCGTATGTGCTAATTATAGTTATGGCATTTTTTTTAGATAGTCCTAAAAGTTCAGATTTAAGTTTATTCTCATTAAAAACCCATACAAAATTAGCTTCTCCTTTTAAATTAAAATTAAGGGTGGTGTTGATATTTGGATCAAATGAAGTTTCTGGAACAAATGTAAAGTTTAAACTCTCAAGATTAGTTATTTTTATTACATCATCAACCACATCTGGTAAAACCTTGGCAACTATAGCCCTAGATAGAGAACCTTTATCAAAAATAACAGCACTGACAGAACCTTTTTTCCTTAAAATTGCTGTGTTTGTTGTATTATCCCCTCCCGAAGGAATATTAACTTGTATAGTTGGTTCAAGTTTGTAGAAAATACTTTTTTGATACAATACAAAGTTTTCCGGTATCTGTGAGATGATGTCTTTCGAAAGAGAGGTTTTTAAAAGTTCCTCTAATTCTTTATCTATATTATTTATAGTTTCTTTATTTATTATTTTTTGCATACCAGAAAATCCTCCGGTCATTTCTGTTTTTGACCTTGCATATATTTGTGTATATTTTGGAGTACCCTTGAAACCAGGCACCGTAAAATCTTTCTGAGTTATATTGTATTTTTCACCAGATGCATCGGCTTCAACGGTTACCTCAACATGACCATCTACTGTTGTTCTGGCGGGGATGGTCAATGCTGTAAGAGCTCTATAAATCAGACCTTCGGGTGTTTCAAATCTAGTAGTAGCAATCAATTTCTGCGGTTGTGATCCTTTGTTATATACAACTATTACTCCCTTTGCCTTTATATCAACCTTCTGTTCGTCAGTTGCAATTACTGTCTTTTCAACATCTTTTGTTGTTGTCACAATCTGAAATCCTAAACCGTTACTAGTTGAGACATCTTTTAATGCCTTGAAGTTCTCGTCTAAAACACTAACTTTACTTTTTGGTACTATCTTTATCTCTGCACTTTTAAAAAATGTGGAAATACCAAAAGCTGAAGCCAAAACAAACAAACCAATGGACGAAAAGTCGGAAGTTGGAGGAGTTGATGGGATATCAGGTATTTCTGGTTCTAATTTTGTTGGAGAAATTTTTTCAAGACGCTTTGATTTATATAGTAATTCTACATTGCGAATAGTTCTTTTGGGAGGAATTACATCTTGAACAATATTTTTTTTCATCCCGTTAGAGATAGGAAATCACACATATTTCATTATGATTCCTAAACAGATTAAGTTGTAATAGTTCGACCCACATATTTTTTGATTTCCGTTTATCTCTAACGGGATTCATTTCCCTCTTATTGTAACTCAAACCAACTCATTTATCCAAACAAAATATGTTTACAAAAATAATAATTTATTATAAAAAATTGCCAATATAGTAATAAACTCATCCTCCTGCATTTTAGAGTCGTTTGTATAAAATGGTGATAAAAGATCTTTACTGACATGGGTGATATTTATGTTTTTTCTAAAATTGGTCGTGATATCTTTTTTAGGTAATTTTAAAAAATCTACAAAAATAGGTGCCACATCGCTGTCAGCTGTAATGTATACATCTTTAGGTAAAATTATATTAGGAGAAAGTGCCAATAACATATCTTTAAAATAAATTTCCCATTCCTTCTCCATATCATTAAATAAATTTTGCATTAAAAGACGAGTGGTATCATCCACTTTACTACTCATATACATATGAAGAGTAGATTCAGCAATTTCAAGGGATACATTAAAAACTTTTGCAATTTGACGAATAATAGAATTCCTACCGAATGGAAAAGAATTTGTTTTGGTAATGACATCATCACTAACCAATGCAACATCGGTTATTTCAGAAGTAATATCCATTAAAATAAAATCAGAATCATTGGTAAAATTGTCTCTTATTGTTGAAAATAAAACTAATGGGAAAGTGTGCATTAATATTTTTCCCGGAGAAATATGTGTATGTTTTAATACTATATTAATAATTCTTTCTCTAACATCTTTAACTATTGCTGACATAAAAATATTAGCATCAAAAACTCGTGTCTTTCTACCAATACTATCATTGACTATATAGCCGTTAATTCTAGTATGAATAACACTCTTTTCAATAACATCAAATTGATTTTTTACATCTTCGGGATAATTTTCCAACAAGTCTTTTTTAAATAATTCTTCCTCTTTTGAAACTATGTCATCTATAAATTTTCTAGTAATAACAAAAGGGGTATCTTTCAACAAATGAATGTTTTTTGTTTTTAATATAAACCACGGCGATGAAAAAGTAACTAAAACATTATTAAGTTTTTTATTTTTTAAAAATTCTTTTTTAACCCCTTGTTTAATTGTTGCGGAAAGTAAAGAATCCAGNNTCTAGGCAGTTGATTTTTGTTAAATGAAACAAGTCCACCTGTCATGTTCCCATTACCAATATCAATTAAAAGAGATACCCCTTCTTTTCTTCTTGTAGAATAAAACAACATACTAATATACTTGGCGATTTTATTAAAAAATGATCTGAGATATCTAGTAAAAAAAATAAATAAACCGAATAGTATTATGGTGCTGGATGACACTAAAAATAAATACTCATAAATCATAGATATATTTTATCACAACTAATCTTAAATTAAGATTTTTATTCTAGTATAGCTTTGATTCGTCGAATCCCCGCCGATACCGCTTCTTCTTTTACAATCTTGAAATGCCCTAATTCTCCTGTATTTTCTACATGTGGGCCACCACAGAACTCTTTTGAGTAAGCTGTTTCAAGTGAATCTCCAATATAATAAACACTAACTTCATCACCATATTTATCTGCAAATGAGTGTGAAGCGCCGGTTTTTTTCGCTTCTTCTTTCTTCATTATAATTTTGTTCACGGATAGTTTTTGTTTAATTTTTTCATTTACTAACTCCTCAACCTTTTTCTTTTCCTCATCCGTCATTTTAGTATTGTGTGTAAAATCAAATCGTAATCTTTCAGTCGTTATATTACTTCCTTTTTGTATTATCTTTTCTCCAAAAACTTCTTCTAAAGCTTGTCGTAATAAATGAGTGGCAGTGTGTAGTTTTATATTTTCTTCTCCTACATCCGAAAGCCCTCCTTTAAACATTCCAGCTGATGCTGTCTGAGAAAGTTCTTGGTGTTTTTTAAACTCATTATAAAACTCCTCTTCATCCATCGTCGTGCCCCTCTCTTTTGCCAATTCCTTTGTCATTTCTAAAGGAAAACCATATGTAGTGAAAAGAATAAAAGGACTTGTCCCTTTATCAAACTCTTTTAAACCTTTCTCCAATGTCTTTTCAAATTTCTCTTCTTCTTCCGATAAATTACCCAGAACAAAATTTTTATTTTTTAAAAGTTCCGGATAAATATCCTTATACATTTCTATAACGACTTGGGCTATTTCAAAAGTAAAATATCTTATACCAAGTTGTTTTCCATATCTTACCGCTCGTCTTATAAGTCTTCGTAGAACATATCCTTGGCCGGTGTTTGATGGCATTATTCCTTTTTCGTCTCCTAATATAAATGTAGCCGCTTTCAGGTGGTCTGCAATAATACGCATAGCTTTTTGCTCGTTGTCATAACTTCTTCCTGATAATTCTTCAATTTTTTGTATTATTGGCCAAAAAAGTTCAGTCTTATAATTATCATCTAAACCATTTACCACAGCCAAAGTTCTCTCTAAACCCATCCCTGTATCAACATTTTTTTGAGATAATTGTTCAAATTTATCATTTTTGGTTTTATCATATTGCATAAAAACATCATTCCAAATTTCCAACCAAAGTGGATTATTTTCATCAAAACTCTCGGGGATTTTGTTTAGGTCTCCTGCCCAACAAAACATTTCTGTATCAGGTCCACATGGGCCTGTGTCCCCTACTGGTCCCCACCAATTATTTTTCTTTGGTAAACGAGCAATTTTTTTCTCATCTATTCCTAATTTTTTCCAAGCTTCGTAGGATTCATCATCAAAAGGAGCGTCTTTATCCCCCTCAAAAACAGAAATAGCAATTCTATTTTTATCTAAACCAAGCCATTCTAGAGAAGTTAGAAATTCATAACTCCATTCAATAATTTCTTTTTTAAAATAGTCCCCCAGAGACCAGTTCCCCAACATTTCAAAAAAAGTATGATGCGAATAATCACCAACCTCATCAATATCTCCAGTTCTTACACATTTTTGAATATCAACCAGTCGTTTGCCTCCAGGATGATTTTCTCCCAGTAAATATGGCACTAATGGATGCATCCCAGCCGTCGTAAAAAGTACAGATGGGTCATTTTCAGGTATTAAAGAAGCCGAAGGAATGACTGTGTGTCCTTTTCCCTTAAAAAATTCAAGAAATTTCTGCCTAATTTCATTAGCTGTCATATAGATATTATCGCATAAAAATATAAAAAGTTAAAATCAATAATTTTGTTGAGTCGTGTCTCGAGTGGAGACTAGCGACGCTCGACGGAGGGAGCTCGAGGAATTTTTCAGCAGAAAAATATCCGTGCTCCACGAGAGATACAACGAGAAAGAAATTATTTGATTTTATTTTCCACCAACAAGTGTCTCCAGAAGTTTTATATCTTCTTCTATACTCTCTATTCCTTTTTTGAAAAAATCTGGTCTTTTTACATCTACACCGATAGATTTAAATATATCTTCTGGACTCATTGAACTGCCGAGTGAAAGAAACTCTTTAATTTTTTCTATATATGACTTATCCTCTTGATATTTTTTATACAAAGCTTTACTAGCCAACTGCCCAAAGGCATACGAATAAACATAAAAGAAAGAACGAATGTGTGGCCATCCGACAAAAAAGTAGCCATCTTTTTCTGTTAATTCCACCTTATTACCTAAATAACTTTTCATATGCTTATTCATACAACTGGCCAATTCTTCTTTGGACATATTACCTTTTTCTCTTATGGTATTGTGCATTTCCAATTCAAAATTAAAACAAGCTATTTGTCTGAAAATAGTTGCAACATCGTCTTGAATTTTATCATGAAGAGCAATAACTTTTTCTTCATCGGATAATTTTTCAAACTGGTTATAAAAAAGAAAATATTCAAACAAAGTACTTGCAACTTCTGCCGTAGACATAGAGTGCCCTTCATAAAAAACAGGTTGAGATTTAGAAAATTCACCATGAATAGCGTGCCCCATCTCATGAGCAAAAGTTCTAAGAGATTCAAAAGTATTGGTGTGATTCAAAAGAACAAACGCTGGTTGTTTATGGTCGGGAGAACAATACGCACCGCCCGTTTTACCTACTTTTGGATATACATCAATTTGACCATCATTTATAAAACTTTCCAGAATTTTCCCAAATCTAGAATCTATTGATGTAAATAAATTCAAAAGGATATTATATGCCTGGTTAAAAGATATTTTCTTTTTTGTCTTTCCAACCGAAGCATTTCTATCAGAATACGATAACTTTCTTAATTTCAACATCTTTGCCTTTATAGAATAAAATCTATGAACTAAAGGAAAACTATCTGTCACTGTTTTTACTAAATTTAAAATGGTTTCTTTATCATTCTCATATGCTAGAACAGTGGCATCATAGGGTTCCTTAAAATCTCGTAACTCATCATTTATTTTTTTATCTGTAACAATTGCGTTTATTTCACTTTCGGCAATATCTCCAAGTTCATAAAATCTTTCCATAACCTTATTATGTAACTCTTTTCTTTCTTTTTGGGTTGGAAGTTCTTTTATAAGAGATTCGGCTTTTGATATAGGTATATCTTTATTTTTATGTTTTATTGTCTGTTTGTTATGTATTTTTTTAATTGATTCGGTCCACATATAATGAGAGGGTAAAGATTTCAAAGAAAGAATTTTTTCTTCTTGTTCGCTTAAGGTATGTTTACCTCCTTCAAAAAGTTTTTTTAAAAAATATCTATATGGGAAAAGTTTCTTGCTTAGTAAAAATTTCTTTTGAAGACTTAAATGTATTTTTGATAGGGTTACATCAAAAAATAAAACAACATTTCCTATTTTTTGTAATCTTTGAGATGTAAGATTCATTTTTGCACGAATTTTCTGGTCTTTACTGTTTATATCTTGTGCAAGATGTAAATAAAAAACTGATTTTGATGACGGCATATCAGCTAATTTTTCATATTCTAAAAGAGCCCTAAGTAAAGCATCTTCATTTTTGAGATAAGTATTTGATTTTTTATATTTATTTGCGAAGATTTTGTACGCTTTTTCAATAAAAATTAAATCCTTCTCTATTTGAGGGTCATCTGGAGATTTATATAATTGAGACAAATTCCATTCTATCGCTAACTTCGGGCTTATTTTTTTATTTTTAGACATATTTCTTTAAAACCTGGAAATCTTCAAGAAGAGTTCCTTTATTCCCACCATTATATAAAGCAACAGCTGGGTGGTATAAAGGTACCACAGTTACCAAACCAAAAGAAGCCTGCCCAGAATATTCTTTGCCGTGCATTTGGCCTATTGAAAGAATAGGGGTGTCACATTTTAAAAGCTCAAGTATATAAACCATAGAAAATCTGCCTAAGGTTGCAATAACTCTGGGTTGTATTATATCTATCTGTTCATTAAGAAATGGTGCATATAGCTTTATCTCTTCCGGACTTGGGTCGCGATTTTCCGGTGGACGGTCTTTTACTATGTTTGTTATATAAACATCACTACGATTAAGATTTATTGATTCAAGCATTTCATCAAGCACTTTGCCTGACTTACCACAAAAAGGTCTAGCTGTTTCAGCTTCATTTTTTCCTGGAGCTTCGCCAATAAACATTATGCGAGCGTTGTGACTTCCCTCACCCACCACAGGAAAATATTTATTTTCCAATCTGTATTTATATAAAGGAGATTTTTTAAAATTCAAAAGTTTATCACGAATTTCCTTCATCTTTTCAAATTTTTGTTCAGTAGATAATGACATATTGTTTAATTATTTTTTATCTCTATTAATCCACCAATTACTTTTTTGACTTTCTTTATCAAACCACCAGTCGTTTGAATCTGTTTTCATAATTTCTTTAACTATCTTTTTCGCATTCGGAGTTTTTAATCTCTTCATTGCTGAAGCTATCCACTTTAGAGCTCTAGTATTACCTGTATCAACCTCTTCTTTAAGAGCAAGTATCCATTCCAAATTATCCGCATCTTTAACCAAAATGGACTCTTTGGATTTTCTTTCTTCGTATTCTTCTATGGTATCAAATATATCCTTTCCAAAATGCACCGAATCAGAAATATCTTTGACAGCCTGATGTTCTTTTTTTTCTACATATTTTTGATGAACATAATTAAGGTCGGATATTCTGGTTTCAGATATGTCGTGTAATAAACACATTTTCAAAACCTTGAGTATGTCCACCGTGCCATCCATAGTAGCTAATGCATAACCAATAAATGATACGCGATTTATATGTTCGGCTACCGTTTGATCACCTGTACCTAAAAAATAAAAACCACTTCTTGGAGTTTTGGCCAAAATACCATATTCAAACAATAAATTAGCGACTTTTTTTATTGAATCGTCTTTATGTTTTTTAATTTTTTTCATTTTAGAGACTTTGAATTTCTTCTATCACCCTTTTACTCTTTGCATCATTTAAACCAATTGCATATAAAAGGTCTGGATTGTTGGCAATAGTTTTACACAAAACAACTCCCTGATCCAGAAGTAATTTCTTTTCCCGACCAGTCATTGAGGTCAAGCAGGTCAAGGGGTGAAGTTTTGCTTCAATAATCATATCGTGTAAATTTCCGACTGGCGGATAATTCCAACCAATCATACGCATTCCACCTTGGCACGAACCGTATTCTATTGCTGTGGAAGTAAATTTGGTATTAGTTACAAGCCAACCTTCATCTAATTTTCTCTCCTTACCATATTTAAAAGTCATTTTACTCAAATCATCAAAACGAGCTTTAACATACAAAGCAACTTTTAAATCAGATTTTACTCCAAGTTCATTATGGAACTTTGCCTCAACCATAATAAGTTTTTCATCGTTCCAAGCAACAACATCCACTTCATGTTCAACACAAAATCCTCTTATAATTTTACCTGTTTCCGCTTTAAATCCTTTTTCTCTTAAAATTTCTGCCACAAAATCCTCAAATGGGAAACCTGAAGGCCCAAATTCCATAATCGCTCGTTTTAGAGAATATTTAAAAGCTACTGGTTTTTCTTCTTTATGAAGTAGTTCGAAGGCGTGTCTGTATATCTCATGAGTTGTGATGTTTGGAGTCAGATTTTCTCGTATATGTGCTATGGTTTGTTCCGCTATTCTACTAGATGCTCCAGCTCTTTTTAGTGAATATTCCAGTTTTTTAACATCAAATAATTCACGATCTCCATTTGCCTTTAGAACATATATTGATTCGGGATTCATCATAAATTGATTATCTCATATTTAATATGTTTTTTCTATAATCCCCCCACCAAGACAAACATCATTATTATAAAACACGGCGGATTGGCCTATTGCTATAGCATTTTGTGAATTATCAAACAGAACAACATATCCCTTAGATTTTTTATCTAAAACACACTTTTGTTTTTCCTGTCTATAACGAATTCGTACAGTAGTTTTTAATGGAAATTTTGGCTCTTTTCCGTTAATAAAATGTATTTTAGAAAGAGATATGTTTTTTATAGAATAAACCTTATTTTTTTCTTTTTCTTTATTGGCAATTGTAATTGTATTCTTTTTTAAATTTTTTAAAATAATGAAAAATCTTGGGTCTTTGATAGATTTTTTTGTAATTGTAAAACCATGTCTTTGGCCAATGGTATAAAACATTGCCCCATCATGAAACCCAACAACTTCTCCTTTTGTATTTAATACCTTTCCTTTTTTTATTTTTATATAATGAGAAAGAAAATCTTTCATATCTAATTTACCTAAAAAACAAACACCCTGACTATCTTTTTTTTCTGCAGTCGGTAACCCAAATTTTTTCGCCAATTTTCTAACTTCTGGTTTTGTTATAGCACCAACAGGAAAAAGTGTGTGAGATAATTGCTTTTGATTTAAAGTGTATAAAAAATAACTTTGATCTTTATTTTTATCTATTGCTTCCTGTAATTGATACTTTCCATTTTCTACTTTTAACTTTCTACTATAGTGACCAGTGGCTATGTAATCAGCCCCCATTTCCAGAGCTTTCTTTAAAAATACTCCAAATTTTACATATTTATTACAAAAAACATCCGGATTAGGCACTCGTCCTTCGCTGTATTCTCGTATCATATAATCCACCACCTCTTTTTTATACTCCTTCTCACAATCTATGGTCATAAATGGCACGCCCAAGGTCGCACAGACGCGCATAGCACTTCGCCTCTCCTCTTTCCAATCACAGGGTAAAAAATTAGGGCTCCAAACCTTCAAAAACACGCCAGTTACGTCATAATCATCATTTTTGAGTAAAGCTAAGGCCACAGAGCTGTCCACTCCTCCTGATACACCGACAAAAACCTTTAGTCTTTTTTCCATGACACATTTATACCACAAATCCAACAAATTATGTTAAGATAATCGTCATTAATAGCTAGTGGTTATTATTAACTATTTTTATATGATTACTCGTATTATCGTAATTCTACTAATTGTTCTTGGTGTTGGTGCTGGTGGTTATACGCTTGTCAAAAACAAAGGAGTCTCCACTCCGTCAACTTCTGACAAATCTGGTCTAGTCGATGAAAAAGCTTGGATAGAAGTTCTAAGTGGTTCTATTTTAAATAAAACATCTGAACCTGTTGTAGAACTTAAAAGTGGTGATTTATTAGTTGTTGGTAGTATTATTGAAACTGGACCTTCCGGTCATGGGAATATTCATTTTCCTGATGGGTCAATCCTTCGTCTTGATAAAGAAACGACAGTTACACTTTCTCAAATTAATTTTAAAAAAGATAGTCATTCTCTTATTGTAAAAATAAGTTTAGGAGTTGGACGAGTTTGGTCTAAAGTCATTAGTCTTGCAACACCAGATTCTGTGTGGGAAGTAAAAACATCAAATACAGTGGCTACGGTGCGCGGCACAGCTTTTGGTATGAGTTATAAAAATAATCTTTCTTGGGTTTTGGGATCAGAAAATAAAATTGCCGTTGCTCCAATTGATCCTGATACCGGTAAAACAATAACAACAAGTGAAGTTATTATTAAAGAAAATCAAGTTATAGAGATTAGCCAAAAAGATGTTTTGGAAGCCAAAAGTACTACAGCACCGACATTAAATAATAAAGTTATGGAGGCAAGTTCTGCTATTTTAAACGACCCATGGATAAAAAATGTTAAAGAAGAAGATAGAATTTTTGACCTAAATATCAATAATACCAAATTAGAAACAAACCAAAATAATCCAATTGAAAAAACAGTAAACAAAATAGAGACACCAATAAAACCGACCATACCTTCTTCATTGCCCCAAGGAGAATTATTAGTAATAGCCAATAAAACATTAGGTTCGGTCATAGAAGGAGAAACGGTTACATTTCGTGCAACTCAAAATAATCAAGATGTTACCTCTAAAGTCAAATGGAATGTCATCGGACAAATTGGTCAAATATCACCGGGAGGAATTTTTACGGCACAACTTGGAAATCAGGTTAGTGAATTTGGTGAAGCTGTTGGGTATGTTATTGCTAATTTTGAAAACAGCAAAGATGTAAGCAAAAGTGAACTGATTAAAGTGATAGCGGCCCCTGTTGAAACTCCAATAAATATTGGTGGTCAATAAAAATATGTTAAAAAAATCCATCTATCCAATTTTAGCTATTATTGTAGGAATAATTTTGTCGTTATCATATCTTTTTGGTGTTTTTACTGGTCTTGAATATTTTTTAGAAGACCAATTATTTCAAAGTAAAACCATCAACAGCAACTTGGTTATTCTATCCATAGATAATGATTCAATACAAAAAATTGGCCAATGGCCATGGCCCAGAGAAGTTTTTGCAAAACTTTTAGAAAATCTTAATGCTGCTCCACCAAAAGCTCTAGCTATTGATGTGATATTTGCCGAACCGTCACGCATAAGTACCTATGATGATACAAGACTTGGATATGTTTTAGAACATATTAAATATCCCGTTATTTTGGCCACAGAAGCCTCGCTTTATATTAACAACAAAAAACCTGAAATAGAAAAATTACTTTCTCCTCTAACAATATTTCAAACAAAAAATACCACACTTGGTCTAGTAAATGTTATCGCAGATAGTGATGGTGTAGTTCGTCGCTTCCCACTTTCTGCAAAAGATACTGGGACAAATAAATCTTACAAAGCACTTGCATACGATCTTATAAATAAAGCAAATTTCCCTATTCCTAAAGAGAGTGAGCTCTTACCATTAAATCGAATTGTTTATGCGGGAGAAACAGGATCTGTTCGACGCATACCGTTTTACCGAATATTAAGTGATAAAGATGCCCAAAAAGAGTTAGAGGGTAAAATCGTTTTTATCGGGGCAACAGCGGACAATCTTCATGATTCTAAACCAACTCCATTATCACGCGGAACCGAAATGCCTGGTGTTGAGATTCACGCCAATATAGCTAATATGCTTTTATCCGGCGATAGACTTATACCACTTAATACTTTCTTCACTATTTTATGGATTATCCTTGCAGTAATAATTTCTTCTTTATTTTTTGTTTTTGTCAGTCGTCTTTCAATAATTATCGGAGGAAATGTTTTTTTGGGTATTGTATATCTTGTTGCAATAATAATATTGTTTGAGCGTGGAATAGTTGTAAATCTTATACATATTGAACTTTCTTGGATTATTTCGACTATAATACTTTTTCTTTATCGATTTTTTATTGTGGAAAAAGAAAAGCGAGAGATGAAAAAAACTTTTGGTAAATATGTTTCACCTACTGTACTTGAACAAATAGTTAAAAACCCAAGTGCGGTGGTATTGGGTGGTGAAGAAAGAGAAATCACTGTACTTTTTTCCGATATTCGTGGTTTTACAAGTATTTCGGAGAAAACCACTCCCCCTGAACTTGTACGTATTTTGAATACTTATTTTTCAGCTATAACCAAAAAAATCATTGAAAATGATGGTGTGTTAGATAAATACATCGGTGATGCAATTATGGTATTTTGGGGAGCCCCAATTCCAGAACCAAGACAAGCAGACAAAGCAGTTAAAGCAGGGTTAGAAATGCTTGAGGAATTAGAAAAACTTAATAGAAAACTTGTTTCAGAAGGTGACCCAGAAATAAAAATCGGTATCGGTATTTATACAGGAAAAGCTGTTGTTGGCAATATTGGTTCGGAACATCGTTTTGATTACACGGCAATTGGAGATACAGTAAATACCGCTTCGCGCATTGAAGGACTTACTAAAGAGTACAAAACAGAAATTATTATAGGTGAAGGCACAAAAAACAAATTGACAGAAAACTTTTCTGTAACATCTTTGGGTACGGCAAATGTAAAAGGGAAAATGGAGGGAATTAAGATTTATGGAGTAAAAAGATAAAAAGGAGATTTAGAATTATTTTAGATATAATTCTTTGTTTCTTTTGTGTTCTTCAAATGTTTTAGCATAATGAATTGTGCCGTCTTTTTCTGTTAGAAAATATAGATATTTTGTTTTTATAGGATTAATAGCACTGATTATTGCTTCTAAACCAGGATTACTAATTGGCCCCGGGGGGAGACCTCTGTATTTGTAAGTGTTATAAGGAGAATCTATTTTGAGATCATCCAATGTTAATTCATATGTATTTTTACCGTTTATGTATGCAAAAGTTGAATCAACCTGAAGAGGCATGCCCATTTCCAATCTTTTCCACAAAATACCAGCTACAATATTACGATCTTTTGGAAGAGCTTCCCCTTCCAAGATAGAAGCCATTATTATAATATCTTTTAATTTATGTGTGGAAGTGGCAATCCCGGAAACAGAGTTAATTTTTACTTCAAAATTTTCTTTCATCATATTTATCACATCCATTGATTTGGCAGTTTTGGAAATAAAATATGTGTCAGGAAAAAGATACCCTTCATTACTTTTAGCAAGAGTTAAAAATTGCACTTTATTGAAATTTATGAGATTTTTTTCTAAATAATCGGTAATTTGAAAAATTTATTGGCTCCAGATGAAATTTTCCATTAACTAGGCGATAGGCCAAATCCACCGGCCCTTCAGAACGATCGAGTAAATAATCCCCTGCTATAACACGCTTTTCTCCGCCAAGTATAATAACCGTAGAACGAAAGACAAAGGGAAACCGAATAATATGTGCATCATATAGAATATTTGTAATACTCTGAAGTGATTCTCCGGAATTAATAGTGATTACTTGACCTATGGGAAAATCAGCAGGTGGCCTATGAAGATAAATATAAAATGTTGATAAAACAAATGCAATTAAAAAAGCTGTGGTTGCTTTTTTTTTATTTACTTTATGTAAAACAAAATAATCATAAATCTTGCTCCACAATTTTTGAAAAAAGTTTTCGTTCTGTTCTTCCATAAAGTGATTTTGTATTATACCGGAAGATTAGCTGGGGCTTCTCCTTTTCTAGATTCAATACGAGTAAATGTAGGTGTCGCAGATACTCCTCCTGGAAGATGGAATAGTGTAGCAAGTTCTTCTGTGTTTAAAACAAAAGATATTTCCCGTCTATATGGTTTATAAAAATAAGCACGTCGTTTGTATGCATCAAGAAAATCTTGCCTATCTGCATCGAGTAATTTTTTATTTCTATCTTTCCATGCCAGGAGTAAATGTTTATATTTGGGTGTGTAGTTTGAACCAGAAGGCTTGAAACCATTTAAACCAGAATCAGAATTAAAATGCATAATCCCACCAATAAGCCCCCCTTTGTTGTCGGAATTATAAATATCCTTGGGCGCAAAATAAATAAGACGAATACCAGTATCAAAACCTTTCTTTGAAACACTACGCCCTAGAGCTTTTATCGTATTTTGTTCATCTTCTGTAAGAAACCTTGTAGAGCCCGGAATTATTTTCCCATCTTCCCCAATTTCTCCTTTCCCTTGTTTTATAATCTTTTCAATTTCTTCTTTAGCTTTTTCTTTCCACTTCAAATCTTTCTTTTCCATAAAATCCCACTTATCTTCCATTTTCCATGTTTCCCATATTTTCCATTTTGCAAATGTTTTTTCTCTATCTTTCTCTTCTGCAATATGAGCTCTAATAATAATTTGAATCCACGCCTGATTACCACGAGACATAGAACCCATAAATTCAATAAGTGGAGTCATGGGGTCAATTTTAAACTCTTCTTTAGGATCCTTTTCCATACCATAGTCAATGTATGTTTTGATTGGGTATGCATCTTCCTTAGTTAATTTGAATTCCATTATAAACATGTCATCTTTTTCTGGGTCATAGGTTACCGGTAATGTATAATCAGGGACTTCATTTATTTCCACTCCGGGATATTGAGAATACAAATTTGCTTCTATTTGATTTTTTACTTCTTTTTTTGTCCGAATAAAGAAATGTACCGCCCCGTCTATAGAAACAATCTCCAAAGAGTGAGAATTACGAACCTGCCCCTTCCAGTATTTTTCATACCAATTTCCCTCGTTTGAAGTACTATGTAATCCAGCAATACAAAATTCCATAGCTCTGGGAGATTTAAAAATTTCTCTTGGAAGTTTTATTTCAAGTAAAATATATTCTTGTTTTGCAAAATATAATGCCCGCCGATATTGAACCCATAAATCCCAAGCTAAATCGATTAAAATAAGTGGAATAAAAACAAAAGAAAAATAATAGAGTATCTTTAAAGTAAGTAAAACAGTATCACTTCCAAAAAAATGAATAAGTGGTTCAAACATATATTGATTATATCTAAACTACCATAAAAAAACCACTGTAAGGAGATTTTTAAACTACACTATACTTACCATCCTTAGATTTTTTGAAATATTTTGGATTTTGGAGATTTACCATAATGGTATTCTCTTTAACATATCTTTCTTTTAAGACTTTCTTTACGATTTCTTCTTTTACCATAGGTCCATTTTTCTCTAGAATAGTCTTTATAACATCTTTTACTACTCCACTCATATACCCCCATTCAGACAATGCATATAAGCCACGACCAACAAGAACAAACCTAGGATCTTTTATAAGTTCGTTATGAGTTGTTGCAATGTGAGCTTTT
>JAPLZX010000023.1:45718-59298 GCA_026394815.1 Candidatus Zambryskiibacteriota bacterium | reverse complement strand
CAAGTATCGAGGATGATTGTTTCTTTGATTGCTGAGCGAGAGCAAAATCGCACCAGCGATTTATGCGTGCTCTAGAAAATCAAGTTTGGGATTATTTCTTTCTAAATCCACGTTTCTTCTTTTCTTGAGCGAAAATTTCCAATGCGCGTGGGAGTTCTATGGTATAGACATCATCTTCTTTGAGAGAACGAAAATCTTTTTGATGGACGACATACGGTCCAAATCTTCCAATATTGGCAGTTATTTTTTCACCTGTATCTGGGTGAACACCCAACCCCCTCGGAAGAGTAAGATATTTCAAAGCATCTGTAAGAGTTATAGTAGATAAATCTTTTTCTTTTGGTATTGATGCCATTTTTGGTTTCTGAGTTTTTTTACTTCCTTTTGCTCTTTCACCAACCTGGACATAAGGTCCATATTTCCCAATCATAATAAAAACAGGCAAACCGGATTCTGGGTCTATACCAATCGGTTCCTCTTTTTTAATTTCCTGACCATCCATAGTTAATGCTCCTTGGCAATCTGGATATTTTGCACATGAAAGAAATTTTCCACCACGTGAGAGTTTTATAATCATAGGCCCACCACAGGTAGGGCATTTGAAGGACACATCTGCGTCACCAAAATTATTTACTTTGTCGATTTTTTCTTTACTTTTTATATCAGCCAAAAACGGTTTATAAAAAGTTTTCAGTGTTTTTACATATTCCTCTTTTCCTTCTGCTATAAGGTCTAATTTATCTTCCATATCTGCAGTAAAACTATCACTTATATAACCGGCAAAATTTGCTTCAAGAAAACTAGAGACCACATCGCCGGTATCTGTCGGCACAAGAGCTTTATTTACTTTTTCTACATAACCTCTGTCTTCAAGAGTTTTAATAATAGATGCATATGTAGATGGACGACCAATGCCTCTTTTTTCTAATTCTTTGACAAGTCCGGCTTCAGAATATCTTCCAGGCGGTTCTGTTTGTTTTTCTTCGGTGGAAACTTTTTTCAGTTCCAATTTTTCACCAATAGTAACTTTCGGCAATTCCACATCATCACCTCGAGAAGCTGGATCACCGAGTAACCAGCCTGGAAATTTTATTTGAGAGCCAGTTATAGAAAAATCTGGAATACTTTCGTTTTTTACGTTTGTTGTAATTTTTGTTCGAAGTGTTTGAGCATCTTTCATTTGAGATGAAACTGCTCGTCGCCATATTAATTCGTATAATCTTTTCTGTTCATCATTTATTCCGGCGTGTTCAACATCAAAATGTGATGGACGAATGGCCTCGTGTGCTTCCTGTGCATTTTTACTTTTAGCTGTGAATTTTCTAATTTGTAAAAATTCTTTACCGAATTTTTTTTCTACAACTTGGGCTATTTGTGCTATAGCAAAGCCACTTAAATTCGTAGAATCCGTACGCATATATGTGATAAGTCCGGCTTCATATAATCTTTGAGCAATACTCATGGTGCGTGACGGAGAAAATCCCAAACGTGAACTGGCTGTTTGTTGTAATGTGGAAGTGATAAATGGCGCTCGCGGGCTTTTCTTTACATCTGTTTCTTTAACATCTTTTATAAACCACTTATTTTCTTTTCCGCCTTTTTCTGCTGTTTCAACAATATGCTTTACTGTTTTTTCATCCGTCGGTTCTTCCTCACAAACTACCGTCATAGCATTTTTCTTTTCAGTATTAACATCTGCAGAAATAATCCAGAAAGTGTGAGATTTAAAAGCACGAATTTCTCTTTCCCGTTCCATTATGATTCGCAGAGCGGGGGATTGAACTCTACCTGCGGATAGTCCATAGCGGATTTTTTTCCAAATAAGTCCAGATAAGTCATACCCCACCAGTCTATCCAATACACGTCGCGCCTCCTGAGCTTGTTTCAAATTGTCATCTATATCTCGCGGATGTTTGATTGCTTCCGTAACTTCTTCTTTTGTAATCTCGTAAAAAACAACACGCTTAGGGTGTTTTATTCCTGTGGCTTCGGCAATATGCCAGGCAATAGCTTCTCCTTCACGGTCAGGATCGGTTGCCAGAAGTATTTCGCTTGATTTTTTCGACAGTGATTTTATTTCATTAACTACTCTTTCTTTGCCTTTTGATATTTCGTAATGAGGAATAAAACCACCCTCTATATCAATGGCTTTTTTGTTTGATTTTGGTAAATCACGAATATGACCAACAGAAGCAACTACCTTATATTCACCATCAAGATATTTTGAAATTGTTTTTGCTTTTGCTGGGGATTCAACTATAAGTAATTTCATATACTTGTCTAGTATTACTGCTTTTTTATTTTTTTGCAAATTTTTATATAAAAGTTAACGGCTCCGCAGAAGCAGAGCCGTCTCGGTTTTCCCGATTGGCAGATGGGAACTAGACGAACTGGTAGGTGGGTCGGTTACTCGCGCTTGAGCGAACAACCTTGGTTTCCATACCCATCATCTGGGCAACCAAGTCGACCAGGAGAAAGAAGTCCCTTTCGCTGTAGATGGGGGCGATGTGTTTATCGTCGGGGTTGATGCTGGCTTCCCACATCAGTCTGTCTTCGCCATTTTGACTCGGTCTTTGAACGACAACGCACCACGACGACTGGTCCCAGGCGATGAAATCACCCTTCTGAACCGTCGTTTTTCTTCCATTCAACATCATACTGTCCTCCAATTCCAATATTATGTCCGTCTGAGTTATATATTATAATATCGTTTTTGTCAAAAATAAAAATTATTTCGCAAACCTATTTCAAATGTATTTCTCCCATCACTTCTTCAATCAAACCTTTAATTTCCATCGTAGCGATAATAGTTTGAGTTACATAAACTGGTTTACCGAGTTGACGAATTATCTCATCGCGTGATAAAGGTTCATTTAAGATATTTATAACTTCATGTTCATCACTAGAACAATCGGAATAATCTCTTTTTTCAAATAAGTCTTCGTGTGGATTAAGTCCAAGTGCGGAAACGATGTCGCTACTTTGTGTTACAGGTGTTGCGCCGAGGCGTAGTAGCATATGTGGTCCTTCGGAAGTTTTGGAAAAAATAGAATTTGGCACAGTAAATACATCGCGATTATATTCAATAGCGTATTTTGATGTGATAAGTGTTCCAGATTTTAATTCAGCTTCAATAACTAGTGTTGCATCACTCATTCCAGCGATAATTCTGTTTCGTTGTGGGAAATTAGATGGATACGATGGTTCGTTGTCTGGAAATTCAGTCATAAGACAACCGCCACTTTCCACAATCTCTTCGGCAAGTTTTTTATGACTGGGTGGATATAAAACTTTGTCGGAAAGTCCAGAACCGGGGATAGCGACTGTAGGCAATCCTGCACGAAGAGCTGCACGATGACCAATGGAATCAATACCGAGAGCAAGTCCCGACACAATAGTGATTGAATATCCGCGCAAACCTTCAATTAATTTATCGCAGACTGTTTTTCCATATTCACTATATTTTCTAGAGCCAACAACAGCCAAATATTTTTCTGTTTTTGGTAATTCTCCGATAATTCTCATCGATTTTGGCGGGTCGTTTATTTCTAAAAGGAGAGGTGGAAAATCTTTTTTAGGCAAATCTCGGATTTTCATATTTGTATAGTATATCGTATTTTTGCTACACTATATATATGTTAGACATAAAATTCATAAGAGAAAACAAAGATTTAGTTTCTGCTGGTGCAGAAAAGAAACATATCAAATTTGACGTGGACGCTTTACTTAAAGTAGATGATAAACGCAAGGAACTTTTAGTTTTGATTGAAAAAAAACGTGCAGAACAAAACGAAGTAAGTGAAAAAATGGTTCGCACTAATATTGAAGCAGAAAAGTCGCAAATGATTGCCGAAATGAAAATTCTTAAAGAAGAACTTCAAAAAGAGGAAGAAGAATTAAAGAAGGTGATGCACGACTGGCAAGTTCTTATGGTTTCTGTCCCAAACATACCAGATGTTTCAGTGCCGGAGGGAGTGGAAAGCAAGGACAATAAAGAAGTAAAAGTTGGGGGAGAAATTCCAAAATTTGATTTCAAACCGAAAGATCACATTGAACTTATGCAGAATTTAGGAATACTCAGTTTGGAACGAGGAACAAAAGTTGCCGGTTTCAGAGGGTATTTTTTAACAGGTGATGGTGCAAGATTACAATTTGCTTTGTGGCATTTTGTTCAGGATTTTTTTATGAAGAAAGGTGGATTTACCCCAATGATTGTGCCCTCTCTTATAAAACGTGAGCCTTTTATCGGTACAGGGTATATTCCACAAGGGGAGGAAGATTTATATAAAACACAAGATGGTGATTATTTATCCGGAACAGCTGAAGTAGCACTTATGTCATATTATGCCGATGAAATTTTGGAGAAAAAAGATTTACCGATAAAGATGCTTGGATTTTCCAACGCATATCGTCGAGAAGCGGGGAGTCATGGCAAAGATACCAAAGGTATTTTGCGAGTTCACGAATTTTACAAATTTGAGCAAGTTGTTTTATGTGAAGCTTCACACACAGAATCTGTAAAATATCATGAAGAAATAGAAAAAAATACTGAAGAAATTACAGAAGCACTCGGTTTACCTTATCATGTGGTGGTAAATTGCGCAGGAGATTTGGGTTTGGGCCAAGTCAAAAAATATGATATAGAAGCGTGGCTTCCATCTGAAAACACATATCGAGAAACTGGTTCAGCATCATATTTCCATGATTTTCAAACACGCCGACTGAATATTCGTTACAGAGATGACGATGGTAAAATGAAATTTGTTCATTCACTCAACAACACAGCTCTTTCAGGTCGTCCTCTTATTATGATTGTTGAAAATTATCAAAATGCGGATGGTAGTATACGTATTCCAAAAGTGTTACAACCTTACATGGGCGGACAAAACACAATAGAAAAGAAAAAATAAAAAATTTCGTTGAAGTCATATCTTTTCAGAGCATCCGCAGGCTTCCAGCACGGTTCTGTCAAGGCACCCCGTTCTTGACAGATGGAAGCCGAGGACTAGAACGAGCTTTTCGCTGGAAAAGCAAGTGTCTCTGAAAAGATATGACGAGAAAGAAATTTTTTAAACAATATGCTTATCACCAAATCTATTTCACATGAAGAGTATTTAAGAAAAAAAAGAAAGAAAAAACTCTGGAAATTGGGAATAACTTTTTTTCTAATCATTTTAATTATTGGAATTGCTTCATATATCTCGCACAGACAAGAAATTCGCGTATCAAAAATTGAATTAAATGGTGGAATTTTAGTTACACAAGCTGATATAGAATCCAAAGCACTTGAATATATGTATGGTTCACATCTCTGGCTTTTCCCAAAAAATAATGCGTTTTGGTATCCACATAGTGCTCTAGAAGAATATTTAAAAGAGACATTCAAAAGAATTGATACTATAAATATTAATCTAAAAGGTTTTCAAACTCTGATTATAAACATCACAGAACGAAAACCTTTTGCTATTTGGTGCAACAGCCCTTCGATTTCAACAACTACCCCAGTAATAGAAAATAAATCAGAAGACTGTTATTTTATAGACCAAAACAGTACCGTTTTTGCCAAAGCCCCTACCTTTTCAGGTGATGCATATTTTAAATATTACGGACTTATATTCTCATCAGAAAATGAATTACCAATAGGCAAAGAATATATAGCAAGCACTACCGAGTTTAATGAAATTTCGGATTTTGTTTTAAAAGCAAAAGAACTTTTGATAAGACCGATATATTTAATTGCCAAAGATAATGGTGAATTTTCACTTGTTCTTTCTGGTGGTGGTGAAATTTATTTTGATATGAAAGAGTCTTTGTCTATTGTAGGTCAAAATCTTGAGGCACTTTTACGCATCCCTATTTTTGCCAGTAGTACAGGTAATTTGCCGATAGAATATATTGACCTTAGATATGGTAATAAACTTTTTTACAAACTTAAATCTAATTAAGTAATTGTTTTTAAAGATTCCGGGTTTACTCCATCCCAAAATATAATTCCGTGAACAACATAATTTGTAATGATGGGTTGATATTTATGTTCGGCTTGATTGACGCGAAGAGCTAATGTTTCTGCAGTGTCATTTGGTAAAATTTCCACAGGCATTGAAAAGAAAATCGGACCTTCGTCGTATTTTTCGGTGACAAAATGCATGGAAACTGCCGAATGAGTAACTTCTCCTCGGTGATATGCTTCCATTACAGCTTCGTGAACATGGTGTCCATACATTCCTGTTCCACCAAAGCGAGGAAGTGGTCCAGGGTGAATATTGAATGTCGTACGTGGATTAAGTCCTACTACGAGCTTTAACCATCCCGAGAGAGCCACGTAGTCAGCGTCCTTGGTAATCTCCTGATATTGTTCAGCTGCCCACGGCCCATTAAAATGGACGAATGGAATACCGAGTCGATCTGCTTTCTCTCTTACACCACCATTTTCGTGATTAGAAATCACGGTGAGAATTTCAGCATCAAGAATTCCATCACGCGATGCTCGCACTAGATTTTCAAATCCGGAACCCCCTCCTGTTTTTGACCCTGAAGCAAAAATGATGAGTTTGGGTTTATTCATATCATTAATTCTACGTTATTGTTTATATAAAACAAATATACTATAGTCAAAGGATGAATTTTTGGCAAAAATTAAAAAAACCAATAATGGTTCTAGCCCCAATGGCAGATGTAACTGATCCGGCTTTTCGTCGTATTATCGCGAAATATGGTAAACCAGATGTGATGTGGACGGAGTTTGTTTCTGCTGACGGACTATTCCTCGGTGGATATAATGCTCTAATAAAAAATTTGGCTTTTACCAAAAAAGAAAAACCTATTGTGGCTCAATTTTTTACATCAAAACCGGAAATGATGGAAAAGGCAGCAAAACTTGCAGTTGAACTTGGATTTGATGGTATTGATATAAATATGGGCTGTCCGGATAAAAGTATAGAAAAGCAAAATGCTGGAGCAAAACTTATGACTAATCCTAAACTTGCCCAAGAAATTATTCTTGCGGCAAAAAGGGGAGTCAAAAATTATAACACATCAAAAACTATCCAAGGGATGCCCTTGGACAAAAGAGAAATTCCTGTGTCTGTGAAAACTCGTATTGGCTGGAATAGAAATGAACTTGAAACTTGGCTTCCAACACTTCTTGAAACAAATCCTGCGGTTATCACCATTCATGCGCGTACTCGCAAAGAACTATCTCTTGTGCCAGCTAGATGGGAACATATAAAACGGGCAGTAGAAATTCGTGATAATTTTGTTGATTCCAAAGGAAAGAAAAGTCAAACATTAATTTTCGGTAATGGTGATGTGAAAGATTTAGATGATGCAAAACAAAAAGCCAAAGAAACAGGATGTGACGGTGTTATGATTGGTCGTGCTATTTTTGGTAACCCTTGGCTATGTAAAGTGAATCCAAGGGGAGCCCTTGGAAAAGTGAGCGTTTCAGATAGATTGAAAGTGTTGGTTGAGCATACGAAACTTTTTGAAAAATTATTACAACACAAAAGTTTTGCTATTATGAAAAAACATTATAAAGCATATGTTGCAGGGTGGTCTGGAGCAAAAGAACTTCGAATGAAACTAATGGAAGCAAAAAATGCAAATGAAGTGGAGAAGATTGTAAATCACTATCTAAAAAATGGCTTAAAATAAGGCTCTCTTTGGAGAGATAGAAATATAAATAAAAATCACTTGACTTAATTTTGTGCTGTGATATGATTTCTAAGGACCCTCAGGTGAAGGCGAGCCGTTAAGACCTGAGCAATAAGGCACCACACGAGAGCTCGATGAGAACATCTGAGGGTTCCCAGCGTTGGGTTGGCCTACGCCGTCACGTCGACGAGCGGGCCGGATGATTGGCAAGTGAGCGCTTCGATCGTTTTCAGCGAAAGGAGTCGCCATGCCACCGTAGCGGGGCAATTAACCGAGCGACCAAGTCGCCGGACGGGAACCCAGCTTCCGTTTCAAATGTCTGGGGTAAAATTTGTTCTCAAGGTTCTGGGTCACGGCAGTGCGGGGCATCCTTAGATGACTCGCGGGACTGTCCGAAGGTAGCGAGGGGCATCTTAAAAGATGACGCGCACCGTGACCCAGACCGTCGCACGCCGACTTGCTTAAATGTAAGCGGTGTTTTTGTTTTCCAAAAATTTATAATTTAAAACTTGACTTATTATCTATATATAAAGTATGGTGTCAAAGGAACCACAAGGAGGAACCAAGTGGAGCTCAGTCTCCCGCATCCGTCCCAGACGGAATCAATCCTGCCAACTGGTTCCTAGGGCTGGACCGGCACGTTAGCATGATTGCGACGTAGTGGCGCGGTACCACCCCCCGCATCCCATTGAAAGGAGGAACGGTTTTGCCTCCGAACTGAAATCAGATTGGTGCCCGGGGTCGCAAGGCCCCGGGTACCTCACACGCCGACTTGCTTAAATGTGAGCGGTGTTTTTGTTTTCCAAAAATCTACATTTTACGCTATACTGTTTGTATGTCGGAAGCATTATATAGAAAATA
This sequence comes from Candidatus Zambryskiibacteriota bacterium, assembly GCA_026394815.1. Taxonomy (GTDB): domain Bacteria; phylum Patescibacteriota; class Minisyncoccia; order Phycocordibacterales; family DATDWN01; genus C7867-006. The sequence continues at coordinate 50,784 of JAPLZX010000023.1, read as the reverse complement.
TCGTCCTAAAAAATTCGCCGATGTAATCGGTCAAGACCACATTGTAAAGGTTTTAGAAGCAGAAGTTAAATCTGGCGATATTTCTCACGCCTATCTTTTTGCCGGTACTCGCGGTACAGGAAAAACTTCTGTGGCAAGAATTTTTGCAAGTGGAATTGGCACAAGTAAAAATGATATTTATGAAATAGATGCCGCATCCAATACCAGTGTAGATGATATTCGTGCTTTGAATGAATCAATTTTTACCTTACCTTTTGAATCAAAATATAAAGTTTATATTTTGGATGAAGTCCATATGCTTTCAAAGTCAGCTTCAAATGCTTTACTTAAAACTTTGGAGGAACCACCAACACATGTTGTTTTTATTTTAGCCACCACAGAAACACACAAAATTCCAGAAACAGTTTTGTCCCGTTGTGAAGTTTATACATTCAAAAAACCAAGTCAGGAGATATTGAAAAAAATGGTTATTTCTCTTACTAAAAAAGAAGGTTATACCATAGACGATGCATCAGCGGAACTTATTGCGATTCTTGGAGACGGTTCTTTTCGTGATGCACAAGGGATTGTTCAGAAAGTTTTGTCATATTCCAAGGACAAAAAAGTTTCAGAAGAAGAAGTTCGTCTTGTTACAGGAGCTCCGGCAGTTGATCTTGTTCACGGGGTTGTTTCAGCCATCGCCAATAAAGATTTACCTTCTGGCCTTGAAAGTGTAAAAAAAGCGGTTGAACAAAATATAGATATGTCTGTATTTTTAAAATTAATACTTCACACAACAAGAGCCGTTCTACTTATTCGTTTTGGTGCTGGCCATTTAGTTAAAGACGATTTTTCTGAAAAAGAATTTGAATTTGTAAGTGGTCTAGCTCTGAATCCACCTGCTCAAACAGGTGCTGACACTTTTTCTTCACAAACTCTGGTGGAATTACTAACTGCCTATGAACGTACCACGGGAGCGTATATACCTCAACTTCCTTTGGAGTTAGCTTTGGTGAATTTAGCAAAATGATTCAATGAAAAAAAGAAAATCTTTATTCAAATACAAAACACCTTTATTTTTTGTTTTAGCAGGCATTTTTATCATAGGTCTTATTTGGCTTAGATTTCAAGATATAACAGTGGTGCCAAATATTGTGGTTTTATCAAAACAATCACAAAAAACTTTTTATCCGACTTTATACTCCAATACTCACATTACCCAAAATGCTATCGTTTCTGACCCGCGATTCAAAGATATAACCATAGTTGATGAAGAAAGCCTTTTATCAAATGTAATAAGTTCTGTAAAAAAGAATATTTCTACTCCGAAATCCGAAGGACTGGAAAATGGCACTTGGCTTTGGACTCCACTTCTAGAAATCACTCCGGAATATAGAACGAGTATTATTTCCGGAGCAAAGAAAAACGGCATTAAGGCCATATATCTTTCCATAGATACATATTTAGATATATTTGTTATGCCAAATGGCCCAGAGAAAGATTTGAAGAAAAAAACTTTTGATATTGCTCTGGAGGATTTTATAGTGGAAGCTCATAAAAATAATATTTCTGTGGATGCTGAAGCTGGTTGGCAAAATTGGGCAGAGGATGGAAATTCCTACAAAGCATATGCTGTTCTTAATTATGTAATACAGTTTAATAAAACACACAAAGAAAAACTGCGTGGTTTTCAGTATGATGTTGAGCCATATATGTTGTCATCATTTAAAAATAATAAAAGTGTTGTTCTATATAATTTTATTAGTCTTATAGACCAAACCGTTGTCAAACTTAATAACAGCGATTTGGAATTATCGGTAGTTATTCCGGATTTTTACGATAGTGTTAGCGGAGAAACACCACAGCTTAGTTATAAAGGAAATGCTGGATATGCATTTGACCATTTGCTCTCCGTACTGGAACGCAGAGAGGGGAGTAAAATAATAGTTATGTCCTACAGAAATTTTAGTAAGGGCGATGACAGTTCGGTGGATATTTCAAAAAATGAAATTACAGAAGCAAACACATATCACAGCAAAGTAATTATTGCCCAAGAAACCGGAGATGTTCCTCCGCCCTATGTTACATTTCACAACACCACACGCTCCTATTACAACAAACAAGTGGCTTTCATACAAAACACTTTTGCCAGCGATAAAAGTTTCGGTGGTATTGCGGTGCATTACGTTAATGCATTTTTAGAACTGAAATAGAAATATTTGACAATAGTGATTTTTTAATTTAAAATGCAAGCCAGACTCATTTGGTGAACATTTCTCCTGGGAGGCAATATGAGATACCCGACAGCAAGTATGCGTAGGAAGAGATTGGCAGCGGCGGGGATACGTACCCAAGAATTTCCCCACGATGACCTTCGTCTCACCCCCCCGGTTCAGCAGTTTCTCCAAAAGGAATTGGGAGTCAAACCGGGAGAAAGTGTCGTGTTCAGAATCACGGCATTCCCTGTTGATGGTCAGTAAAGAAGCAAGCTCACTGACCTCGACGCAAACTCGCCACCCGGCGTCAAAACCGGGTGGTGTTTTCATAATTTTGGATTAATTAATTAGGCGAAGATTCTTCAGAAGGCATTGATATTGCCACTCACGTTCATCAGCGATATTTTCAGCTTCAGCTACTTTGAGAGCATAAATGGCAGCCCCCAAAGCATGACCAACAACATGTGCAGTTGCGACTGCTTGACCGGCCGAGCGAGCGGCAGCACGGGCCGCAGAATTATCGGGAGCATTGCGAGCAGCTGCATGTGCATCAAGAGCGGCTGTACGAATCTCTTTCATCACCATTGGTTTTCCACTTCGCACCCAAGCTCGTCCCACTTCGATTGCTTTTCGAGGCCGGTCGTCTTTCGGATATTCTTTCTCAAAGTAAGGGAGCACATGCTCGGCACAATCAGCGGCCCAGAGCGCTAATAACTTTTGGTTTTGCTTATTGATCTTTATTGTATTTTTCAAAGTTTCTTCAACTTCTTTTTTTAAAATCACCAGAGATTTTGATTTTTTTAGATTTGGCGTTTTCATAAAGTTCCTCGGACTCTGAACCAAATTCACACCTTTTTGTGTATTATTGGGTTGCTTTACACTCAATCACGCCGAGATCTTTTTTATCAAGTGACAATAAATCAACTGTGACTTTTGACATTATAACGGCTCCTAGACCGTTTCCTATATAGTCATTTAAATCTGGGCAATTTTGTAGAGTTGGTTTTTGGTCAGTTTTAGAAAAATATGTAATACTGTCTCCTACCACCGTGACTGGTTTTGCATAGGAATCTGTAAAGACTATTTTGCGAGAGCGGAGATCATAAACAACAAGCCCACGGGGTTCCGGTGCTGTTCCACTATCTAGAACAAGAAAATTATCGGTGAAAGTTAGGAAATATTCTGCTAAAACATTTTTTATTTCAAAATCATCGCTTGCCACTGTATATGTGCAAGGAAAATTCTGACTAGAATTTGTTTTATATTTTATTAAAATATTTGAGCCAACAGAATCGGAAAGACTTTTTTGCATGGCAAAATATTTTAACGAGTCATAACATTCCAAACCAGAAGTTACTAATGGTTCTTCTAGAGCCGGGGCTTTATCTTTTTTAATAAAAAAATATACAGCAACAGCAACAATTAAAACTACCAGAATTAAAATTGAAAATTTTTTCATATTATTTGTAAAATTTTATTAAAGTGCACAGTTTGAATAAGTTTGAATGTTTGGATCTCCTTCGGTCACGAACGCCGTATCGCCTTTATTCCAGAAAACAAATGATTCGTCGGCTTTGGCATATCGCGCGCCAGATGCGGATATTGCACGTGGAATAGACATATTCCTACTATCACTAAGTTTTAAATCAACAAATTTGTCGTCAGTTGGGTAAAAAGTGGCAATAATGCTTTTTGATGAATCGCATTTGAATGTGACTGTTTTAGGTGGTGTCGTTGTGCAATATGTTTCCCAACCTCTAATACATTCTTGTCGCGCTTCACACCACGAATATCCGGCCGAACCTAGGCAACCGTGGATGTCTTTGTCACCACCGACTATAGTACCTTTCTTTATACTGAATTCTCCACTTTCCTTTGAAATAGGATTTGTCACAGGAATTGATTCATAGGCCGTAATCCCGATAACATAATTACCTTCCGGATACATATCCGATACAGTCCAATCAACACTCCCAGTATTCGGAAGATTTACAAAGACTAATGGATCAAATTCTTGTCCTTCTGTTTGGAGAGGGGGAGGAGGTATTCTTAGTATCGTAATTGATATTTTATTTAAAGAAGACACATTTTCAGATGTCCATTTTATAGTTTGCGTAGAACCGCTTTCCAAAATATCTCCGCTTTTAGGAGAAACAACTTGAATCGATGCGGTTTTTCCGATTTTCAAAAAATAAAATGAACCAAAAATTATTAGTAATACGACTACCAAAACAGTGACGAGAATCTTTATGTTTTTTTGCATATTGTTTTATTAGCTATTAATTTTATTAAATCCGAATCTTAAAATGTCTCTGTTTTCCATACCTCCCAATAAATTCCTTGGTTTCAACAATTTTAGAACTATAATTTTTCATTATTTTATCAGCATATCCATTTTCAATCATTACATCCCGTGTGACATATTCATATCCTTTATTTCTCAATTCTTTCTCTAGGCATGACATAAGTATGGAGACCAGACCTTTGTTTTGATATTCTTTTGTAATTGCTGTATCAACAATACGCGCAACTCCTTGGGTTTCAGGGAGCGCATATGTAAACCCAACAATAGATTCTTTGTCCTTCAATAAAACTAGAGTAGCTTTTGGATCATTTATGTCAGATTTCATCATTTCTTCATTGAATGATTTTTCACTAAAAACGCTTTGCTCTATGTAGTATATTTGTTTACCAAAAAATTCCCAGTTTGAAGAAGATGGCGCAATGAGTTCTACAGATACAGAATTTTCCATATAGATATTATATCTTACTTTCTTTATACGTCTCGAGTAGCGCACGAGCTGGCTGGGAGGCTAGTACGAAGTTGGAACTCACATCCTCTTTCGTTAGGCGGAAAAGGCGATGAGGACA
>JAPLZX010000023.1:33582-45700 GCA_026394815.1 Candidatus Zambryskiibacteriota bacterium | reverse complement strand
TCTATGTACATAAGCGTCGGCTGAAAGAAGAAAGTATAGCCCATGAAAGCAACCGAGATAACCAGGAGACTAAGCATCGCCATTGGAGCGAAGATTGTGTCTGGCTTTTCCCTGACGAATGTGGGACCGTAAGTAATAAGGAGCACAACGAAAACTATATAAGTTCCAGCGATGAGCGCATTAAGGTATGGATTCTTAGTCATGCTTTTATTGTATCAAACTTATGATTAAAATACTGGCTGCTCTATACGACCAAGTTCGAAACCATTTCAATAATTGTTGTCTAATTCGCAAGAATAAGAGAATCGTTTTAAATTATATTTTATAATGAGTTATCCACATTGTACTGAACATGGGTTGTGATATTATTATATATATAATCCATGTTCGCCAATAACCCAAAAAAAGAAAGAGCAATTGCTCTTCGTAAAAAAGGTAAATCATATTCTGAAATTTTAAAAGAAATTCCTGTTGCAAAATCCACACTTTCTGAATGGCTTAGAGATGTTGGTTTATCCAAAAAACAGGTTCAAAGATTAACCGTAAAAAAGTTAGAAGCGGCAAGACGTGGTGGTTTGGTAAAACACCAACAAAGAATACTTAGGACACGACAAATTCACGATAAGGCGTTGAAAGATATAAAAAATATATCTAAACGGGAATTATGGCTTATTGGTGTGGCTTTATATTGGGCAGAAGGGTCAAAGGAAAAAGATTATTATCCTGGTAGTCGTTTACAATTTGGAAATTCTGACCCAAAGATGATTAAACTATTTTTAAAATGGCTCAAAGATGTGTGCAAAATATCTGAAAATGATATTGGTTTTGAAATATATATTCACCAAAACAGTATAAATAACACAGAAGTAGTAAGACAATACTGGTCAAAAGTCACTGGTTTTAGTTTAGATAAAATCAACAGAGTTTATTATAAAAGATTTAAACTTAAAACGAACAGAAGAAATACTGGAAACTTGTATTATGGTGGAATTCGGGTTACAGTAAAGGCAAGTTCTGGATTATTGAGAAAAGTAACTGGGTGGACGGAAGCAATAGTTCAAGACTTAAATTGCGGGATCGTCTAACGGTAGGACATCTGCCTTTGAAGCAGGGAATTTTGGTTCGATTCCAAGTCCCGCAGCAAATCCAATTACTCAGGTTTTTTGATTTGTGCTATATTTAGTTGTCCAAGGCCCGCCCTTGGATTAGAAAATAATAAATTGAAATTTTATCGAATAAAAATATACTGTTCAAAATGCGGGACTCATCTTTATGATTATGATAAAGATGCAAAAGGGCATTTGATAAAATGTTACAAAGAAAGAATTATTCGCGACTACACAAAAGGTGATTTGAAGTGTCCTGATTGCGGGGAGATTTTTGCTAGGGAATCAATATATCACGGAATGTTGGCTAATAAAATTATTCAAGGTAAGGTTTATCACAAAGGGCATTGTTAATTTTTATAGATAAAAACTAAGTTAAAAAAATATGGAGGAAAAATTTAGAAATTTTATTAAGATTACGAAAATCTTAAACAATAAGAATATTACTCCTGTTTTATATGGTTCATTAGGTTTATATCAAATCATTAAACCTCAAGGTGAGATAAATGACATTGATTTTCTTATACCGGGAATTTGGCTTAAAGATAAATGGTACGAATTTAAAGAATATCTAGAATCATACCAGTTTCATATGGATAATGAGCATGAACACGAATTTTCTCACTCCGACATTGTTGGTTGGATAGCGTTTGGGTCTATTGAGGAGTCGGAAAAACATTCAGGATTAAATAAAGAAAAATTAATACCAGCAAATTATGAAGGTGCCAAATATTTAGTTCTTAGTGCGGAACAATATCTCAATGTATACAAAGCTTGTCTTAAAGACAGTTATCGTCAAGAGAAAAAAGACAACACAGATATCAAAAAAATTGAAGCAATAGAGGAATACATTAGGAATGAAAACCAGTAAAACTCAATTACTCAGGTTTTTTGATTTGTGCTATATTTAGGGGGTAAAAACATGCCAAAGATTAAAGATATTCCAAAAGTAGATAGACCAAGAGAAAAACTCATCAAATCTGGGTCGAAGTCATTAAAAGATTATGAACTTTTGGCTATTCTTTTAGGCACTGGCACAAAAGGTAAAAATGTTCTTGAGGTTGCCCAAAACATTCTTTCAAATTACCCTAAAAAAAAGTTGCTTGGATTAGATTTTGCGCAATTTAAAAAAATAAATGGTATTGGACCAGCCAAAGCTACTCAAATTTTAGCCGCTTTTGAATTCGCTGGTAGAGTTTTAGAGGTTGATTCTTCAAGCACTCTGCCGATAGTTCAGACCCAGAAAGACATAATTGCTCAAATTTCTTTTTTGCGCGAACATAAAAAAGAAAATTTTGTTGTTTTATACTTGAATTCACGCAACGAGCTATTAAATAAAGAGACTATTTCTGTCGGTACGCTGAATGCGAGCTTGGTACATCCGCGCGAAGTGTTTGAACCCGCGGCACGAATTTTTGCCGCTCAAATTATTTTAGCCCACAATCACCCTTCCGGGGATTCGGAACCGTCAGAAGATGATTTAGATTTAACCAAAAGAATGGTGGAAGCTGGTAAGATATTAGGGATTGAAGTTGTTGATCATGTTATTGTTTCAAATTCAAATTCATTTAGTTTTAAGGATAAACAATTAATATAAATTATGGCGTACATTTTTTTAGATGAAAGTGGAGATTTAGGTTTCAATTTCAAAAAGAAGAAGACTTCAAAATATTTTGTTATTACCTTCCTTTTTGTCAAAAACAAAAAACCTATTGAAAAAATTATTAAAAAATTATTTGCAAATTTTAGTAAATTAGAAGTAAAAAATCATAGCGGTGTAGTTCACGCTTTTAAAGAAAAACCCTCCACTAGACAAAAACTTCTTACTTCTTTAAATGAAAAAGATATATCTATAATTTCAATTTATTTAAACAAATCTAAGGTGTATACAAAACTGCAAGACGAAAAGCATGTACTTTATAATTATGTGGTAAATATGTTGTTAGATCGTGTATACACTAAAAAATTAATTCCCACAAATGAACCCATTGTGCTCATCGCTTCACGTCGCGAAACAAACAAATTCTTAAATGAAAATTTTTGTGGTTATTTATCTAAACAAGTGACAGGAAACCATAAAATAAAAATATCGGTTGAGATTAAGACCCCCCAACAAGAAAAATGCTTACAAGTTGTTGATGTTGTGTGTTGGTCTTTATTTAGAAAACGAGAACATGGAGATGAGAGTTATTATAATTTAATTAAAAGTAAAGTTATTGAAGAAAGTCCTTTGTACCCATAAATAACAAAACCTTGTGCGTTAAATGAGGAACCATACGGAGCCCCACGCACAAGGAATTATTTGTTAAATAGAGTATAACATGTTTTTAATAATCAAGCAAAGTTATCCACAGGTAATAATCACGAATAATAAAATGGAAATTGAAAAACTTAAAATTGAAATTGGACGGCTTAAAAAGGAATTAAAGAAAAAAAAGAAATACGGTTTAGTCTGGGAAGACAAGCCGGAAGATGTTGTAGAAATGTGCAAAGAAAAACTGCCGGTGCTGAAAGAAGTCAAAAGCAAGGAAATAATCACAGACAAAAACAAACCAGTAAATTTACTTATTGAGGGTGATAATTATCATTCCCTTTCTGTTTTGAACTACACACATAAAGGTAAAATTGATGTTATCTACATTGATCCGCCGTATAATACGGGGAATAAGGATTTTAAATACAATGACAGTTTTGTTGACAAAGAAGATTCCTTCAGACATTCAAAATGGCTTGCTTTTATATCGAAAAGATTACACCTAGCCAAGTCACTTCTTTCAAAAGATGGCGTGATATTTATTTCAATTGGTGAAGATGAGGTTGCTCAATTAAAATTACTATGCAATGAAGTGTTTGGAGAAAAAAATTATATAACGAACTTCATTTGGGAAAAAACACAGCATTTTGGCCGGCAAAAAGTAAATTCTTATTCAAATGCTGATTATATTCTTTGCTACGCAAAGCAATTAAATAACTCAGGACTTAAGGAGCTGTTAGTTGAGAGCATTAAAGAAGAGCATGAGGACGCTCCATTATATAACGCTTCAAATCCAGTAAATACGCTTACTATTCCAGCAAAGAAAGTTATATTTAATATACCAGACGGAGAATACACACAAACTACTGATGAAAAATATAAACTCATACAAAAAGTTGTTGTAAAAAATGGAAAAAATAAAAATGCTTTAGTTTTACGATTCAAATCTAGGTGGTCACAAAAGAATGTTGAAAAAGAATTAGAGAAAGGAACAACATTTTGGGTAAAAAGCGAGAATTTTGCTATTCGTGCTATTTACGGAAGTGGAAAAACATCAAATGAATCGCCAAAACAAATTATTTTTACAAATGGCAATAATGAATTCGTTGCAAAGTCGAGATTCGGACAAAAGGTTGGCGTAAATGAAGAAGCGAGCAATGAATTGTTCAATATGATCGGAGAACAAAATATTTTTGAATATCCAAAGCCAAGAACTTTGGTTGAATATCTTACTTCCTTACTTTTTGATCACTATGAAAATAATTATCAAAAAGATATTACGGTTTTGGATTTTTTTGCTGGTTCTGGTTCGACTGGACATGCAATTTTGAATCTCAATAAAATTGATAATGGCAAAAGAGTGTTTATTTTGTGTACAAACAATGAGGAAAATATTTGTTCCGACATTTGTTATCCACGCGTTCAAAAAGCTATCACGGGATATAAGACGAAAAAGGGTGAAAAAATTGAAGGCCTTGGTGGAAATTTAAAATATTTCAAAACTGATTTTGTTGATTATAAAGAATCGACTGACAGAAATAAAATTAAACTAACAAAAGAAGCCGTAGAAATGCTTTGTGTCAAAGAAGGAACATTTGAATCGGTATTAGACAATGAAGCTTTTAAAATTTTCAAAAATCACGACCATTATGCTGGAATAATTTTTGATCAGTTAGTGATTGAAGATTTCAAAAAAGCGATTAAAGATATAACAGGTAAAATTAGCGTTTATATTTTCTCACTTGGTGATGATTCATTTGAAGATGAGTTTGAAGATATAAAACAAAAGGTAAAATTGTCGCCAATCCCTGAAGCGATTTTAAAAGTTTACCGAAGAATTTATAAATAAAGGATTAAAAATATGCAACTAAAAATATATCAAGAAGATGCCATAGCCGATTTATTGGATAAAGCCAAAAAGCTTTTAAGCGCGGACGGCGGTAAGAAATTAGTTTTTAAAGCGCCGACTGGTTCTGGCAAAACAATAATGATGGCAGAGTTTCTAAAGCAATTGGTTGATGACAAGGAAGTAAAGCAACCCCTTAGTTTTATTTGGGCAGCACCGAAAAAACTGCATATTCAAAGCAAGGAAAAATTGGATAATTACTATGAAAAAATACGAACATTAGAATGTTCGTATTTTGAAGATCTGAACGATAGAAAAATTGCTGAAAATGAAATTTTGTTTTTCAATTGGTCTAGCGTAAATAAAAAAGGAACGAATACAATTGTTAAAGAAAACGAACAGGAATTTTATCTTTCAAAGGTTTTGGAAAGAACACGAGAAGAAGGAAGAACAATCGTTTTGATTATTGACGAAGTTCATTATTCATCCGGACAGATGGATAAAAAAGAAAAGTCGGCCGCGCTTCAGCTTCGCAAGGACATAGACCCAAGCTTAACGATTGAAGTTTCGGCAACACCTATTTTTGAGGGCGATTATGATGTAAAAATTTTGGTGGATGATGTAAAAAAAGAAGCGATGATTAAAAAGTCGCTGGTTTTAAATGAAAATTTTGTAAATGTATTTAAAGAAGGCAAAATAAAAACGGAATTGGGCGAAAAAAAGTTTGACAAAGATAGCGAAAAAACGGTTATCGGTGAAGCTTTGAAAAAAAGAGCGGAACTAATCAAAAGCTACAAAAAAGAAGGTAGTAATATAAATCCGTTAGTCTTGATTCAGTTGCCAGATAGAAAAGGACAAAGAGAGGACGAGCTGAAGGACAAGGTAATTAAAATTTTAAAAGATGATTTTAATATTTCTACTGAAAAAGGAAATAACAAGCTTGCTATTTGGCTTTCTGGCGAGCATATAAACAAAGAAGATGTAGAGAAAAATGATAGCGAAGTAGAGGTTTTGCTTTTCAAACAAGCAATTGCTTTGGGCTGGGATTGTCCGCGAGCGCAAATTATGGCACTGTTTAGAGAGTGGCATAGTCCGATTTTTTCTATTCAAACAGTAGGAAGAATTATGAGAATGCCAGAACCAGATCGAGGTATATATTATGGTGAAGAAATTTTGAACTACGGTTATATCTATACAAACATAACCAATGTAGTAATCGACAAAGATGTCGCCCCTGGCTATGTATCGTTTCTAACCAGCAAAAGAATAGATAAATACGAGCCGATCAATTTAGTTTCAGTTTATCCGAAGAGACATCGCGAAAAAACAAGATTATCTCCACGGTTTATTGAAATATTTTTAGCTCAAGCGAAAGCGGATAGTTTGAAAAGCAAAATAGATAAAACAGCAAAAAAAGTTGATATTAAGATTATTTCTGATTATAAAGCCAGCGATATTGATACATTGGCTGGTTCAAAAATTGTTGGTGATAAATCAATCACCGTGAGTGATGCTGATTTGCAGAAATTGTTTGATTATTTTGTGAGAAATAGTCTCCGTCTTTTTTACCCAGAAGACAGGTCTGTAAATAGAGTCAAGGAATCTATTTACAAATTCTTCGAAAAAGAGTTAAAAATGGATTATTCAGAAAAGTGGGAAGAAATTGTAAAAATAGTTTTGAGTGATGATAATCCACAGCGTTTTTTAAATGTTTTAGATAAAGCACAAATTGAGTATAAAAATGAAACCGAAATAAGAGAGGGAGAACTTGCTAAATTAGACAATTGGAATGTCCCCGAAGTTTTATCTTTTGGTAGTGATTATACAGAGGAAGCAAGGAACAAGTCAGTAATGAAGCCGTTCTATGTAAAATATTTATCCGAACTGGAAAAATCTTTTACAGAATTTTTGGATAATTCAGGAAAGGTTGAATGGTGGTATAAAAACGGAAACAGGGACGCGACATTTTTTGCCGTACCTTACGATGAGGACAAAACGCCATTTTATGTTGACTTTGTAGTCAAATTTAAAGACGGAAAGATTGGTTTGTTTGATCCACACGGGACACAATTTTCTGATTTTGAGCCAAAATCTGATGGATTGCAAAAATATATCAAAAGTGAAAATAAAAAAAGTAAAAATTTATTTGGTGGATTAGTGACCAACACTGACCAAGTAAACTACAACGGAAGATGGGTTTATTTTACAGAGAACAGTAAGGAATTTAAAAAAGGTGAATTTAAAAATTGGACAGATTTAGAATTGTAGAAATCATGAATAATTTTCAAAATATCCCTCTAGATTTGTTTAATTTATTGCTCTTTACAATGCCAGGCTTCTTTTTTGTGTGGGCTTTTAGTAAAAATAAAAAAACTGACTTCGAGTATTTAATGTTTAGTATGTTTTGGGGGATATTACTTATGACTTTATTTTATCATGTGTTACCGACAGAAAAATTTACTCCTCTTCTTCAAAATCCTTATGCCGGAGCAGTATCACTTTTAATCACTGCTATGGTAATTGGTTCCATTCCCAAAATAATCAAATTTTTAAAGAGTTTTATTTAGTTTCAAATACACACACAAATACATACTTGCACCGTTCCATTTTTCACACACCAAACCAACCAAATGAACCCCACTCTATTTTTTGGTATATTTTTGTGATACAATAATTACATATGAAAATATTAGTACATTTATTAGTTTCTACATTAGCAATTATTATTGCCACCTATTTAATTCCTGGGGCAACTATTACACTTTTTAGTGCTGTCATTTTGGCAGTAGTTTTAGGTATAATAAATATCTTTATAAAACCTGTGGTCAAGCTGATTGCTCTACCTATTACAATACTAACCCTTGGCCTTTTCTCACTTGTTATAAACGCTCTGTTTATTATTCTGGCGTCAAAGATAGTTCCCGGATTTGAAGTTGCTGGATTCTGGACAGCATTTTGGTTTTCAATAGTTTTATCACTAATAAACGCATTTTTCCATTTATTCCAAGACTCAGAATAGTATCTAGTGCTCTAGGGCACAATAATAAGAAATGTGATAGTATTATTGTTATATGAATGACAACCAAACAATTACACAGCATTTTTGGCCACGACATATTTCGTGGCTGACAATCGTATTCGCGCTCCTTGCCGTTATTACTTTCTTCGCAGTTTCTCCTCAGGGAGTTCAATATGTAACACGAATGGGAAGTGGAGTGATGGAAAACTTTGGTGGTGGAAATATAGTGCCTCCTACAACTGTAGGTGTACCAATGATGGACACAGGAATATCTGGAGGTTCGGTTTCAAGCAAGGCAGACTATTATCCATATCCTTACCCAAATCCAAGTGTTCCAATAACCGATACACGAGAATTTTTGAAAATATATTACAATGCACAGATGCGTACCCGCGATGTTCAGGGTCTTACCCGTCGCGTTGAGACTGTAGTTCGTGGATATAGTGGTCGTATTGACCAAGAATCAAGTTCTCCACAATACGGTTCAATCAGTTTCGCCGTTCCCCAGAGTAAATATGACTCATTCAGAGCTGAACTTGAAAGTCTCGTTGGAAGTCGATTTCTCACAACCAATGTTTCATCCCAAAATCTTTTATCACAAAAAATTTCTATTGAAGAACAACAAAAACAAGCTGATGCTGCACTTTTGAATTACAAAGCAGTTCGCCAGGAAATTATTAAAACTCACACGACCGCCGTGCAGTCACTACAGTCAATTATAGATTCCGACACACAACAATTAGCAACTTTACGAGCACAAACATCAACACCTGAAATACAAGCACAAATACAAAGATTGTCAGACGAATTGTCATCATTCAAACAACAATTAATAAACGAGAACGCGTCATATGTGGTGCAATTGAGAAATGCAGATGCAAATATCAAATACGGACAGGATTGGCAGAAAGCAGTACAAACGCAGGACAAGGCATTACTTGATAATGTCGCAACTGTTACAGGCACAATATCTATTCAATGGATAAGTCTCTGGGATATTACTCGTCTTTATCTACCAGGCTATTGGATTCCAATCATTTTCGCTATATTGGCGGTTCTCTCTTTTCTTTCTGATCGCCGACGCTTTGGAACTATATAAAATCTATCCAAGGGCATCCCTTGGAATCTTGGAATAGGGTTTAAAAATGGCCAATTCGTAAATTTGGTACATTATGTTAGAATAGAGGCATATGAAAAATTTTATAATCACACTTGTTGTTTTGATTATAGCAGGTGTTGGTATTTATTTATTAGCTAAAAGTTCGTCAAAAGTAGATTTAACAAATAATCAGAATGTAAGCACTACCACTCCATCTGGCCAAATTGCCACAAGTACTGTAAATCAAAAAAATCCAGATGAAACTATTATTGGTAAATCTGTTCAAGGTCGCGATATCACTGCCTATCACTATGGTACCGGGAGTACAGAACTTTTGTTTGTCGGGGGTATACATGGCGGTTATGAATGGAATACAGTTCTCCTTGCTTACCAGACGATGGATTATTTAAAACAAAATCTTAATCTTATTCCAAGTAATATAAAAGTAACAATTATTCCAGTATTGAATCCAGACGGCTTGAATAAAATTGTTGGCACTGCAGGTCGTTTTACAACAGCTAATGTGCCATCTCCAATAAGTGCTACGGTAGCTGGACGTTTTAACGCAAACAATGTGGATCTTAGTCGTAATTTTGATTGTAACTGGCAAGTTACCGGTACATGGCAGAATAAAACTGTGAGCGGTGGGAGTAAGGTATTCTCTGAACCGGAAAGCTTGGCTATGAAAAATTATGTGGAAACAAGCAAGCCTATTGCCATTGTTACTTGGTACAGCGCGGCTGGTGGTATATATGCGTCAAGTTGTAACAATGGTGTTTCTGCGGAGACGAACACGATTACAAAAAAATACGCAGATGCTTCTGGATATCCAGCCTACGACAGTTTTGATTTTTATGAGACGACCGGCGATATGGTAAATTGGTTCGCTAAAATAAATATTCCTGCAATCAGCGTTCTTTTGACGAATCATACGGATGTTGAATGGACTAAAAACCTAGCGGGGATTCAAGCTCTGCTTAAATATTATACTAAATAATGCGGGCATTCTTTTCGAAACCTAGAATAATAATCATTATTGTTTTTGTGGCACTTGGTGTGTTTGGGTTATTTAGTTTGTATGGCAAACCACCGGTAACATTACCAATAAAATTAATTGAGGATTCGAATAATCTCGGGCCAAAATATAAAGTAATCGGTATGTCGGTAGAAGGACGTAAAATAGAAAGTTATACCCACCTGCCTGCGCAGGCAGGTGGTACTGGAGATACTAAACTTCTATTTGTTGGTGGTATACACGGCGGTTATGAATGGAATAGTGTACTCTTGGCCTACCAATTTATGGATTATTTAGGCAAAAATCCTGGATTTGTTCCAAATAATATAACTGTTACTGTCATTCCATCTGTTAATCCTGATGGGGTGTATAAAGTGGTTGGCAAAGAAGGTCGTTTTACTACTACAGATGTATCAATCAACAAACAAATCCTAACATCGGGGCGTTTCAATGCACACAATGTTGACCTCAATCGCAATTTTGATTGCAAATGGCAACCGAAAAGTATATGGCAAGAGAAAGTAGTCAGTGCTGGGTCAGAAGCTTTTTCTGAACCAGAAAGTCAGGTTCTGAAAAATTTTATTTTAGAAAATAATCCGGATGCTGTTATTTTTTGGCACAGTCAGTCTGGTTCTGTGTATGCATCAAAATGTGAAGCTGGTGTTCTTTCGGGCACACTCGATATCATGAACGTCTACGCGAAAGCGTCAGGCTATTCTGCAGTTGAAACATTTGATGCTTATGCGACAAGTGGTGATGCCGAGGGGTGGCTCGCTTCCATAGGTATTCCAGCAATTACTGTGGAGCTTAAAACTCACGAGACTATAGAGTTGGAACAAAACCTTTCCGGTGTTAAGGCACTTTTTGAATATTACAGTCAGAAAAAAAATTGATATAAATTGTCCTAATCAAAAATCTTTACTAAATAGTTATTTATTTCTCTCTGGTCCATATCATAAAAATACTTACCATCTGTGTGTAGTTTAGTTGCCAATTCTACGCCGACAAAACGCCAATGCCATGGCTCAAATTGATAATATTTGTTTCCCAGCGGATATGACAAAATAAAGCCATATTTGTAGGCATTTTGAGTTAACCATGTATAACTTTTTGTTTTTTCAAAACCAGTAAGAGTATCGCCAATGGTGTTTGTTGTAAAATCAACCGCGCTACCGAGCTGATGTTCAGAATATCCTTGGTCTGCGGAAAATTTATTGGCTGCTGTGGTACCGTATGTTATTTTATAACTGGCTTTTAGAGATATCTGTGTGCCGAATGAACGATATGCCGAAAGGACTAAAAGAGGCATTGAGTCGGCATTAGCCGCTCGTAACAAATCTTCAAGATGAGATTTTATATTGACGTGAATTGTTTCCGGTTTGGTTTTTTTATACAAAAAAGTTGTGTCAATTTCAGCTAACTGTGATGGTAAATAATTCTCATTAAGAAAATATACACTTGAATATTTTTGCAAGAGTTCTCTGTCGGTTTTGCTTAATTTATCTAAAAGTCCAACGGTAGAAGAAAGGGATTGAATCTGTTCATCAAATAAGTTGTTTCTAATTTGTTCTTCGGTTAATAAACTATATAAATTTGTATTTTCATTATTCTTGACTAAAAGAGCACTTCTTAATAACTGGATATTTTTTTGGAAAATCTCTGTGGTTGAAGCCAGTTGTTCTTTTGTGTATTTTAGAGTTGTGTTTTGTAAATAATAATTATAACTACCATAACCAATAAACACTACGACTGCAAACATAATAAAAGCCATAGCATATG
>JAPLZX010000023.1:20194-33541 GCA_026394815.1 Candidatus Zambryskiibacteriota bacterium | reverse complement strand
CACATAAGACAAAAAAACGACTTGAGATAAAGCGACTTAGACTTCTTGCGAAACGCAAATAAATAATAAAAAAGAGAAGAGGCGGGTCCGCGTTTGCGAACTCGCCTCGAACTTGGTCGTGGGCCGACTTACCAGAGCGACCCGCGATCGCGATACAGCCAGCTGTTTCGTCTCGGTTCGTGAACCTTGAATCGGCCGTGACAGTTCCTGCAGGAATTGGGGCCGAAGACGAAGCGCTGGTTGTACCCACAGGACGGGCACCTTATTTCGTCGGCGGCGTACTTGGCCGTGATTTCCTGCATTCTTCCGCGCGAGGTGTCCACCTTCTTGGGCATTTTCTTCTTGGAACGGTTGAACATACTCCTTCGGAACGCTTCGGCCTGCTTGGCCGACATCGGTGGCCGTTCAGGCCACTGATTGCACCGCAGTTTGTTCCCACTGACAGAGTGAAAAGTGAGCGTCTCCGACGTTCTCTGAATGTGTGGCATGAGTCAGTCCTCCTCCTGTTTTTGTCTGGGCTTACCATAACATAGTTATATAGATGATGCAAGACCTCACTTTATAAATTGCAAATTTTTGTTATAATATTTATATGAAAATAAAAACACGCATTGGAATAATTGTTTTTGTGATAATTGTTATTATTTTTGCAGTAGTGTTTTTTTATACACCTACTAAATTATTTACTCCGGATAATCTTTCACAGGTATATAAGAATAATACAAAAGGATTTTCAATACGATATCCGGCTGGCTTTAGCGTCGATGATAAATATATCTATCAGGAATTTGATCCCGAAAATATTACTGGTGTTAAATTTACCATTTCTACATCTACATCATCTGGCACGAATTTAAGTAGTGATTCCTATGTGAGTGTTGAAGAGATTCCAAATGCGCAAATATGTACTGCCACACTTTTCCTTTATGTAGGTAATAGTACGTCTGCCAGTACAATAGTAGATGGCGATACAACATATTCAGTTGCGTCATCAAGCGATGCGGGAGCGGGCAATAGATACGAGGAAACGGTGTATGCTCTCCCGGGTACTAATCCATGTATTGCTGTACGCTACTTTGTTCATTATGGTGCTTTTGAAAATTATCCAGCGGGGGCTGTTCGTGAATTTGACAAACAAGCACTTCTTAATCAATTTGATTCAATTCGTCATACGCTTATAATAGAGAAATAAGGTATTTTTTATGGTCAATTAATTTGCTATAATAACTTTACTTTTTATTTAAATTCAATAATCATTTCATAATGTATGAACGCCAATAGTATTGTCCTCATCGGTATGTCCAATGTCGGTAAATCTCGCAGAGCACTTTTGCTTGAAGGCTTAGGTTTCAATCGAGTTTGTTGTGATAATGAAATTGAGAAAAAACTCAAACCTTATTTACTGAAATCGGGCTATCAAGGTATTGATGGTGTAGCCGAGTGGTTAGGCCAGCCATTTGATGAGAGATATGTGACAAATTCTGCTCTATATCTTCAATATGAAATTGAGGTGATGCAGGAAATAATTTCTCGGCTTCGGCAAGGGGAGAAGTTAGTAGTAGATACCACAGGTAGTGTTATTTATATTGGCGCAGATATTCTTTCAACTCTCAAGGAACTTGCAACAATTGTGCTTCTTGATGCACCACAAAGTTTACAAGATGAGCTCTATCAAAAATATTTGACCAAACCAAAACCGGTGCTTTGGGGTGACGGTACCTATGCTCCAATAGAAGGCGAAGAACCTTTGATTACACTCAAGCGTTGCTATCCAGAACTTCTTCGAACTCGGAATATTAAATATCACAATCTTTCTCACATAATTCTTGATTATCAAGAAATTCGAGCTCCAGGATTTACCGCCGAAAATCTTCTCCAAAAAATTGAATCCAAGTAGAGTTTGTCCAAGGACTCCCCTTGGAATAGGAACCCTGGAATAGGTTAAAAGGGGATTTAATTTCTATTAACAATCACAAAAGGTGATATAATTAATAATAGAGTCGATTTAAAAAAAATAATAGCTTTTTTTGTATGACAAAAAAATATATTTCGATATTTCTCCTAACGGGAGTGTTAGCGGTTTTTCCGTCTGACACTTCGGCTGTGACTAGTGTTCCACTTGCCAATACTCCTCAATCCATTATTTTGGACAAGCATTTTGCAGAATGGGGTTCAGATTTCGGCTTTAATGCTCCCTGGAAAATAGAACAACCGTGGGGGTTAGTTAAAAAAAGGAAACTTCAAGGGGAAGTGGCTTTTTCATTACCTAATCGTGATTTTTATTTTCCAGTAAAAGTGTGGTTTGATTATGATCCGCTTCAGATTTATCCTGGGAACACTACTAAAATAAAAATACACATTCTGCCATTTGAAGATAAAAACAAAACCGAATTCAAAGACTTTTTTGGTCTTAAAGCGTATATTGGTTATTATGAAAAAACTGCACGTCCTTGCTGGCCACAGATTAGGTGTTGGGGTCCGTGGGTTGGTGTAGAAAAAGATTATGATCTTGAAGTAGATGCATCGGCAAATGGTGTCCCGCCAATGATGTCAGATGATACAAATATTGAAATGAAAGATGATCAGAACAGTACCTTTGGAGTCGATTTTTTTAGCATAAATGCAATATCTTTAGGAATTCAAACTAGAACCGTAGAAACATTTAAGAGTGGTTATTTTGACGGAGATATCTTTTACATGAGAGCGGGTCAGGGGTTTGGGTCAGCATCAGAGCCAGGTACTATAAATACTAAAAATATGAGTTTTGATTCTAACTCAAACAGTTATGTTCAAACATATGATTTAAACATTCCAAAAGACGCAAGTGTAGGTGAAATGATGCAACTAGCTATTCCTGCTCTTAAGTATCACTGTAAATATAATTTCAAAATTGGTTTGGTTCCCCAGATTTCTTTATGGAAACCTGATGAAGAAGCTATAATTTACAATAAGACAGTCAACCTAGAATCAAATCCGGGGCAATTAGTTTTCTATACTCAAGTTATAAGCCATAATGAAAAACCGGTTGCCAGCGCTGGTCTTGATATAACTGCTGTTCAAGGAGATAGGATTCAACTGGATGGTTCAAAATCAAAAGATCCAGATGGTTATATTGAAAAATACAGATGGTATATTCCTGGAAACTTTGATAAATATAGTCAAATTACATCTGTTGATACAACAAAATTTCTTGCAGGAGAATACGATGTTAAACTAACTGTAACTGATGATAATGGCGCAACAGGGGAAGATACACTCAAACTTCTTGTGAAAGAACCTGCTCGATATCCTGATATTGTTGTTGACGATAATTATTTAAAATTTCCGCGAGAGGTATTGGTCGGTAAAGCATTTAATGTTACGGCGAGAATTTGTAATGAAGGTGATGGAGTTTCACCAGGTTTTATGAGCAAACTGCAGTGGCAAAAGGCTAATGGTTCTTGGAATCAAGGTCAAAATACTTGGACAGCATCACTTGTGGTAGGTAATTGTCAAGAAAAAACATGGCCAGTAACAGTAACCGAAGCAGCTCATTACAATTTTAAATTAACTGTTGATTCCGAAAATCATGCTAGAGATGAATCTAATGAAACAAATAATATCATTACAAAAAACAGTGTAGAGATTGAAACAATTCCTAATCAAGCACCAGTTGCCAATTTGAAAATCGATATATCTAATCAGTCTAGACTTACAAACGGAACTAAATATTGGCCGTTTGGGACATTAATTTCGTTAGATTCATCGGGATCAAAAGATGAGAATAATAAAATTGTCAGATATATCTGGGATTATAACGACGGAGAAATTATAACTAAAGATAGATCATCTGTTATGACTCATACTTATGGTGGTAGTGGAAAATACAACGTTAAACTTTATGTTGAAGATGATACAGGGCTAAGCAACCAAACATCATCTGACGTACTAGTATTACCGCAAACGGTAAAAATTTCTACACCAGCCGATGCTGACATAACTTATAATTCAGTTTTGTTAAAATGGGAATTACCAACCCAAGATAAAAATCTTGCATATTTCAAAGTGCGTTATGATCCTGACCCCGGAGCACCAGTTGAATATTTGATTTCGAAAGATGTTAAACAATTTGTTGTACCTAATCTTAATGACAGCAAAACATATAATTTTGAATTCTATACTGTCAGCGAACTTAATGGTAATCAATACACCTCGTTGCCGGCAAAAATTTCTGTTAAAACTAAACCAGCGGTTAAAAATCTTACAGTTAGAAAAGATGTTGAATCTGAAATGTCTGATATCCGTAGTCAAATGACGGCACCTCCAAGCGGAGGTAATACGGTTACAGGGGGACAAAGTCAGGTAGGATTGTCGGGAGGTAGTAGTGGGGGATCTGCTGGCGGAACAGTTGATTCTGCAACTAATACTAGTGAATATGCGCCACGCAAAATCTATTTCCAAGTTGCAAATATTGGTACAGCCAGTGTAAATACACCCAATCAAATTTATTTTACTGCTACCTATGTTTCGTTGGATGACTCAGCTAATCAAGGTAATTTAGTTTCTGGAACTTATCCTCACGGATATGTGACTTTAAGTAGCACAGCTAATGGCCATCTAAACCCATGAGATATATTGCCGATTGCTTTTAACTTTCCACCAAAAATCGGAAGATATAATGTTTGTTTGAAAATTGATACTCGAAATAATGTGACAGAAAGTTCAGAGAATGATAATAATTTATGTTTTGAGTATGTATCCAAAGCACCTGATTTAACTTTGGTACAGAATCAATATGGTACTCCACCAATTGCACCACCGATTTCAGCTGGTAGTCAATCAGTAGGGTCTGGTGCATCGGGTCAATTACAATCAGCTGGAAGTATCGATAATAGTTCATATTTCTATTTCCAGATTAAAAATATCGGCTCCGCTAATACCGCTGGGCAAGTTCCTTTGTGGGGGTATTATTATCCTGATGTCCCAGGCGGGCAGGTTGCTAAAACATTACTTGATGGACCAGACAAGACAACTAAAAGTATTCAACGCAATGCTGCAACTAATGTTACATATAAAATAAAAGAAAAAGGGATTGGTAAAGTTGTTGCGTGTTTGTTTGTTGATTTTAATAATACTATCTCGGAATTGTCAGAAGAAAATAATTTAGCATGTGTTAAATATGAACAGAAAGACGAATCTAGTGGGCAAACTCCGCCAGCGTCAGATAATACAAGTTCAACAGTTTCTCCACCGACTACTCCTACCAATAACTCCGATAAAAATACTGGGAAAACTACCACCCCAGTTTCAACTCCTGTAAGTACTCCTACACCTACACCGACACCAACCTCGACAGTAGCACCTACACAAACCACAACTGCAACACCAACTGTATCTACACCCACTTCTACACCTACACTCACACCAACTACTACAATTACACCTACTACCCCAACCACAGCCATACCAACTGTAAACCCAACTACTCCTGCACCAACAACGACAGTGACACCTGTCACACCAACAACAGTTACCCCTTCCACACCTACACCTACACCTACACCTTCAACTTCCGTAACACCTTCAACCTCATCGACGGAATATTATTGTCAATGGTCTTGGCCTCAAAAAATAACTAACAAAACAACAAGCGCTGTTATTTATTCTTGTACTTCTGCTAGGCCATATTGTAATTATGCTGATTACAAGTATGAAAATGTCGGGTGTTGTAAATACAATTCAACCACAAAAGTTTATTCAGATTGTATAAAATTACCTTCACTTCTCGGTAATTGATTGTTATCTTTTTCCTCTTCTAAAATTTGTCCAAGGGCTTCCCTTGGATGTATTGGAATAGCCAATTAATGCTATAATCCTTTTTGGTGGGTAATAATTATTTTTAACGATTAATTTCATGGAATCAATCCAGAGCAAGAAAACAAACCTTTTTAAACAAGTTAATAAACTTCTAGGAGGAAAGAAAACCATAGCTGTTATATGCAATCAATGGGGCGATACGGGTAAAGGGAAATTCGTGGATTTTTTTGGAGCCTGGGCAGATATTATTGCTCGCGGTACTGGTGGGGCCAATGCGGGACACACCATTCGTCTAGGTAATAAAGAGCACATTTTTCATCTTATTCCATCCGGAATTCTTTATGATGCAAAAGGAAAGATAAATATAATAGGAAGTGGAGTTGCTTTTGACCCGGCTGTCGTTGAGCATGAAATATCACTTTTGAAAGTTGCTAAATGTAGTTTCAAAAATCTCCGTATTTCAAAGGACGCTCATTTAGTATTACCTCAACATTTGCTAATGGATAGAGTAAAAGAAAACAAAGCTGGTTCCGGCAAAATAGGCACTACGGGAAGGGGGATTGGTCCTGTTTATGAAGACCACTATGCTCGCATAGGTCTTACGGTCAATGATTTACTTAACCCAAAAGATTTTGAAAAAAAGCTTCTAAAAAATTTGCAGGATAAAATAGTTTTGCTTGGGCAGTATGATAAACAGGTAATAAAACAGATTATGCAACATGAACATTTAGGCAGTGGACGTTTTTATGATGAGAAAAATATTTTTAATATCAAAAAAATCGTTAAAGAATATGCCAGATACGGGAAGTTATTTAAGAATAATATTATTGATACCGATACTTTTTTGCGAAAAGCTCTTGGCAAAAAGAAGATTCTTTTGGAGGGGGCACAGGGGAATCTTCTAAGTATTGACCACGGTACATATCCTTTTGTTACTGCTTCAGATTGTACGATTGCTGGTTTATCAAAAGGTGTAGGGCTTCGTGAAAATGATGTAGAAATGACCCTAGGGATTATTAAAGCTCCATATATGACTCGTGTTGGTGGAGGAGCATTTCCAACAGAATTTGGTGGCACACAATCGGCGGAATGGTGTGGCACATCTGGAGTGACAAGAAAAACGG
Source organism: Candidatus Zambryskiibacteriota bacterium (assembly GCA_026394815.1). Classification (GTDB taxonomy): domain Bacteria; phylum Patescibacteriota; class Minisyncoccia; order Phycocordibacterales; family DATDWN01; genus C7867-006. The sequence continues at coordinate 26,621 of JAPLZX010000023.1, read as the reverse complement.
AAAAGGAGAAATTTGGGAACTTATCACTGGATCAATCTGACGAATTCAAACTGGGTGTAGCTGTTAGAATGGCAGGTTTTGAATACGGAGCAACCACAGGTCGTCCAAGACGAACTGGTTGGCTTGATTTACCTTTTTTGCGATATTCAATTCAGTTCAGTAGTAAAGATGTTATTTTTACCAAGATTGATGTTATGGATTCCTGCAAAGAAATCAAAATTTGTGTGGCCTATGAATACACTGGTCCAAAATATAATGTGGGTAATTTAGTTTTAAATAAAGGAACTCGACTTAATATGGCTATTCCAGAAAAAGAAGTTTTGAAATATTGCAAACCAATATATAAAACTTTTCCTGGGTGGCTCACTTCTATTCGGAATTTAAGAAATATCGAGGAACTTCCTCAAAAACTAAAAAATATTATTTCTTTTATTGAAAAAGAAGTTGGGGTTAAAACACGTATTATTTCAGTTGGTCCTGATAGAGACGAAACTATAATAATTGCAAAATAAAAACTATCCAAGGGATGCCCTTGGATTAGAGGGGGGACTTAAAATTTTTACGAATTTCTTCTATATCTGAAAAATGAACCTTTTTATCTTTGAATATTTGATATTGTTCATGACCTTTGCCGGCCAATAACACAACATCTCCCGAAGATGCTTTCGAACAAGCTTTAGCCACAGCGTTTACTCTATCGGTAATACTTTCATAATTTTTAATTGATTTAGGTAAATCTCCGGTTATATCTTTTATAATCTCGTCTGGATTTTCACTTCTAGGGTCGTCAGATGAAAAAATCACAAAATCAGACAGTTTACAAGCAATTGCTCCCATTATTGGGCGTTTTAAAGTGTCTCTATCACCTCCACATCCAACAACTGTGATGATGTGCCCACCGCTTGGCGTAATTTCTCGAACTGTTGTTAAAACATTCTGGAGGGCGTCTGGTGTATGAGCATAATCTACTATTCCATAGAAACCTTTGGGTGATTTAAAAAATTGTAGTCTTCCGGTTGGTGGATTTAATATTTTAATTGAAGAAATTATTTGTTCATCTTGAATTCCTAAAATTTTTGCGATTGCGAATATCCCTAATATATTATATGCATTAAATTTACCAATAAGTTTTGTATGTATCCGATTTCCATCTATTGAGGCATCTAAACCTTCCAAAGATTGTTTATTAATTTTTAAAATAAAATCTGCCTTTGAGTTTTCTTTTAAAGAGAAAAAATATTTTTTTGCAGGAGTATCACTGAGTATGTAATCTGATCTTTCATCATCTTGGTTTGCTACAGCAAAAGCTGTTTCAGGCAAAGTATCAAATAAACTCTTTTTTACTTCAGCATATGTTTCAAGAGTTTTATGATAATCAAGATGATCGTGTGTTACGTTTGTAAATAACATTCCAATAAAATGTAGTCCGTGTAAACGTTTTTGGTCTATTGCTTGGGATGAACATTCTATAAATACATATTCACAACCTTTTGAAACAGCCAAAGAAAGAAATGATGCCAGTGCGACCGGATCGGGAGTGGTGTGTGTTGCGGGGAAAATTTCCTCGTCTATCTTATTTTCAATTGTTGAAAGTAAGGCTGAATGAAAACCAAAATTTCTAAATAAATTAAATAAGAGTGTTGCTGTGGTTGTTTTTCCATTTGTTCCAGTAACACCAATAAGCTTTAATTTTTTTGATGGATGATTGTAAAAATTTTGAGCTATTTGAGCTAAAACTAGACGACTATCTGCAACCTGAATGTAAGTAATTCCATCGACAAAGTTTTTGTAGGAGGTTTTATGTATTATTACTCTGGCGCCATTTTTTATAGCATCATCTATAAAATTTTCACCATCTTGCACATAACCTTTTATTACCACGAAGATTGACCCAGAAGTGACTTTGCGCGAGTCAAAACATATGGAGATAATTTCCAATTCAATATCTCCGACCATATTGATTATTTCCACGCCCAATAATAATTCTTTCAGTTTTTTCATACCAGTAAAGCAATCTTATCTTTTAAAATGGGTTTTTATATATTCTTCGGTTTCACTCATGGAAAATGGTTGTGTAGAATTTCCGATACGAGCATAGAATTCTTCTTTTTTGTCTCCGTTTTTTAAATATGCCGGTTTGTGGCCATTTTGAACAGATACAACGCAAATATCTTTTTCAGACACCTCCCCAAAGCTTATTTTTATATATTTTGTAAAAGGTAAACCAATCATTGTTTTTATAAGCATAGTTAAATGATTTTCGAAACCATCACGATTTTTCTTTGGTAAGGTTTTATAATCGTTTTCTAACCCAACAACAGTTCTATCATCACTTACTCCGATTAAAAGTGTTCCACCTCCGGCATTTAGAAAACCAACAATTGATTTTATTATAGCTTTTTCTAATTCCTTATTAACCTCATTTTTTCTTATATCAAAACGAAGTGTTTCTTTAAATTCCGAGTCATGTCTCTCACCTTGTCTTAATAGAGTTTTTATATTAGGAAATGAAGTATTTCCAGATAAATTTTGAATAGTTTGTTTTATAATATCTGTGTACTCTTCAAAATTTGGTATATCTTTTATTTTTGTAATCTTACCATCACGGTGTTCAAGTGTTATGGTTGCATGGTTTATTCTACGGTCAATGGGGGATTGGTATGTTTCTACAGATATGATATCAGTAAGACTTACATATTTTTTGTGATGGAAAAGAATGCCGAATTTTCTCACAATTTCTCTTTCTCCAATTTCAAAATATGAAAAATACCAATTAATAAAAAGTGCAACCAGATATATTAATTGAAACAAAGAAGCAGCAACCAAAACAAAAGTATGATAACCAATATAGTGGTCCAAACTCAATCCAATAAAAAGCATTTCATAATTTGCCAAAAACGAAATAGTAAAAAGAAAAATAATAGCGACAATTTCCATCAAAAAAACATCTTTCAAAAAAGCTATAGGACCTTGTTTGATAATAATCCTATTCATAGTTTCATTTTAACACAAAACCTAATATAAGGTATTTTAAATCAATTTTGACTTAAACTCCTTTTTTAAGTAGTGTTTGTACTAGAATCGGATGATTCCGATAAGCCAAGCGCTCGGCCTAGAGCGTGGAGAACCGTACATTGAAAGGAAGCGAGATGAAAAAACTGACCCCGGCGGAACGTCTAATTGTCGCTGCCGACTTCAAACCGGAAGTTGAGGACAACGACTGCTTTTCCGGCAGAGTGTGGGTTTACCAGCAAGTGCTGAAACTTGCCCAGAGCCTCAAGGGAACCGGAGTCTACATCAAAGTGAACTCCGCTCTTCGTTCCCACGGCTATGGTCTCATCGACTATCTCCACTCCTGTGGTCTGAAGGTCTTCGCCGACCTGAAGCTCATCGACATCGGCCAGACACTCTCGATCGATGGTATCTTACTCCGTGAAGCAAGACCTGAAATCGTGACTGTTTCCTGCTTCGCCAGCAAGAAAGCCGTCCGGGCTCTGAAAGCCGAACTACCCAACACAGAAGTGCTTGGTGTGACCGTGTTGACGGATACCGAACAGGCTGAATGCGATGGACTCTTCACTCAAGGAAGTTCGATTCTGGACATTGTTGTCCAGCTCGCAAAGAAGGGGTCCGAAGCAGGATTGGACGGTATCATCTGCGCGCCGACGGAAGCCGTGGCCGTGCGCAAAGTCATTCGTCTCGAGATGACCGTCAACACGCCGAACGTCCGTCCGACCTGGATCGTGGTCAAAGGTGACGACCAGAACGCCGCTCGCCAGATGACGCCGACAGAAGCAATCAATGTCGGCGTTGACCGCTTCGTCATGGGTCGGCCCATCATCCAGTCGCCGAATCCGTACGAAGCGATCATGCGAACCATCGAAGAAATCACGGCCACCACGGCGTGATTCCAAGTACAGCAAACCAAGTTCTTTTCACCAGCCCACGTACCCTAACCGGTTCGTGGGCTGTTTCTTATTAATGTTGTGATATTGGCGAGGGAAGAAACAAAAGAGTAAAATACCATAGATGGAATCATTGGCAGTAAAAATTAGACCTACAAATCTTGATAATTTTGTTGGTCAAAAACATCTGGTGGGGGAAGGAAAACCCCTACGTATTGCCGTTGAAAAAAAACATCTTTTCTCTTTTATATTATGGGGACCTCCCGGTGTAGGCAAAACCACTCTTGCCAGAATTTATGCTAAAGCCATCAACGCTGATTTTTACGAACTTTCTGCTGTTTCTGCCGGCAAAGATGATATAAGAAAAATTGTTGCCTCTGAAAAAGAAAAAAATGGAAAAGTAAAAGTTTTATTTCTCGATGAAATTCATCGTTTCAATAAATCTCAACAAGATTTTCTTTTACCACACGTTGAGTCGGGGGAAATACTTCTGGTGGGGGCTACAACAGAAAATCCCAGTTTTGAAGTTATTGCCCCACTTCTCTCACGTTGTAGAGTTTTTGTTTTAAACGATTTTTCATCCGAAGAAATGGGAATGATTATTGATAGGACAAAAAAAGAAGCAAAAATAAAAATTGATAATGATTCAAAAGAATGGCTCATAGCAATGGCTAATGGCGATGCCAGACAGGCCATATTACTTTTGGAAGCGACTATGGGTTTATACGGAAAAATCAGTGTAGAGAATTTGAAACAAGCTTTGCAATCAAAATTTTTGAGATACGACAAAGCAGGCGAGGAACATTACAACACCATCAGTGCTTTTATAAAAAGTATGCGAGCCGGCCAGCCGGATGCCGCTCTTTATTATATGTGCCGAATGATTGATGCCGGCGAAGACCCGAAATTTATCGCCCGTCGAATGGTTGTTTTTGCCAGCGAAGATATAGGACTTGCACAACCAACGGCACTAGTTGTGGCTAATGCGGTTTTTCGTGCTGTGGAAATGATAGGCCTTCCCGAATGTGCCGAGAATTTAGCTCATGGTGTTGTTTATTTATCCCAGGCCAAAAAAGACCGCTCGGCTTACAATGCTTACCTTGAAGCTATGGCAGATGTTAAAACATACGGCAATTTACCTATACCTTTAAAAATCCGTAATCCAGTAACAAAACTTATGAAAGATTTGGATTATGGCAAAGGATATGAAAAGTATACAAAAGAAGATTTATTACCAGATAAATTAAAAAACAAGAAATATTTAAAATAAATATGATATAATACTTATATTAATAACTAACTTATTTTTATGAATCAAACACATCCAAATAAAGTAGGTCTCACTTTCGGTGCTTTTTTAGGAGGGGCTCATCTATTGTGGGCAATTTTGGTTTTGTTGGGTTGGGCTCAACCACTTTTTGATTTTATATTTAAAATTCATATGATAGAACCTCCTTTTATCGTTGCTCCTTTTGATGTAACGCTTGCTACTATGCTTGTTGTTGTTACTACAGTTATTGGTTACATATTTGGTTACGTTTTTGCTTTGGTTTGGAACAAATTCCATAAATAAAAAAATTTACACTTGACTTAACCTCATTTTTGAGTATTTTAATGATAGAAAGAGGTGGTCATGAATACATTAACTCGGTATCTTCACCGAAAAGGTCTTCGGTGCGGCAGTTGTGGATACTGGGGAAGCGAGTTCGTCATTCGACTTCAGTTGAAATACAAAACTGATATCGACGGCAATCTCACAGGGAAGTCTTTCTACAGAAAAAGAAGTCAACGCATCTGTAGAAGATGTGGCCACATCATGTCCTCTCGCTCCTTGGGGACCAATGAATGAAGAATCTCGCTAGCAACGCAAATCGCGTCTGTTAGCGATTTGTGTTTTAAAAAAAGAAAATCAATAGTCTGGTAAATATTTTTTATATATGAAAAACTGGCAGACACTCCTTTCGAAGTCTGCCAGTCAATTGAGGAAGTGAGTCTCCCTCGAACTTTACTTGGGACCGCCAAGTGCGGAGGTATATCAGCGAACTGGCTTGGGCGTCTTGGCCTTGGGGGGATTGCTGATTGAATCAGCCAAGGTTCGCAGGAACTGTTTGATTGACTCCCTCTCGCCGTTGTTCAGGAGGCGAGTGAGGGCTTTCTCCACCTCGTTTGCTGAATCACGACTGACCATATCCCGAACCCCTGAATTCTTGAGAATGCACCATGCGCGAATTCCCAAGTCTCGATCGGCCTTGCTGAAAGCCTCTTTCACAAGATTCTCGTAGAGTCTGTCTGCGTTGACCTTGAAGTCCTCCGGTCGAATTGAAACCGTCGCCGGCATCAGTCCTGTCGTCACCTGACCGTCTTGCAGACCAAGGTGAATGATGTTCTGTACGGGAGCGGGGATCTTCAAGATCAGGCCCCTGATGGCCATGACTTCGTCCATAATCCTGTAGAATCTGCTGTTGATATTTCTCATGACCAGCACGAGGGCGATGAACAGGCCGACACAGAGAACGCTCAAC
>JAPLZX010000023.1:0-20058 GCA_026394815.1 Candidatus Zambryskiibacteriota bacterium | reverse complement strand
CCCTCCACACCCCCTCGTATCTTTTTGTACAGTAGCATATTACATCTTATCTGTCAATAGTTAATTAAACTATATAAATAAAACTATCCAAGGGATGCCCTTGGATAGCTTTTGTAGTTAATAGTTAGTCTTTTTTGAATATAGAGTAAATAATAAATAGAAATATTATTGCTAAAATCCAAACCCATTTGTGAATGAGAAATACTAATACATCAATAAATGAATTATATAAAGAAAAAGGTTTTTTATCGTTTTTTAAAACATTATCCGTGCTTGTTCCAAGCACTTTTCCTTGTGAAGTTGATTTAGAGATTGAATTAGCGCTTTCTGTTGGTTTTTTCAAACTTTCTACATAATCAGCTAATTTATCCGTGTATTGGTTAATAGTATTTACAACATTATTTGCTACATCTTCTGCTTTTGCCAAAACAACTTCTTTTGTTATTTCATATTTAACATCAAGACTTTTTTTCTCGCTTTCAGAAGCTAGAAGATTATCAATAGAGGATTCTTTTATACTAAGTATTTTTACTTGGGCTTTATGGTTTCCTGCTACAGCTGTATACGGTGTTTCTAACTTAATGAGACTTTTTGGTCCAGCAGTAAAATCAGTTTTAGCAATTTCCACATCATCTACATAAAATCCAGCTGTACCGGAAAGATTTTTATCAGAATGATTTTGAAATCCGGCGTATATATTTATTACATCTTTCTCGTTTATTGTAGTTGTTGAATACCAAACATTAGAAAGTATTTCAGCATTGATTGTTTGGGTGGTAGAAGCAGTCTGGGCAAAAGCATTGGTATAAAATCCAAAAGAAAGAAATAGTATTCCAATAATAAACAAACGCGAGATAAATCTACTAGGCATCACTATATTATACATAAACACAGGTTAACATAGATACCTTTTATATAAGAAAAACTGGCATACATTCCCTTTGAATGTCAATAGTTAATTCAACTACATAGGGTAACCCTATGTAAAAATGTGTCGTTTTAAAATATTTATATATTTACCTAGATTTTAACGTGTCCTTTACAATTTTGTCTTTAAGTTGTATTTTGTGAAAAATTTAATGCATTTAAGCATAATAATTAGTTTTGTATAGTATTGACTTAGAGTAGTGCGAGTATACCATTTGCGGTAGATAAACCTGATTTGAACAGGTTTTGTAATAGTTTTCTTTTTGTCTCGGCATTATTACTATAAGAACAATACACAAAAAAGTTCGACTTTTGTAGTGCTAGTTTATTTTTTTGAAAGATTATTTATTAATTTTTAATTATTTATTATATGAATCAAATAAAATCATTGAAATCACTTGTTGGTTTCTTAGTTCTCTCTTTATTAGCTGTCGTTTCTGTTGTGGCGATGCCAAGTTTGGCAAATGCAGCAACTGCACCAGATCTTGGGGCAGCAGCTAATTTCGTGGTTTTGTCACACGCAGGAATAACAAATATTCCCACATCAATTATCACTGGAAATATTGGGACAGACGGTGTTGGTTCGTCTATTACCGGATTTAGTGTTCCAACAAATTGTCCAGAAGTGACTGGAACAGTATATGCAATAGATGCTACTGGTCCTGTATGTGCGACGATTGACGCAACATTACTGGGTACAGCAATGACTGATATGCAAAACGCATACACTACCGCCAACGGACAAGGGCCAGGAGTTGATACTTTTTTGAATCCAGGAGCTGGAGAGATTGGTAGTCTATCACTAGCCCCTGGTGTTTATACGTTTACTGGAGTCAGTATCAATGTACTTATATCAACAGATCTAACTCTCAATGGAAATGCAACTGATGTCTGGATATTTCAAATACCAGGAACTTTTAATGTAGCTCCTAATATAAAAGTTACCTTAACTGGTGGTGCAGTACCTGCTAATGTCTTTTGGGTGGTTGCTGGTGCAACAACACTTCACGAAGGATCTACTCTCGAAGGAAATATCTTGGATCACACAAGTATTGCGATGCAATCAGGCGCAAAATTATACGGAAGGGCATTGGCGGCAACAGAATCTATTACATTAAGTGCTAATACTATTTCAGCTACTCCTCCGACTCCTACCGCTTGCACCGGTACTGTTGGTACCTCTATTTTCGTATCAACAAATGGTAGCGATTCGAACAATGATGGCTCTGAGACCTGCCCATTCGCAACCATCCAAGCCGCGATTGATGATGCGAACACTATATCTGGCGATACAATAAATGTTGCAGCGGGAACGTATGACATCGCTAGCACCATTGTTGTGAATAAAGCTCTTACTATCTCTGGACCTGTCAGCGGAGTGGTTAAACTGCAAGGCACTAATGCCAGCGCCGTTTCAATCTTCGAGATTACTGCGAGTGATGTAACTATCCAGAATTTAGAGATTACACACAACGCACTTCCTGTATTCGTCTCAGCGGGGTGGCTTGAATTGCCGAACAGTTTGATTCGCATCCCCAGTGGTACAGGTCTGACGGGGATTGCCATCACAAATAATACAATTTATGTGCCTACACAATCAGGTGCTATGAGCACCTGGAATGGTGTGGGTATATGGGTATAACAGTTGGTACGGGAACCACTGCAGGTATCAACATTACCGGCAATACTATTTACAAGGTCCGTGATGGTGTGGTTGTCCAATACGGTAATACCGCCACTGTCAGCAATAATATCATTCACGACACCAAAGGTGGGGTAATGAACTACACCAGTTCTCAGGTGGATGCGAATAACAGGATGGTAAGCGGTAACTCCTGGGGAACTACTCATAACGAATGGGATATTGTCTGGAACTCGGCAACCTATACACCCAACTACAATCAAGATGTGCTGGTACTTTCGGGGGCCAACAATAGTGCCTATGTGCTCGACCGACGCACAGTGGTTGTCCCAGCAAGTAACCAAATTGGCAACCGTAGCCATGTTTGGGTAAATACAACAGGAACACTAACCGTGGGTTCGGCCAATGGTAACGTGAACCTGCCCTATGCTACCATCCAACTTGGCGTTGATGCTGTTGTGCCAGGAGGAATCGTTAATGTTCCATCAGGAACTTATAACGAAAACGTTACTATCGGCAAGTCGCTCACTCTCGTTGGCACAGGCGTGACAAAACCCATTATAAGTGGTGTTTCAAGTAATTACATCGTCAAAGTTGATGCCACTAATGGAGTCACTTTAGACAACCTAGAAATCAACGGTGGTGGTTCACCTAACACATTCGTTTATGGTGTGTTTGTAAACAATGCTGGGACGAGCGGAAGTCCAATTGAATTAAAAAACTCGACAATCAAGAATGTGTGGAGTGGTGAGGCTAATGGCGTTGGTGTCGAGGGGACAAGTTATGTATTGGTACACAACAACACCATCACATCCTTCAATAAAAACGGAATCCGTTTCGTGGGATCTCAAGGAAAGTTCTACAACAACACAGTTACCGGCGATAGTGTTGATGGTAACTCTCGGGTACAAAACTTAGTAAATCTTCGCGCCGGTTCAAGTGTTGAGATTTATAACAACAGTTTGAGTAATGCCATCACAGATCCTTTAGCGACACCTACATGGGGCTCTACTTGTATATTAGTGAGTGCATATCCTGATTCGAACGCCTCTAGTGCCAATATTCACAACAACGAAATCTCGTTCTGTGACACCGGTATCGTTATAACTTCAGTTTATGCCACAACCGATACTTCTTCTGCTATCGTCGCGAACAATAACCTACATAACTTAAGTTCCGGTATTAATTTCGAACAAAATACCGGATCTGCAATTGTTCACAACAATAATTTTGAAACTGTAAACGCCATCACCGCAGAGACCAGTGATGGACCTATTGTTAATCCACCAACAGTGAACGCTACCAACAACTGGTGGGGAGATGCATCTGGCCCAACTATTGCTTCAAATCCAAGCGGTATAGGAGGGGTTATTTATAATAGTGTCTCATATTTTCCATGGTACATCAACACTGAAATGACAACACTTTCGGACGCGACTGTTACAAACGCAACATACACATCCACGACCGAAGGTCAGGCTGATTTACCAGTAGGTGCAACGGAAGTTACTCTTACTGATGAAACAGTGATGGATCTTTCCGCTGGATTGGTGGGTGATGCAGTTACGCTTAATTCTGGTGTTGATGGTAGTCCAATTGTCTTAACTAACTCAGATCTTCCTGATGTCAGCGCAAGTATTCCCGATGGAACGATAATTACAGGACCAACTGGGTGGGATGGTATAGTAACACCACCAATTTCCGGTACACCAGCAGGTGGTGATAAGCCAGCTGGATTTAGTGTGGGTGGTACAGTAATTAATGTCGGTTCACCTGACGGAACATTGGTCTTCGATAATGCACATCCTGTAACTCTATTGCTTACAGGTGTTACTGGTGCCGTAGGCTACAGACCGTCTGGATCAAATATATGGACACAGATAACTAACACCTGCGGTGGAACTTATGACGCACCGACAGCACCAACGTATCCAGGTGAATGTGCAATCAATAACGGAGCTGATACAAAAATTGTTACCTTCCACTTCACGAGTTTTGGAGAGTTCATACCAGATCCAACTCCAACTCCAACTCCAGTTTCTTCTAGTGGGGGAGGAGGTGGCCCTATAGGACTTTTTGGAACAGTAAATAATAGTCAGACTTTAGCTTTAGCTCCGGCTACAGGTCTAGTTCTCGGTGTTTCTACATTCTCATTTAATGGCGACCTAAGACAAGGGGCATCAAATGATGATGTGCGAGAATTACAAACTCGCTTAACAGATGAAGGTGTTTACACAGGTCCTATCACAGGATACTTTGGACCACTTACACTGAAAGCGGTTATAGCATATCAAACAAGAGAAGGTTTACCTCAAACAGGATTCTTTGGTCCTATGACTAGAGGAGCGCTAAACAGCAACGGAGCTGTTGCGGTTGGAACTGTCTTGGGGGCTTCAACAAGCGCTGATGCGGAGAGGGAAGCAAAAATAGAGAGTATCAGGGTGCAAATTCAGGCGCTTATGGTCCAGATTCAGCAGCTTATAGCGCAGAGAGTCACGCAATAAAATTCAGGAAAAGAAATCCATTTAACCCGCCTGCCTATATGGCCAGTGGGTTTTTGGTGCTCTTTACTAAAAGTGTTTTTAGGTGTACTATTTTGCTATAAATTTTATTATGGCGGTAAAAAAGCATGACAAAAAAAATAATAAAAATTGGAACAGTATTCTCTGTTTTGTTGGTTATTTTAGTTTTATTTCTATCAGCTTTTTTTTACTGACGATTCCTTTTGTTGTTTTTGGTGCTGTAATCTATTCTCGCATTCCTACAGGGGCTTTAATAACTTCACCTGTTTCATTTTCAATATCACTAGATAATATTTCTGATATAAATGCCCAAGATGACTGTGGTTCGTCTTGTAACTGGTGGGGTATTTCTATACAGGACAACTCTTGGCCAGATAGAATAGTAATAGTTCCAGCATGTGTTTCTGTTTCTAATTTATCAAACACTTTCGTAGCAACTTTACCAAATTCTGATTATTGGGGTGTAGGTTTTGCGTTGGGTGATACTAAAGAAAATTGCGAAGATTATGATGTTCAATCAGGTGGCGATTGGGTTGAGGGTGATTTATCTGATGTTATTTTTACAATAATGGCAACTTCAGGAACTGTTACTCCTTCTGATCTTTCTGCTTTAAGTGCTGAAATTTTATTGGCACGAGATAATGTGTCTGGTGCTACCATCGGCGATGTTTCTGGCAATTATACTCAAACTTCAGTTGATACATTAAACGCAGCGATCACTGCTGCTCAAGCAGTTACCAATGCTCAAGCACAATCTGTTGTTGATGCTGCAGTCACTACGCTTACCAGTGCGGTTTCTGCCTTCACACCGATTCCGGCTCCAGCTCCAGCGCCGAACACTAGCGGAGGAGGTGGACCTGTGGGACTTTATGGAACGGTAAATGTTAATAATCAAGGGATACAAAATACACAGGCAGTAGCTGCACAAACTCCAGCCTTTACAAATGCGGCCACCCCACAAGGACAAGTCCTTGGTGTTTCTACATTCTCATTTAATGGCGACCTAAGACAAGGTGCATCAAATGATGATGTGCGAGAATTACAAACTCGTTTAACAGATGAAGGTGTTTACACAGGTCCTATCACAGGATACTTTGGACCACTTACATTGAAAGCAGTTATAGCATATCAAACAAGAGAAGGTTTACCTCAAACAGGATTCTTTGGTTCTATGACTAGAGGAAGATTGAATAATGCAGGACAAGTTCTAGGAGTTTCTACTTCTGCTGAAAGAGAAGTAATGATAGAAAACATAAGAGTACAAATTCAAGCACTGTTAGCACAAATTGCAGACATGCAAGCTAGAGGTGTAACGCAATAAAGAAATTCAATAATAAGATATAACAAAAACTATCCAAGGGCATCCCTTGGATAGTTTTTGGTTTAGCTCTTTACTAAAAGTGTTTTTAGGTGTATTATTTTAACTGTATTTAATACTACTAAATGAAAAAGCAAGCCAATAAAAAAATAAAAGTTGGAGCTCTAGTTGTCTTTCTGGCGATTGTTTTGATTTTATTCCTATCAACTTTTTTTCCACAATCTAAATTTGTTCAGTATATTTCAGAAAAAGGATCACAATTTGCCAATATAATATCCGGAGTTTTGGTGTTGAACACAAATGATTATAGATTGATTAATAATGAAAATTCTTTAACTGTGAGTGATACATTAACCCAAGCAGCACAGATGAAAGCCAATGATATGGCAAAGAAAAGTTACTTTTCACACACTGGGCCTCTGGGTGAAAGACCTTGGGTTTGGTTTGAAAGGGTTGGATATAAATATGAATACGCTGGAGAAAATCTAGCCATTGATTTCACCGAATCAAATGATGTTAGCCAGGCTTGGATTGATTCTGCAAAACATAAAGCAAATTTGTTAAATCCTAATTTTACGGAAATAGGCATTGGAATAGCCGATGGAATTTATGAGGGGCACAACACCACTTTTGTTGTGCAGTTTTTTGGTAAACCATATCAGGAAAAAACAGTGCTAGTTGCAAGCCCAACAATAAAGACAATAAAACTTAATGCTTCAAGCAGCCCTACGATGGCTGTGGCTACCAGAAATGACCTTCCCGTGGGAGAGGTTTTAGGAACAGAAGCTGTATCTTCAGAGACTGGCAAAGCTTGGGTTTGGGTTCTTGGAGTTTTTGCGCTTATATCTGTGGTGGGTTATGGAGTTTATACACGAGCTAGAAAATAATAATAAATGAATTATCTCATACATTTTATACAGTTTGCTGGTTTTTTTGGATATATTGTTTTGTTTTTAATTATTTTTTTTGAATCTTTTCCTCCGACATTTTTTCTGCCTGGAGACAGTTTACTTTTTGTTACAGGATTTTTAGCATCTCAAGGATATTTTAATATGAGTTTATTGGTTGGAACTCTTTTTCTTGCCAGTATATTTGGTTATATGTTTAGCTATGCCATGGGGGAAAAATTAAGAAGTTTTATATTGAGAAGTAATGACAAATATTGGTTCAAAATAAAACATTTACATTACACAGAAGATTTTTATAAAAAATATGGTGATAAGACAATAATCATAGGACGATTCGTTCCTATTGTCAGGTCTTTTAGTCCAACTTTAGCTGGGGCAGTGGAAATGTCATATAAAAAATTTATTCGCGATACTATTATCGGTGGTTTTCTTTGGACGGGGGGATTAACAAGTATAGGTTTTTATCTAAGTAATATAATTCCAAATGCTGATAAGTTGCTTACTCCAATTGTGTTAGCTATTATTTTTGTTTCGCTTTTGCCAGCAATTATTGAGTACATCCACAAATGGAAAAAATAATTTCAGTCAGTCAATATCTTGATAAATTAAATAATACTCTCAAAGGCGAGAGAGCGAAAATCATTGGAGAAGTTTCTGAACTGAAGATGTACGAAGGTAAAAGTTATTTATTTTTCTCACTTAGAGATAAAATAGACCAAAGTGTTATCAATTGTATTATGTGGAAAAATGACTACCGTATTTCTGGGGTTGAATTACGTGATGGGCTTGAGGTTATTATTACGGCCTATCCTGAAGTTTATAAACCAAACGGGAGAATGACTTTCAAAGTCGAGTTGGTTGAGCTTGTGGGTGAGGGTGCTTTACAAATCGCTTATGAAAAATTGAAAAAAAAGCTTGAAAATGAAGGGTTTTTTGCCGAAAGTAGAAAAAGACCATTGCCAGATTTTCCACATCGTATTGGAGTTATTTCATCAAAAAATGGTGCTGTCATAAATGATTTTTTAACAAATATTGGTAAATTTGGTTATGAGATTTTATTTGTTGACTCAAGAGTAGAAGGGCAGGATGCTATAAAAGATTTACTTTCCGCCATAGAAACTTTAAGAAATAAAAATATTGATGTTCTTGTTATAATGCGCGGAGGGGGATCTCTGGAATCATTTTTAGCTTTTAATAATGAAATGCTTGTGCGTAGTGTAGCGAAGTTTCCGGTACCGGTACTTACCGGCATTGGTCACGAAAAAGACATACCTTTGGTTTCTCTGGTATCAGATAAAAATGTTTCTACACCAACCGCAGTTGCTAATCTTTTGAACTCTACCTGGGATAATGCGCTTTCCAGTGTCAGGTTTTCGGAAGAAAAAATAATGTATCATTTTACATCTCTCCTGGATAAATTTCGCCGAGCGGAAGAAACTTTATTTCGCGCGGTAGAACGTATAAATTCGGCAATTAGGCGAATCTCTGATGAAATTACCCTTCATACCAAAGAACTGACGCGTGAATTTACTCTAGCTGTGACAAATATTCGAGATTTACTGACACAATCGGCTAAAACTTTGGAATTATCCAGTCCAGAGAGACAACTTTCTAAAGGTTATAGTATCGTGCGACTTAGGGGAAAAGTATTGCGTAGTGTGAAAAATACTAAGAAAAATGACATATTAGACATTTCATTATCAGACGGTATAATTGAATCACAAATTATATGAGCACAAAGAAAACATCGCAAGTAAATCTAAATGAAACATTAAAAAAATTAGCCAACATTGTTTCTTGGTTTGAATCACAATCGGAGGTTGATGTAGAAAAAGGATTGGAATATGTAAAAGAAGGAGTGGTTCTTATCAAAGCTTCTCGTCAGCGTCTATCAGAGATAGAGAATGAGTTTAAAGAAATTAAAAAAGAATTATAAAAGACTGTTTTTCTTTTCTATATCTATACCAGATGAATTTAAATCTTTGTGGGTAAATCTAACACTTTGATGGATAGGAGCATCTTGAATTATTTCTATTATCTGGTCTTCATCATCTGTAATAATATATAAAGTCAAATCATCTTCGTCTATTGTCCTTCTACCAAACAACTCTTTTTTTATTAATTCATCTACAGGATTCCAAAAATCACTACCAACAAGAATAATTGGTATTTTTTCAATTTTACCTGTTTGAATAAGAGTAATAATCTCAAAAAATTCGTCCAAAGTTCCATATCCTCCTGGGAAAAAGATGTATGCCTCTGCAGAAAAAGACAGACAGACTTTACGACTAAAAAAATAATAAAAATCTAAATTTTTGGTCAAAAACGGATTTCGAATCTGGTGGTCTGTTAGTTCTATAGTCAAACCTATGGATTCTCCTCCAACCTCAAAAGCTCCACGATTTGCTGCTTCCATAATGCCAGGGCCACCCCCAGTCAAAATAGAGTAATGTAATTTATTTACGATGCGTGAAGCAAGTAAACGGGCTTTTATGTAGTACTCATCTGTCTCTTTAAAATGACTTCCACCAAAAAATGTAACTGATTTGGGATAATTTTCTAGAAAATTAAATCCATCTGTGAATTCTCTTGAGATAAGTTGGATTCTTTCTCTGGCGTCTTCACGCATTTCTTTTTTTGTAAGTGGGTTAAGTGGTAATAGTTTGGCTGGCAGATTTACTTTTTGTTTTTCCATAGGTTAATTGTACTCTGAAATAAGGTTTTTTGTAAATTAAAGACCAATACTTTTTAAAAAGGTATTTAATTCATCACCGACGATTTCTCTATGAGAATTTTTAGGGAGTTTCCCCAGCTCAACATTTTGAACTCTGATTCTTTGTAAATCTCTCACGGTGTAGCCTAGTTTTTCTGTCATTCTTCTGATTTGTCGGTTTTTACCTTCCGTCAGGACGATACTAAAAGTTTGCTCTCCTAATTTTTTCACAGTAGCTGATTTTGTAATGCCTTCGCCGATATCTACTCCATCTTGCATATGCCGAAGGAACGCTGGTGTGAATTTTCGATCCACTTCAACAACATATTCTTTTTCGTGATTATAAATAGGGTTAAGAAGTCGGTCGGTAATTCTCCCGTCATTTGTTAGAATCATTAACCCATGAGATTCCTTGTCTAATCTACCGACGGGAAAAACTTTTGTATCTAATTTGATACTTTGCATTATACTTTTTTCTTCAGCTTGTGGATTTGTGCTAACAACTCCTTTTGGTTTGTTGTAAGCAATATAAATATAGTTTTTCTTTCTGTGCACACCCCTGACTTCTACTTTGTCGGTTTCTAGAACTTTATCTCCAAGTTTAGCAACCCTACCATTAATTAATACTTTTTGATGTTTTATAAGTTCATCAACCCCAGTACGAGTAGCTATACCCTTATGGGCAAGATACTTGTTTATTCGCATAGGGTATATATCTGTCGTCCGAGTGACAATTTTCTTTCTTTTTTGCATAAAGGAACTATAGCATATTTACATTATAAATCAGCTATCATATAATTAACTATATGAAAAATTTAGAACAAAGAGAATGGATTGCGGTTACCATCGCAATTTTTGTAATTGGTTTCTTTTTTGTGTTTGGTCAGAGTTTAATTTCTTTATTTACTAATAAAAATGCAGGAACAAGTATGACACAACAATCAAAATTGTTGATAGAAGATGTGGTGGTTGGCGCAGGAGCTCAAGCAATGACGGGGAATCGTGTAATAGTGAATTACACAGGACGCTTTGTTGATGGAAAGGTGTTTGATAGTTCTATTGCTCGAAATGAGCCGTTTCAATTTGTACTAGGTGTTGGTCAAGTAATAAAGGGTTGGGATGAAGGTATTGTTGGGATGAGAGTTGGAGGCAAAAGAATATTATCTGTACCGTCAGAACTTGGTTATGGCCCAAACGATTATGGTCCGATACCGGGGAATTCTACATTGATTTTTGAAGTTGAACTGATTAAAGTGGACAAATAAAGTAAAACTTCCAGATTTGGCCAATCTCATCGTCTAAAATAAAAAATAATTCCGTCAATGTACCACATGTACACCTCCGGAATTATTTTTTATTTTATACGCGACCTTGTCTCAAATCTGAAAATTTTATAGACTCTAGATACACAAAATGAGGAATTTTTCTTTTGATATACACAACGAACTCCCAAATTCTCTTGGGCGTGTTGGGACTGTTCATACTGCACATGGCGATATAAATACGCCGGCTTTTGTTACTGTGGGGACAAAAGGGACTGTAAAGTCTCTAACACCGGAACAAGTGACGGGTACTGGCACGCAAGTCGTTATTGCCAATACATATCATTTATATTTAGAGCCGGGAGATGAGCAAATAAAAAAATTGGGGGGCTTACATAAAGTTATGAATTGGTCAGGACCTTTAATGACTGATTCTGGAGGGTTTCAAGTTTTTTCTCTCGGTGCAGGTCTAAACAAAAAAATTGGCAAAATTGCCAAAAAGGAAGAATTATTATTACCTGAAACTCACGCGATTGATGAAGATGAAGAAATGAAACCAAAAAAAGCTACTATCGACCCAAACGGCGTAACTTTCCGTTCACACATAGATGGTTCAGCACATTATTTCACTCCGGAAAAATCAATAGACATTCAACATAATCTAGGAGCCGATATTATTTTTGCTTTTGATGAGTGCACATCTCCATTTGAATCACTTCATTATCAAAAAGAAGCATTAGAGAGAACACATCGTTGGGCCAAAAGAAGTTTGGAACATCATAAACAATCAGGAAGAGGGAATGAGCAGGCTTTATTTGGAATAGTTCAAGGGGGGAGAGATGAAAATTTACGAAAAGAAAGTGCGGAAATAATCGGCGCTATGGATTTTGATGGGTTTGGTATTGGCGGTTCGTTTGAAAAAGAAGATATGGATAAAGCGGTTGAGTGGTGTAATTCCATTTTACCGAAAGAAAAACCAAGACATCTTTTAGGGATTGGCGAGCCGATGGATTTATTTACGGCGGTGGAGAAAGGTTGCGATTTATTTGATTGTGTTTCTCCGACTCGTATTGCTCGTAATGGAGCGGTTTATACAAAAAAGGGAAGAATAAATTTACTTAATGAACAATTCAGAGACGATTCAAAGTCGCTAGACGAAAATTGTCAGTGTTACACCTGTAAAAATTATAGCCGGGCATACATTGCGCATCTTTTTCGGGCAAAAGAAATTCTTGCCTACACTCTAACTTCAATACACAATATTTATTTTATAGTTCATATGGTAGATGGTATGAGAGAGACTATTTTGAACGGTGATTTTATGGCTTACAAAAAGGATTTTTTGGCGAAATATTATACAATTTCATAATGCGAAAAAATCTTACAATTTGTGTATAATATATTAATGCAAACTCTTTCACCTTCACTTCATATTGGTGTGCTTCGTGGAGGGCCTTCATCAGAATATGATGTCTCACTTAAAACAGGTGCCAATGTGTTAAAACATCTTTCAGATACACATAGGCCAATTGATATTTTTATTTCCAGAGATGGAAAGTGGCATATAAATGGTTTAGAAAGATCTCCGGAAAGAATTTTGAAAAATGTTGATGTTGTTTTTAATGCTCTACACGGTAGTTATGGAGAAGATGGTCAAGTTCAGGAAGTATTAAATCATCTCGGAGTGCCATACACTGGTTCCGGCAAAATGGAATCAGCCATAGCTATGAATAAATGGATGACAAAAGAGCGGGCAATTTTGGCGGGCATTAGGACTCCGGTAGCAATGTTAGTACGTCAAACCGATTCTCTGACAGACAAAGCGAAGGAGATTTTTAATTCAATGTCCGGACCTATGATTGTTAAACCTACTTGTGGGGGCTCTTCTTTAGGACTTTATAAGGCAAATTCTTTCAATGAATTATTATCCGCGCTTGAAACTGTTTTATCAGAACACGGTTCAGCTGTTGTGGAGGAATATATTATTGGAAAAGAGGGAACCTGTGGAGTGATAGACGATTTTCGTGGACAAAAAACATACTCTTTGCCTCCGGTGGAAATAATTCCTCCAACAGGGAAGTTGTTTGATTATGATTCAAAATATAATGGAAAAAGTAAAGAAATATGCCCAGGGAATTTTTCTGAAAAAGAAAAAAAAGAAATAGAACGAGCGACGCAGTTGATTCACAATAAACTCGGCTTATCACATTATTCTCGTTCGGATTAGAATTCTTGCACCATATTTTGAATCTAGCTATAGACAAAAACTATGTGCGGATTTAATTTTGTGGACCCTACAGGACTTGAACCTGCTACCTCCTCATTGCAAATGAGGCGCTCTAGCCAGATGAGCTAAGGGCCCGATGGAACTAGATTATCAGATTTTTTGTTATCATACAAGTATATTTGAGTGTATTAAAATAAAATTATGGAAAAAGTATATGCAGAAATAGAGTTTGGTAATGAAACTTTTCTTTCAACTGAAATAGAGAATAATGATAGTGAGTATAGAATTCCAAAATTTATTAAACCAAAGAAAATAAACGAATATTACTTTCGCTTTTGGGTTTTCAAAACAATTTTTATCATATCTACTAATTCTGGACTTAAAATGAAAAAGAAAGATAAAAATAGACTTAAAATACTATTTGGCCTTGGCGGAGAGAATTAAAGATGATATAATTATTCTATTATTAATAGCCAATTTATATATTTATGGATATCACAATTTTAGTTATAAAAATATTAGGAGTTTATTTGGTGGTCAGTGGTTTGTTTCTTATTATAAAAGGGAAAACAATTCCACACCTACTCAAAGATTTTTTTGACCACCCGGCAATAGTTTATCTGACGGGTATCATTTTAATTTTCTTGTCATCAATGTATCTCATTCAATACAATATTTGGAATGGGACATGGCAAGTATTGGTAACAATATTTGCTTGGATTGTTATGCTAAAGGGTTTAGCGTATATTTTTGTTCCCCAGTTGCTTAGTGAGGCTTCAATTAAAAAATCCCGAAGCTTATTTGGTGTTTATGGTGTTGTGGCTATAGCCATTGGCTTATATCTGTTTTTCTTGAAATAAATAAAGACTTATATTGCTGGTTTTACTCGTAACAGTATATGTTATATAATATAGGTATTAATATTTAAGTAATAAAAATATGGAAATGAAAGCTTTATGTATGAGATGTAGGGATGCCAAAAGAAAACCTACAATGCAGATTATGAATAATCCTAAGGTTTCAGAGAAAAACAACAGATTCTCTGCCAAGGGCCAATGTGCAAAATGCGGGGGGAATATGTTCAAATTCCTTTCAAAAGACGACGCAAAGAAGTTGAAGTAATAAACATAGTTATTGATAGATTTTAAGAATAGGGAGGTTTTATACACAGCCAGCCCTTTTCTTGTATCAAAATTTTTACTATGTTAGAATACTCAATACCTTGATTTGATTAAAAATGAGGAGATTAATTATTAATAAAAAAACGTATGAATAAAAGCAAAATATTTTCTATAATAGTGTTAGTTGTTGTAGTTTTAGGTGCGATTTGGTATTTTATGTTCTATGGTAAAAAAATAACTACACCACCTGTAGTTGTGGAAAAGGTAGCGACTGTAAATGGAGTAGATATTTCTAAAACTTTCTATGATACAGAACTAGCTTCAACAATTTCGTCATCTAAAGCCCAAGGGGTAGATGTTACAAATGCAGATGAATTAGCAAAAATAAAAACTCAGGTGTTGGATGCTCTTATAAACAATGAATTAATAAGCCAGGGGATTGCAAGTGCTGGGATTAAAACTACTGATGCAGAAGTTGAAACACGAGTTCAAGATATTATAAAACAAGTCGGTGGAACAACTCAATTCCAGACGGAACTCACTAATGCTAATCTTACAGAAGCACAACTTAGGGATAGTATATCTAAACAACTTGCTATTCAAAAATATCTAGCGGCTAATATAGATGTAACAGGAATTACAGCAAGTGATGCCGAGATTTCACTGTTTTACACGGAATACAGTAAAGCACAAACAACAGCATCTTCAACAATAAAAGTTCCTGCTCTAAAGGATTTAAAGACTCAAATTGAACAACAAATTATAACAAACAAACAACAAGTTTTAGTTAATAACTTTATCACTTCTCTACGAGATAAAGCTAAGATTGAGAAATTCATATAATTTAAAAAACCACCGGCAACGGTGGTTTTTTGGTATTGAAAAAATTTTACACCTTAACTATCCTCGCTACTTTTGTAGATTTTTCTATTAAAATCTTATTACCCATCTCCAACACTACTTTATCGTTATGGTTATCGGTAAAAACAACAGCAGGCCCGCGGGTTATTTCTAGTTCTATTTTTGAATCTTCTTTTAAAATCATATGGTCAGAGCGCTCGGTACTATTGTTAAAAGCTAAACCAATACCTACTTCAAAAAAACTGTCAGTGATTGAACGATAATAACCAGTTGAACCCAGTGGTGTTGCTATAACCACACCATCACCAATAATTTCATGACTAGTTTGTTTCCCATTGATTGTGAATTTATATCTAATAGCATGTCTTGGATCTCCATTATGAACAATAACATCATTCATTGATAAAAATTTTTTATTTTTAACTCGACTAGTCAATTTCCAATAATCCTCAATTTTATATTTCCCTAATTTGATTTTTTCTAAGACTTTACTGTTTTCTAATGATGAACATAATTTACAAATGCGACTATTTTTTAAAATAATTTTTGGTATTCCCGGGTATTTTACTTCGGAGTGTATAATTGTTCCATCACCACCAAAAATTATAATAAAATCTGGGTTTTTCTTAACAATTTTGAAACCATATTTTTGAACTAATTCAAAAATATTATCTTGTTCTTTGCCGAATAATATGACTTTATTTTTCATTTTCGTTTAATAATTATACTCTTAATATCTAAGTACATAAAGTTGTTATATAATATATTTATGTCTCAATTAAATGATAAAAATGTCGTTCAGGAAAGTATCTCAGAACGAGTAGAAGATAATAATAAAACGATATCTCGCAAGATATATTTTAATGAAGGATTAATTGCTGTTCTATTATTTACACTCATATATTATAGTCTTGGTAAAATCAATTTATATTCATTTGATTCTCTTATTGGAGAAATATCAAACATTTTAATAATCACTGTTTCAATTATTGGTATTATTCCTGTAATTATAAGTGCCACTCAAGCTCTTATAAAAAAAACCATAACCATAGATCTTTTGGCTAGTATTGCTCTTATTTTCACCATAATTCAGGGGGAGTGGGTTTCAGCTGCTTTTATTAATCTAATGCTTTCTTCTGCTAGGCTTTTTTCGGCCTTTACGGAGCGAAGAACGGAACATATTATTTTTCATCTTTTAAAATTAAGACCGGTTGTTGTAAAAGTACAAGAAGGTGAATATTTTATAAAAAAATCTCTGAAAGAAATCAATGTTGGTGATATTGTACTGGTTGAGTCAGGAGATAGGATTCCAATAGATGGAGAGGTCATAAAAGGTCAAGCTAGTGTAGACCAATCAACTCTTACTGGTGAGAGCGAACCCATAAGCATAGTGGTTGGTAGTCAAGTTTTAAGTTCTACACTTTGTTTGTCTGGGTCGCTTTTTGTTAGAGCTCAAAAGGTGGGGGAAGATACAACTCTTTCAAAAATGATTAAATTGGTAGATGAAGCCAGTAGAGCGAAAACTAAAGCAGAAACAATTGCTAATAAATTTAGCGCTTGGTATATATTTTTGACTATTTTAGGTGTGATTGTTTTATATTTTTCTACAAGAAATCTCAATCTTGTTTTAAGTGTTCTTCTTGTAACCTGTGCGGATGATTTAGCTGTAGCAATTCCTCTAGGTTTTTCTGTGTCTATTTCTAAAGCTGCAAAGCATGGAATTATTATAAAAGGAGCTTCGGTTATGGAAAGGTTAAAAGATATTACTACATTTGTTACTGATAAAACTGGTACTCTGACGAAAGGAGTTTCTATGGTGGTGAAGGTTGTTTCTGCAAATAATTCAACTATTACTAACTGTTTAATGGCGGGGGCAATTTGTGCCATGGGGTCAAAACATCCTGTGTCCAAAGCTATTTTAGAATATGCAAAAAAAGAGAGAATTGAAGTTCACGCTCCAGATGAATTCAGAGAATATCCCGGGGAGGGAGTTTGGTCTAAACATGAAGGTGTTGAATATTTACAAGGAAAAATTTCTTTTTTAACCAGAAATGGTGTTGAGATTTCCGAATCAGAGCACAAAAAAATTTCTGATGAAGAATCTTCTGGTATGAGTATTGGTGCTGTTGCTATTAATAAAAAATTTGCTGGGTTTATTGTTCTTGCTGATGATATAAAAAAATATGCCAAAGAAGCAATAATGGAAACTAGGGAGTTAGGTGTAAAAAATTGGATTATGCTTACAGGAGACAATAAACAGGTTGCCGAGCGTGTTTCCAAAGCAATTGGTATTGAAGAATTTCACGCAAACCTAAAGCCAGCTGAGAAAGTTGAATACATAAAAAAATTAAAACATGAACATGGAGTTATAGCTATGATGGGGGACGGGGTGAATGATGCAGCATCATTAGCTATCGCAGATGTTAGTTTTGCAATGGGAGCCATAGGTTCGGACACTTCCATAGAAGCGGCTGATATTGCCATAATGCATGATGATTTACGTCGTGTTCCAGAAGCTATTTTTTTGAGCAGAGAAGCTTTGATTATTTTAAAACAAAATTTTGGTATATGGGCTCTGTCAAACGCTATCGGACTTGGTCTAGTTTTTGGAGGATTTTTAAATCCAGCCGGAGCCGCACTGTTTAATTTTTTGACAGATTTTTTTCCAATTCTAAATGTTTTTAGAATATACAACTTAAAGATAAATAAACATACCTATGATGAGTAAACTCCAATTTTTGGATGCTCGTGCCCATTAGATAGTCGAGCCATTAGTGATTTTATATGCTTTTCTTTTATTTCTTCACGTTGTGTTGGATTTTCACTCATATCTGTAACAATTTTAGATGCATATTGGCCACCTAAGAAATGAGGTAAAATAACATAATCAACCCCGTTTTCATAATGTGTCAATGCGTCTTGTATTTTATGGGAAACTACAACCACAATAGCATTTTTATTTTTAGACTTAACAACATTATTTATAAGAGTATTTGTTTCAGAGTTAGGGATAGTGGATACTACCAATTCTATCTGAGATAAGTCTAACGATTCCAAATAATCAATATCCATAGCGTCTCCATAGTCAACATTTATTCCTTGTCTACGAAGAGCTTCCACATTTTCTGGGTCATGATCAACAACCAAGAACGGTTTATTCATTTTTTTGAATCCTTCTATTAAATCATAACCAACACGATTGCCTCCAAAAAGAATTATAGGATATTTGATTATTTCTATTTTGTTTTCTCGAGTTTTTTTGCGTTCAAATACAGATAAATATTTACCAATAATTTTATAAATTCTATCTGAATAAAGAACAAGATACGAAGAACCAAATATAGTGATAAGAGCGACTAAAGTTATAAGAGAAAGTATACGGTTATCAACTTGCCCAAAACTGACGCCCATTGCCATCAATATAAGAGAAAATTCACTAACCTGGGCTACAGTAAAACCTGTTTGAAGACCTGTCCTTTTTTTGTATCCCAGAATACCTACAATAATCATAAGAATTAAAGGGTTAAAAATAAGAACTAAAACTGAAAAGATAATAGCTTGGGGGAAGATTTCTGAAATGTTAGTGGTGGTCAAGTGAGCACCAAGCAGGATAAAGAATATAATAATAAAAAAATCTCGCAGAGGAGTCATCTTGGCGATTATTTCGTGACGTGATGGTAAATTGGATAGAGCAATACCAGCAATTAAAGCTCCTGCCTCAATAGAAAATCCCGTGAATTTAAATATACTTGCAATACCTAACCCCCAGACCACTGCAAATAAAAATAACAACTCAATGTTTTTCGAAATAAATTTGTTTATTTTTGGTAGGAAGTAAAAACCAATAATGAGAACAAGTGTTATTAAAAGAATACTCCGCCCAAAAACTATACCAATATCTTTAAAAGAAGAATTTCCGACCGAAATCATAGGGATAATAAGAAGAAGAGTGATAGCAATGAAATCTTGTACCAACAAAAAACCGATAGATATTTTTGCATAAAGAGTTTCTATATCGCCTTTGTCAGAGATAAGTTTAAGAATAATAATTGTGCTACTGAAGGCAAGACATACTCCTATATAAAGAGAGGTTAAATCAGAAAAACCAATAGATTTAGCTAAAAAGTAACCAACAATAGAAGTAATAACAACCTGACTTACTCCAGTGATTAAAGCAACCACACCGAACTCCTTAATCGTTTTTGGACTTAGATTTATTCCTACGATAAAGAGAAGAATCGCGATTCCTATTTCAGAAAATAAAGTAAAAGTATCGGGGGAGAGAGAGGAGGCAATAATAGGACCAACCAAGAGGCCTGTAATAATGTGACCGATAATAAGCGGTTGTCGCAGAAGAGTCATTACTACAGACATAGCAAAAGCTACACCTATGATTATACTTAATTCAGCAAATAGTGACATGATATTAGTTAAAAGTTATAAAATGAATATAAATTATAAATACTTTTGGATATTTTTCTTATGTTGTTCATATGTACTGGCACAATGAATTTTTTTATTTTTATCGTGTAAATAGAAAAAACAACTGGTCTTTTG
>JAPLZX010000004.1:4549-12994 GCA_026394815.1 Candidatus Zambryskiibacteriota bacterium | reverse complement strand
TTCCTATATAATTTTTTTTTTTTTTTACTTTCTTTTTACCCCACTCTTTTTGCCATTTTTTCTCAATTTCAAGGTGGTTATATTCTTTTTGTGTTTTATCTTTCATCCCGTTAGAAATGGGGTCATCTATCTCACAGTGACCTCAAATAAAATTAATGCTAAATAAACCATATCTCACCATTAGATTATCATAAATTTCTAACGGGACATTGTTTCTATATATTAACCAAAATAAACCTCATTTGCAAAAACTACATAGGCTAGGCCTATGTAGTTTTTGCAAAAATATTGTGTTTCTTATTAAGGAAGTGGTACAGGCGCAGACTTATAATATGTATTTGGATTTATAGTTTGAGCAAAACAATATCTTCCAGCTGGGTGTGTCCATGACGTATATCCAACTGGGCGAGTATAAATATTTGACCCCGTAGTATCAGGTGATGTTTTATTAAACTCAGCACATAGTTCGTAGGTTGTATTCCCCGTCTTATTATACTCATATGATTTTTGAGTTTGGGAATCCACTTGAATCATATAATAATTTAATGTTGATAATTCAGTAAAATCTTTTGGCAAAGTATTTTTTGTAGAATAATAATTCTGAATCGCACTATCTATATTCATTAAATCATTAATTTTTTGGGTATCATACTTATAAAGTCTTTGGGTTGCAGGTGAACCAAGAACCATAAAGCCCCAAATAATCGCACAAACAAGAATAACCCCAGCAAATATTCTCCAGAATATTCTAGATTTTGACGTTAATTTGCCTCGTATATCAGAGGTGTAATAAGTAAATATGCTTGAAGCTATGACCAAGAGAGCCAACACTTTCAGAAGAAAACCTGTGGTCAAATTTTGCCCATCAATGAAATAATACAAAACTGTTATTAAATCTCCGGCTATGGCCAGCCCAGCGACAAATAGAGTTATATATGTCAACCATCTATGAATACCGGCATGTTGTCTCTCCGGTTCTATGACATATTCTTTTTCCAAAAACCACATGAGTAGAATAAATATTGGAAAGAATATAACCAGAGTGGCAACAGGCCAACTAATTGAGGCACTGTTGTTGTAATAATACCCGTTGGTTATAGGAGGATAAGCTCTATCTATCACAGTAAACAAAAGATTTACCAAACTAAATACCAGTGTGTATAAAGCAACTATCGCTCCAAGATTCAAAAAGAAATCTTTTGCACTTGTTTTTGTTTGTGGTTCCATATTTTTATTATTAATAATAATTTACTCTGTTGTCACACCATCAAATTCGGCTTCGTTTGCAACAGCATCTTCTTTTGTTACTCGCACAATTCCATCTTTGTGATGGGCTGGACTGTATATAGTATAAAGTTTTAACGGTTCCTTACCTGTGTTTATAACATTATGAGTAGCTCCTTTTGGTACAACCACTGCATCTCCATCTGTAACAGAGTATTGTGTATCATTTATAATTACATCACCATTACCTGATTCAAATCTAAAAAATTGGTCGTTGTCAGAATGCACTTCACTTCCTATTTCTTCCCCAGGAATTAAATTCATCAACACAAGCTGGCTTTCTTCTCCTGTGTAAAGTACTTTTCTAAAATTAATATTTTCTTTCGTTAATGTTTCTATATTAGCTTTATATCCTTTTTTCATCCCGTACGAAATAAAAGTTATTTTTTCACTTTTATTTTAAATTAACTATAATTTACTAATGTCTCTCCCGTAAGACAAACGACATAAATCTCGTACGGGATTCATATCCTTATATTATACCAAATTTTTGTGTAAAAACGAAGGGCCCACGCACGATGCGAGAGCCCGTCAATAAAGCAACGGTGACCACTGAAAGACAAACCAAGTGAATACTCGCAGAAACTGTCCAACGAGCGTGTCGGTTGTTGATAACCAGCTCATCAACAACATGATGACGATGAAGAGGTAAACAGCCTTTTTTGCGCTAAAAGTAAGGTCCATATACACCCCCTTTTTCTAGCCCTAAATTAGCACAAAATAGCCAAATTTGGAAGTTATATCTTAAATTCTATGACATCACCATCCTTAACTATATATTCTTTCCCTTCTGTTCTAACTAAACCTTTTTCACGAGCTGTAGCATAAGAACCGGCACTTAACAAATCTTCATTAAAAACAACTTCGGCTCGAATGAATTTTTCTTTAAAATCCGTGTGTATCGCCAGTCCAGCTACTGGTGCGGTAGAACCTCGTACAATTGTCCAAGCCCGAGTTTCATCCTCGCCTGTTGTAAAATAAGTAATCAGGTTGAGAATTTTATAACTTTTTTTTATTAAATCATCCAAACCTTTTTCAAATATTGGGTCTATCAACACACATAGTCCGGGAATTCCTGCCTGCGCAGGCAGGTTATCTTCTATCATCTCCAATTTATTTTCCACTGAAACTTCTGAGGTGTTAAGTGCATATAAAATGGGTTTCATTGTAAGTAAATGCATTGTAGATAAAACTTTTTTTTCTGTCTCATCTAGTTGTATAGATGAAGCCATTTTTCCTTTTTCCAGATTTTTCCGAACTTTTTCCAAAATTTCATTTTCAAGCACAGCATTTTTGTCGCCTCGTCTAACATCTTTTACAATATTTACTAATCGTTTGGTAACCGTCTGTAAATCAGCTAAGACAAGTTCAACATTAATAATTTCTATATCAAACAGTGGATCAATTTTGTTATGAACATGAATAATATCCTTATCAACAAAAACTCTAACTACTTCTAAAATTGCATCCACTTCGCGAATATTGGAGAGAAATTTATTACCAAGACCTTCCCCTTCAGAAGCGCCCTTAACAAGCCCAGCAATATCTACAAACTCCACCACAGCAGGAATAGTTTTGGCTGATTTAGAAAATGTAGAAAGTTTCCAAAGTCTATCGTCTGGCACAGGCACAATGCCAACAGAAGGATCTATGGTACAAAAAGGATAATTTTCAGCTGGCACAGCCTTTTTTGTTAGCGCATTAAAAAGCGTAGATTTTCCGACATTAGGTAAACCAACAATTCCTATACTTAAACTCATCCTGTAAGAATACCTAAAAAGGGCGAGATAGTAAAATTTATTGAATTAATGCAATATTATTTTATATAGATAAGATAGTTATTTAGTGCTAAATAATCCAGTTTTGCTCGTTTGAATGATTTTATTGCTTCTTCGGGTGTAGATACAATTGGTTCGCCATGCATATTAAAACTTGTATTAATGAGTATGGATCTGCCGTTCGTTTTTTTGTAGTAACCATCTATTATTTTATAATACGAATCATCGGTATTAGATGTAACTATTTGAGGTCTTGCGGTATTGTCTATATGTACAGCTGCTTTACCCACTTCATTCATTAATGTTGTGCATTTTCTAGTTATCGTCATAAAGCGTGCTGTATACTCAGCCCCGTCAATATTTTCAAATAGTTCCTTGGTTTGATAGTCAGCAACTACTGGCGCAAAAGGCATAAATTCAGTTCTCACTAATTTTTCATTCAATGAATGATTAATGTTTGGGTCATCAGCGTGACATAATATACTTCTGTGTCCTAGTGCTCTTGGACCATATTCCTGTCTTCCTAAATAACGAGCTATTATTTTACCTTCAGATAGCTTGTCGATAATTTGTTTTTCAATATTTTCATATTTTTCAAATGTTAGCCCGTTGGATTTGATGATTTCTTCAACCCCTTCATCAGAATATGACGATCCATAAAAAACATTATCCATTTGAAAAGGCTTTAATCCTTCATTTACACTTTTTGCGTATAAGATTGCCCCCAATGCCAATCCATCATCCCCCATGGCGGGATGTACAAATATATTCTTGAACCCCAAGTCTTTTATAAATGAATTTAGTTTTACATTTGCAAATAACCCGCCTGCCAAGGCTATATACTCATATTTACCAATATATTGATCGAGTAGATTTTTTACCGCTTGCTCTGTTAAATATTGGATAGCAAAGGCTATATCTTCTCGATTATATTGATTCAATATTTCATCAAATACTTGTATTTTTTCCGTTATTTGTATTTTTGGAGGTAATTCTTGACTGCCAATATTTATCCATTTTGTAGCTTCGTGAATAATGTTTTTATCCGAAAGAATATTTTTTAATTTCGAGATTAAATTTTCATTATATTTACCATAGGAAGATAAACCTGTTATTTTGCCTTCATGTTCTAGTGGTTTGAATCCTAGGGCGGCTGTTATGAGTAAATAATTACTGGCTATCGATATATCTGGTATCCGCTTTATAGCCTGGATTTTACCAGCAAATCCTTCATAAATATTTGTACTATATGGGTCAAATAGATTACCCCCATCAATAGTACAAATCAATGTTTTTTCTTCAAATCCACTCGTGAAATATGCTGAAGCAGCATGAGCATCATGGTGCCTTACAAATACAGGATTAGTTGTTATGCTTTTGGCATAATCTAGCCCATAATCCAATTCTTTCGCGATGACATTATATGTATCAATTAGACCAGATTTCGCCCATTCATTTTCTGATATCTCTTTTTCTAGAATTGGAAAAACAAAAACTGTATTTTCTTTATCTATTTTATAATTTTCGTAAAGATATTTTAGAGCTGAATTAGGTCTCCTTCCATCTTTTTTTACTCTTGAAAATCGCTCTTCTGCTCCTATATATTCTATTTTATCCGTAAAATAAGCAACCGATGAGTCATGGTAACTATCGTAGTTTATGCCGACATAATTTTTTTTAATCATATTTTTATGTTTAATAGTTTATATAAGGCGAAAGGAGGGGGTCGGAACCTCCTCCTTAGACTAGTGGTAACGGTACAGTACCGATTTGTAGGGATATGGCCGATACTCTTCAGAAGAATCTTCCACTCTCCTCTCCGTCGGTGATGAACCTCGGTCCTCAACTTCCTGCTTCTTGCTCTCCTTTTGGGAAACAACTTTCGACTGATTGACACCGAGTAAACGCCTGATCCAGTCGAACATCTCTGACCTCCAGTGACTGGCCACACAAACCAATTCTAAGATAATTATCTCATAATAACTTTTTATGTCAAACTGTAGTATCTCCATTCAAATCAGATCGTTGTATAATTTAATTATTGCATCTATATTATTTTTTAGGTTGTATGTTTTCAATGTGTTTGTTCTGGCATTAATTGCAATATCTCTAAGATTTTTTTTTTTTTTTTTGAAGATCTTATTCAGTGTTTCGGCTAATGACTCTACGGATCCATTTTTGTATACAAAACCGTTTTTATTATTCTTTATTATTTCAGATACTCCACCGACGTTTGAAGCAAGCACAATTCTTTGTCGTAACATCAATTCAATTAAGGTTGTCGGGATACTTTCAAAATGTGATGGTTGAATAAATAACTGATGCCTCTTCACAACTTTATTTATTCCAACATAAGGTTTGTATGCCCCCTTAAAGATTATCTTGTCTCCGAGATTCAAACTGTTGACCAGCCCCTTCAGATATAATTCTCCCATTCCGGTACCATATATGCACAATGTAGCCTTTGGATTTTTTTTGGATAGAAAATACCATGCAAGTATCAGAGAAGATAACCCTTTTTCAGGGGAAAGTCTTGCTATACAGCCTACCGAGAAAATATTGTTAAAATTTATATTTTCATCTTTTCCAAGGACAACAAGATGCGGAATTCTGATAATTTTACCTTTATAACCAAAATATTTTTTTACCCCCAATTCAACAGCACGACAGGTTGCGATATAAGCCGAAATATGTGAAGAATATTTGCCATACTCTTTATTAAACCAATGAAGTGTATTGCTCGACGGAGTAGTATATTCTGTTACTACAATCGGAATTTTTTTATTCGATGTTTTATTCTCAAGCCAGGAGATAGCAAGTTTGCCGAATGGGTGTGTGTGTATGATATCAGGAGACCATTTCTTTATATCTTCCGTGTATTTTAAGATAAAGTCGGTTTCAATTGTCCTGTCTTCTAAATTTGTATGAAATATCTTTGGAGTTCTAAAGTAGATGTTGTCTTTAGCAAGCTCTTTTATCCAATGGTCAGATCGTGGTTTTTCACCGATATATACCCTAACTTCAATACCTCTGCTGGCCAAACATTTTGCCAGTAGTACATTGTAATATTCACATCCTCCAAGTGAGTTTAGGAAATCGCAGAAAATAGCGACTTTTTTTATATTATTGTTGTTCTTCATCCTTTTTAAGCCTGCTGTGTTTTTGCCCTAGTTGATCAAGATCTACGGTTTCGTTTGCTAGATCAATATTCCTTTGCTTATTCTTTTGTCCTTCCGGAGTCTCATCTTCAGGAAACGGTTTAATAATTCTGCATACATAAAATCCCTCCATGTATGGGTCTCTTGGATCAACACGTAATGTTTTTGTAACTTCTGAGACAATATCCTGGCCCGGCCAATTTGTTATTGCATCGTAGACTGACTGACCTTTAAATAGTAATTTTTGGACAATTGCGCTAGGTGTCCTTTCTAAGAAACGACTAATGACGCCCTCATTTTCCTCGGGTGACAATGTGCATGTGGAATATACGAGAACACCACCAGGTTTAAGTGCCTCATACCCAGTGAGTAGGATTTTTAATTGTAGATGACTAAATTGGTCTGCGCTCTTGAATTTCCATTGTTCCAATGGATCCTTGCTTTCGAAATTAATTTTTCCCTCACTAGAACAATCAACATCAACAAGAACCTTATCAAAACTCTCTGGAGTAATTTTTCCTTGTGTAATAAGATGTCTGGCATCACTTATGATTATCTCGCTCGGGACTACTTTTTGTGACTTTAACACCTCTCTCATTTTTTTGTTTACTCTGAAAGGATTATCATCAACTAGGTGTAGCTCGCTTTTACCCTGACTAAGACCGGCATATAGAGCAGCTTTCCCACCAGGAGCACTACAAACGTCCAAATATTTTTCTCCAGGCTGTGGATCAAGTGCCAAAATCGGCAAAAAACTTGACGGATTTTGTATAAACACCAATCCTTCCTTATACATTGGTAACTCCATTACAGCTTCGATGTGTTCTACAGGCACTACAAAACCATCCGGGTACCAAGCCAAATGAATCACATCTATTCCATGATCAACCAACTCATCTCTGATTTCTTTTACTCCTTCAGCAGATTGAACGAGTAGAGGATTAACTCGCAAACCTTTAAACTTTTTGGCTGAAAATATTTCTTGTACCTGCCCCTTACGGCTCCCTAGGTCTAAAATTTTTCCTATTCTTTTTTCAAAATCTCCCAATCCGGGCGTAACAACTTCCCAGTATCTTTTTTCTTTTTTGGGTTTTTGTGTTCTGTATTTTTTTCTTCCTCGTGTATCAAATTTTTCTTCTCTTCCTTCACTGATTTCTAAGGCCATAATATCTTCTGAAACCTCATCAGGGGATTCATTAGATACTTCTGGGGCTACACTGGGGGTCTCTGGCTCGTTTGGTGATGAATCCTGCCTAGTTGTTTCATCTTGCTCTGTCGTGTTTTGTGGTTTTTCTAGTTTCATATTGAAAATGAAATAGTTTTAATGTGATTATTATATAACATATACAATTAATAATCAATGGAATAATTTGTCTGCCCCATATGTTAAATTTGAAAAAAGATAGAATTTTTGATAATATCACTTTTCATTTTCTATTTTCCAAATTCTCTCACAAATCCTTCCTTTCTTAATTTTTCTTGAATATTCTTTGATTATATTGCAATTCTCATCATCGATCTGAGATTTGTAGATTTTGATAGCCTTGATTTTTTTATTGAGATTCCCTGATATATTGATGAGTTCCGATTTTAATATCCATTCCTTATTTAACTTTCTTAATTTTTCAATCAACCCACCATAGCAGACATATGGGATATCTTCATATAAATATATTGAATTATTATTAAATATAAATCTATTATGTATGACTTTTAATTGCCTATTGAGATATGAATCTGTCTGATTTAATAATTTTTCTTTCATTCCATGTCGAGTAACCTCTGATGAGCGCTTCCGGTAAGTCGAAAATTATACATTTTGCTCCTATTTTTTTCATAGCTGATTTTTCTTCTTTCTGATTGACTACTGTAAGCTTGTCAATATTTTTGATATTCCTGTCTTTTGACTATGCACAGTTTCCAAATATATCGACAACTACTGTGTTTTTTTTAGAAGAAAGAATATAACCCCCGAGAGATAGTACTGCATCATCGCAGTGTGGTGAAATAATAATGTTTTTACTATTAATTTTTTTCATACAAATAGCGGTTTAATACCTTCTTAAAAGCTATTTTAATCTTAGGCACCAGGATTTTGGGGATGTTTGTGTCTGTGAAAAGAGTTATCATTCTCGAGCTAATATCTTCTGCGTGTGGGCAATAAGCACCAAGATTAAGAAACTGCGGAGCTTTGTACATGGGTGCCGGGTATGCAACACTCAACG
>JAPLZX010000004.1:0-4532 GCA_026394815.1 Candidatus Zambryskiibacteriota bacterium | reverse complement strand
CACTCAACGGAACTCCTTCAGATTTTAGATCTTCAACAATTCGGTCTCGTTTGTTTTTAATGATCTCGGGAATTAATACAGGAAACAAATGATTGGCACTTTTTACATTTTTTACGACCTTAGGCAACACCAGTGGAAGGTCAAGAAGATTTTTATAATATTCATCGAACATCTGTTTTCTGTACCTGTTTAATTTATTTAATTTTTTTAACTGGACTATCCCGATAATCGCCTGCATAGTGGTCATTGAATAATTATAACCAATGCCATCATACGAATACGGCGAATTATTGCCATTTGAATCTCCATGTGATTTTAAAGATAATAGTTTGTTTCTAATTTTTTCACTATTTGTGACTACCATCCCCCCTTCCCCGGTACTCATATTTTTGGATGCATAAAAACTAAAACAGCCTATATCCCCCAAATTACCGGTTTTTTTACCAAAATATGTTGCCCCGTGAGATTGACAAGCATCTTCAACAATAGGAATTTTATATGGTTTGGTTATGGATAATATTTTTTTCATGTTCGCGGGGTGACCATACAGATGGACAACAATTACTGCAGAAACATTTGGGGTCATTTTTTTCATTAAATCGACCGGATCAAGACAATATGTCTCATCAATATCTACGAACTTAACTTTTAATCCTGCCTGGATAACAGTATTTGCCGTTGCTATAAACGACATTGCAGGAATCAAAACTTCTGATCCTTTTTTTAAACCGAGAGACTCTAACGCAAGATGAAGAGCAGTTGTACCCGATGTTGTGGTTACAGCATATTTTGTACCTATATATCGAGCAAACTTATTTTCAAATTCTTTAACTGACGGACCACCAAGAGGAGACGATGGTAATTCCGAATTCTTTCCAACCATCCTTTTGACTACTTCCTTGAATTCGTCTTTACCAAGGGGACTTTTGTATGGCGGTGGATTTTTAATTATTGGACTTTGATACAAACTCTCTGCTCCGATTACATTTTGAATGTTCAAATTTTCTAAGATTTTTGTGCAATTAAGCACCTGACTTGTTTTTGGAAAAACATTTTCTTTCAACCCTCTGGCTACACCAATCACCGCCTTAATTTCACTAAAATACGCTGTGGGGAATCTTTCTTTCACATTGACTGTTTTTATTTTATCCGAATTAATGGTTAACGTTTCATTACTTGACCGATAAGAAATAATTTTTTTATTTTTACAATAGATTTCACATACGTTTTGTACCCCTTTAATATCTTTTTTAGGAAGGTCACGTTTCAAAAGAATTACAATCTTACTTCCTTTTGAAAGATCTAGCTCAATCTTAATAATATTTCGTTTAATGCGATGTTTAATAGATGAGTCTATTATTTTTTCCCCTGTGAGATATAAAGATAAATCGATATCATGAATACCTAAATCATTGATCAGGTTCCCTTCCATTTTTTTTGTAAACCAGCTTTTTCCAACGAGGTTTTTGGTTCTCCGTGTCAGATAAATTCTGAACGGACCANTTTCAGCTTCATTCAAGGAGACCGTCAGAGGTTTCTCGCAAAAAATAATGGCTTTTGTTTTTTTTATGCACATCTCAACCTGCTGGTAATGTAAATCGGTGGGAGTACAAATATCGATGATATCGAAGTTTGATCTTAGTGCGTTAGTAAGATCGTGTTCGTATTTCAAAGAATACTTCTTTGTTGTTTTTATTACTGATCTGTCTGTATCAACAACCGTAACCTGCACATCCTTATGGTCTAAATATGCGTCCAAATGAACCCTGCCGATATTACCCAAACCGACTAAACATACTTTAATTTTTTTCATGAATATTTTTTTTGGCTCTCAATGTGAAAGTTGACGGGAATGTTCCAACCCCTTTTGGCACAACCCATAACCCGCTTTTGTTTTTGACTAAGTAAGAAAATTGTTTGCCTTCCTGCCCATGTCTCTCTTTAAATATTTCCAGATTTAAGCCGACGTTTAGGATGGCGTTAATAATTTCACATAGTGGTCTGTCCCATATAATATGTTTATTGTTTTTCGTCTTTACTTTAGAATCAGTATAACTTCCCTCTTCGTCCCACAAAACATTGTTGGTTGAGAAATAATTTCTCTCAAAAAGCGGTTCGGTTTTCGATAATACCGAGGAAACGGGGTGAAACTCGTAAATATAGAGTATCCCCCCTGGTTTTAAAAGATTGTACACGACATTCGCCCATTTATTAATATCGTTCAACCAATGAAGTGATCCTACACTTACATAAACTATATCGAAAGAATCCTTCTTAAAATGTTTTAGTGAGTCGTAAACATTTGAATGTATGTAATTTACATCAACCCCCGCCTGCTTTGAAATTCTTTTGGCAACCTTGATCGCATTCAAAGAAAAATCAATACCTGTAACTTTTGCTCCAAGTCTCGCCCATGAAAGAGTTTCGGTTCCCATATGACATTGTAGATGTAACAATTTTTTATTCTTAACATCTCCCATTTCTTCGATTTCAAAATTTCTTAGACGAATATCACCATTAATAAGGCCAGCGATATTATAATATTCCGATTTCTCGTGTATAGTCGCTCTTTCTTCCCACCATTTATTATTTATACTGTTTTCTTTTTTCATAAGTATAATTAACTCTATAAATTATTATTAATATATTCTTCTATCAAATGGATATCTTTCATATCCTTAGGTCTTCTATTCAGCTTCTTCCATTCCAAAACATCTTTTAAATTGACATATGGAATCCCATCAATATCATCTGCCTTGTCAATAAGTTCTTGAATATCCCAATCTCCTGGAGCCCAGCTTTTATAAAACTCTATCTTACCACTTACAATAGCTTCGATTATACTATTGTTTTTTTGAAATTTTTTATATTCCCATCCATTTTTATCTAAGTACTCATTCCATATATCTTCATTGACAATTACATCAATATCATTTGAAAATTCTCTTATACTTCTAACTACAATTGGAGCGCTGCCAAATAAGGCGTAGGTTTTTTTCTTTAACTTAAGATTTTTTATCCTCTGCAATAACTCATAAAACTGAGTATTCATAATCGTACACTCTATCACCTATTTCAATAAAGTCAATACATGGTCTTGACTATAATTAGTATTTCTAGTATTATGTATTATTATATTTTATGGATAAATTTATTTATTACTAAATCTAAAACATGAACCAAAAAT
This sequence comes from Candidatus Zambryskiibacteriota bacterium, assembly GCA_026394815.1. Classification (GTDB taxonomy): domain Bacteria; phylum Patescibacteriota; class Minisyncoccia; order Phycocordibacterales; family DATDWN01; genus C7867-006. Next base: position 1,345 of record JAPLZX010000004.1, on the reverse strand, counting down.
TAATCGAAGAAATAATAAAAGTTATTGGTGACAATCCAAATCGTGAAGGTTTAAAGGATACTCCGAAAAGAGTTGCTGAGATGTGGAAACAAATTTTTAGAGGTTATGATATCAAACAAAAACCATCCATAACTACCTTTGATAACAATAATGATGGTGTTTTTTATGATCAAATGATTGTGGATTCGGGTTATTTTTTTTCTCACTGTGAACACCACATGGTACCATTTTTTGGGGAATATCATTTCGCCTATATTCCTGATAAAAAAATAGTTGGACTAAGTAAAGTTGCTAGAATTGTTGATTTTTATTCTGCTAGATTACAAATTCAAGAAAGACTAGTAAAAGACATTCTTGACGAACTAGAAATTGAATTGCATCCAAAAGGATTAGCATTAGTTATTAAGGCCAGACATCTTTGCAAAGAAATGAGGGGGGTATTAAAGCATGGAGGAGAAATGATAACTACAGACCTAAGAGGAGTATTTAAGGAGGATGAATCAACCAGAATGGAGTTCATGAACTATATTAAATAATATTCTTTTTATGATATAATCTTTCTAAGTATGAAGATTATAAAAAAATCCAGGATCCAAACTTCTGACAGAATAAAACTAAGACACACCATTATTTTATTTATCATATCTCTTGGAATTTTTTTAGGTATGATGTTTTATTATCATCTGGACTGGTCATTACTTTCTTCCCTATCCTTTTATGAGAGTTTGGCCAACCCATCTGTAAAAATAGTCAGGATTGGAGAAGGCCTCCGAAAAGAAGAAGTGGCCAATATTTTAGTAGATAAATTCGGCTGGAATGATAGCCAGAAAAATGATTTTCTCAATGCCCACCTAGCATATGCAAAAGAAAGTCTTGAGGGACAATATTTTCCAAAAACCTACCTAATACACAAAGATAGTGATCCTGTTGTGGTTAGTAAAACAATGACAGATGAATACCGTAAAGAGGTAGGGTCTGTTAAAAAACCAAAATCAACAAACGTTATAAACGAAAATACAGCACTTATTGTTGCCTCTCTTATTCAAAGAGAGGCTAGCGGTAATGGTGATATGAAACTTATTTCTGGAATTATTTGGAACAGAATTTTTAAAGGAATGAAATTACAAATTGACGCTACTTTGCAATATGCAAAAGGTGATGAAGATTTATGGTGGCCACAAGTAAAATCGGGAGATAAAAATATTGATTCTCCTTTTAATACATATATGTATGCTATGCCTCCTACACCTATTGCAAACCCAGGATTAGCGGCACTAGAAGCAGCATATAACCCACAAAAAACCAGTTGTCTTTTCTATTTACACAAAAAAAATAAAAAAATTGG
>JAPLZX010000022.1:42599-43592 GCA_026394815.1 Candidatus Zambryskiibacteriota bacterium | reverse complement strand
TGGTGCAACCGTCACAGACACAAGCACAGACCCACTAAACCCAGCAGGTCCACTGATTGTAAACAACAACCTAGGTTTACATTTCTCTGTAGACGATATTCCAATGACCGACATCTCAATAGACACAACAGCAACATCTACTCACACCATAGTCTACTCTGCAGTTGATGGTTCTGGTAACTGGGGATATGCCACTAGAACTGTGGAAGTGATAGAATAATAGTAATTTTAAATTTTAATTTATAAATTAAAACAGACTTCCTGTTTTAACTTCCGACACCGGTTCCCAATGTTTAGTGTCAAGTTTGATTTCTTTTGTAAATGGGCCCTCTTTAAAAATCAATTTTTTATTTTTTAATGCATATTCATAGACATCTTTGGTAATGCGAACATCATCTAAACAATATTTGCGTATTTTTTCTATTTCTCCATTTCGCCACCAGGCCACAGCTTCTAAACCATCACCACTTTTACCTATACCAAAAGTGCCCTGAGCTATTTGGTCCAGTTTCATTCTTCTACCATAAGAGTTTTTAATTTCTTTCAGTAAATCTAACGAACGAATTTTTGTAAGGTCTCCACGACCAGCTCTTTTATAATATTTATTCAGTAACGGTATATCAAAATGGTCACCATTGAATGTAATAAATATGTCAGCTTTTTTTAAAACATCCCACAATCGCTCAAAATCTTCCTGAAGGAAACTATCATAAGTGTTTGTTTCATAATCATATAATCCAACAAGAGAAATATCCAAATCCACAGGATCACTTGACCCAACATCTTGAAATATATTTTTCGTTTCAATATCAAAAACTATTTTTCTCATTTTTCAGAAGTTGGTAATCCGTGTGTTTCCAGAAAATCACGAATAGTGATATCTCCCATTCCAAATCCGACAGTTGGGACAGGTTCTACGCCAAAGATTTCCAGTAAATTGTCATAACGACCACCACCAAAAAGTGATCGCTTGTTTTCTGGATTAGTGTCAAA
>JAPLZX010000022.1:0-42571 GCA_026394815.1 Candidatus Zambryskiibacteriota bacterium | reverse complement strand
TTTTCTGGATTAGTGTCAAAAACTTCAAAAACCATACCTGTGTAGTAATCAAAACCGCGAGTGATGGTTGGAGTGAATACAGCATTTTGCACCCCTCGTTCATTAAGTTTTTTTAAAAGTTCACTAATTGTTTCATTTGGTGTGATATTGGTGTCAAATTCTTTTCCCGAAACCTCAAGCCACTTTTGTGCGAATTCATCAGCTGACATTTTGTCTTTGTGATCAAGTAGCTTAATCAAATCTTGATTACCAAACTTTTCATTCAGAAGTACTCGGTCATTTACACAGATTTGGAAATCTTCATCCTTTGCGCCAAAACTTTTCATAATAGCGTGCGCGAGAGAAATTATTTCAACATCAGCTTCAATTCCTGAAATTCCCATAACGTCACAGTTAAGTTGCCAGTGCTCGCGTCTGCGACCACGTTGTGGTTTCTCATAACGAAAGACATTTGGAATAGAGAACCATCTAAGTGGAAATTTAAGAGATTTTCGTTTTGCTGCAATCATACGTGCCAATGTGGGTGTCATTTCCGGACGAAGTGCAACCTCACGTTCACCACGGTCAGTAAAAGTAAACATTTGTTCATTTACAATCTCCTCTCCGGACTTTGCTCGGTATAACTCTGCCGGTTCCAGTATTGAGGCGCTGTATTCTTGATACCCGAAACCTTCTGCTGTTTTTTTCCAGACATTAAAAATGTAATTTTGGACGGCCATGTCTTCGGGATAGAAATCTCTGACACCTTTATAACATTCTGTACTCAATTTTGAAATATTCATGTTATAGGTTATTGTATCAGAATATATGGAAAAAAATAGTGCAAATAGTAATACAGTCCATTTACTATATAAAAACCTAGGAGAAACGCCCAATCAGTGCGTTATGAGGTTTAAGAAGGAAAATCCTGAGTATTCTGTCGTTCCAATGACTTACGCAGGACGTCTTGACCCCTTGGCTGAAGGCCTGCTTTTAGTTTTATCGGGAGATGAAATAAAGGAAAAGGACAAATATCTGGAATTAAAAAAAACGTACATATTCGAAACACTTTGGGGTTTTTCTACAGACACTCTAGATGTGCTCGGAATGGTTTCTAATAAAGAAATAAGTATTCCGACAACAATAGAAATAAAAAAAGCATTAGAAAAATCACTTGGAAAATTTGAACAAAAATATCCGGCTTATTCATCAAGACCGGTTAATGGTTTGCCTCTTTTGGAATGGGCAAGAAGTGGAAAACTTCATGAAATTGAAATTCCAAGTCATGAGGTTGAGATTTTTGATGCGAACCATGTTTCTCGCAGAACTATGTTTGGGAGTGATTTATTAAATGATGTTAAATCAAAAATTAAATCGGTTATTGGTGATTTTAGACAAAAAGAAATATTAAATAAGTGGATAGAATTATTGATTAATAATTTAGAAAAAGAATTTATTATTGACCAAATTTCAATGACTGTTTCAAGTGGTTTTTATGTTCGTCAATTTGTATCAGATTTTTCGGACACTTTTGATGCCACAGCAACGACTTTTTACATAAAAAGAACTAATATAGGAGATTTTGATATTGAAAATAATTTATAAACAACTTTATTTTTTAATCGTCTTCTTTCTCAATCGCACGGATTTTGGGGTGATTTCTATATATTCATCTTCTGACATTATTTCCATAGCTTTTTCTATATCCAGTTTATAGGTGGCGGCTAGATATATAGAGCCATCGGAACTTGTTGACCTCATATTTGTTAGTTGTTTGCCTTTTGTTGGATTTACGGACAAATCAGTTCCTTTTGAAACATTACCAATAACCATTCCTACATAAACTTCTGTTCCTGGGTCGACATAAAGAGTCCCTCTTTGTTGCAAGTTATCAAGCGCAAAAGCTAAAACCTTGCCGGCTTCCATTGAAACCATTGAGCCAAAATTTGTATGTTTTATATCTCCCACATATTCACGAAATTCTATAAATCTAGAAGCTAATATACCAAGTCCTTTTGTATCCATTATAAATTGTCCACGATAACCCAGTAACCCTCTGGTGGGAATTTCAAAAATAATTCTTTGGTGGCCGTGAGCTTTTTTTATATTCATCACAATTCCTCTTCTTTCGGTTAGTTTTGATATAACAGAACCGGCTAATTCATCCGAAATATCTACCGTTACTTCCTCAAAAGGTTCCAATTTTATTCCATCTTTTTCTTTTATAATAACTTTTGGTTGAGATACTTGAAGTTCATAACCTTCTCGACGCATATTTTCCAAGAGAATAGCAATATGTAATTCGCCACGACCATATACTGTATATCCTCCAGTGGGAGAATCATCATTCCAATCAATTTTCAAACCAACATTTATTTCCAATTCTTTTTCTAATCTCTCGCGAATTTGTCGCCCTGTAACATACTTACCTTCGCGTCCAGCAAAAGGGGAATCATTGACAAGAAAGTTTAGAGATATGGTTGGTTCGTCTATATTTATGGAAGGAAGCATCTCGGCATTTTCATCTTTACAAATAGTGTCTCCAATATATACAGTAGGAAGTCCGGCTACCATAACAATATCTCCGGCAGTAGCTTCTTCTATTTCCAATCTTTTTATTCCTTCGAAGCTAAAAAGTTTTGTTAATTTTCCTGAAATAATTTTGCTTTGATCTGAATTTGCTTGCTCTGAGCTTGTCGAAGAGTGATGTTGCTTTACAAAGACGACATCACCGTTTTTAATTGTGCCTTCATATACACGACAGACAGCAAGACGTCCAAGAAAATTATCATAGGCCAAATTAAATGATTGTAATCTGGCTGGTAAATTTTTATCTCCCGAAGCCGGAGGAACTTCTCGTAATATTGTTTCAAGTAGGGGAGTCAGGTCTTTACTTTCATCTTCTAGTTTCATTTTGGCTATACCATCTCGTCCCACAGCATAAACAGTTGTAAAATTTAATTGTTCATCACTGGCGCCTAATTCAAGAAATAATTCAAGAATCAACTCATGCACTTCTTCTGGTCTAGCTGCCGGTTTGTCTATTTTATTTATAATAACAATCGGCTTCAATCCCAGTTCCAAAGATTTTTTCAAAACAAATCGTGTCTGGGGCATTGGTCCTTCTTGAGCATCAACTAAAAGTAATACAGTATCAATAGAACGAAGAACTCGTTCTACTTCGGAACCAAAATCAGAATGTCCGGGAGTGTCTACAATGTTGATTTTTGTAACCTCTCGTCCTGAATCTTTTGGAGGGTAATATATGGATGTGTTTTTTGAATATATGGTAATACCACGCTCTAGTTCAAGGGCGTTTGAGTCCATTGTGGCACCTTCCACAGTAACCATTCCAGTTTGACGCATAAGAGCATCGGTTAATTTGGTTTTACCGTGGTCAACGTGGGCTATTATTGCTATGTTCCTGATTTGCATATTAGTTGTTTTTATCTAAAAACCGGCCATAGCCGGCGATGAATGGGTTAATTAAAGCAAATTTTCTCTTACAAGTCAAATTTTATCGTCACAATAGTTGTTTTTTCTGTGAAAAATTGACATTATTATGTGATGTTTATATCTCTATCGGATGTTTTGATTATTTTTGAACAATATAGATATTTGTTTATTTTCCCAATTGCTATATTGGAAGGTCCTATTATCACCATAATTTCTGGGTTCCTTGTATACCTAGGTTTATTAAATATTTACATAATTTATATTTTATTGGTTATTGGTGATTTAACAGGGGATGCTTTCCATTATGCCATTGGTAAATATTGGCGAAAATCTTCTTGGGTAAAAAGATACGGACATTTTTTGGGTTACAATGAAAAAAGTGAAGAATCTATCGAAAATCACTTTAAAAAACACGAAATCAAAACGGTTCTTTCAGCAAAAGTTCTTCATGGAATGGGTACAGCTATACAAATAACCGCAGGAATTGCCGGAATAAATTTTTTTCGATATATAGGAGTTAGTCTACTAGGGACTATCCCAAAAACACTCGTCTTATTACTTGTGGGTTATTATGTTGGAGGTTCATATATAAAAATAGATGGATATTTAAACACTGCAGCTTTCATTACCATCAGCGTTTTTTTACTTGTGTTTCTATATTTCATATTAAATAAGATTATAAGGAATTTCTTCGTCAACAATGAATAGATTTTAATAATTTGATACAATAAACACATGGAAACATCCCAATTTATAGTTCCTGCATTTCCGAGCTTCCTAACATCTTTCTTGACGAATACACCAATACTTTTAATTATTTTGTTTTTATTTTTTATAATATATACTATTGTTTCTATAGTGCTTTTATATCACTGGTCAGAATATGGAATGCGTAGTGGTGCTATTTTACTAGCTGAAACAGTATTTATTCTTGTTTCTATAGTCTTGTTTACAACCTCTTTTTTAGCTTTAAATTATCTTTAAATCATGTCATATAAAGCATTACACTTGGAATTAGACGAACATGTTATTCTTGAAGTTCGTAAACATTGGATTGTTTTTGTTGGGCAGGCCTTAGCTTTATTATTTATTGCTGCATTACCTTTTGTATTATTTGTTGTATTAAAAACATTTGTACCCACATTACTTAATATAAATAATATAAATTTTTTCGGAAATAAATCAGCTTTATTTTTGTTTTTATATACATTATGGGTACTTTTCCTTTGGATTTCTTTCTTTATCGGATGGACAAAATATTATCTAGATGTTTGGTATGTAACTGAAAAACGTATTATTATTATAGAACAGAAGAATCTTTTTCACAGAGAGATTTCAAATCTGCGCTTTGATAAAGTTCAGGATGTGACTTTAGATATTGAGGGTTTTATTCCAACACTTTTAAAATTTGGAAATATTAGAGTTCAAACTGCTAGTGAAAATAACCAAGAATTTTTTATGTCGATAGTAAGACACCCGGAGGAAGTTAGTAGAATAATATTTAGTCATCAAAACAAGAGTAGTGACAATAAATTATCTAGCAATGTGTAATTTAGAGTAATACACACAAAGAAATAGTTATTTTAAATAAGAATTGGTATAATTAAGTAGTATTATTAGTTAACTTTTATTATATGAAAATATTACACATGGTCAGTTTCACTCTTCTAGTAATCGGAGGATTGAACTGGCTTTTAGTGGGTTTTGGTTATAATTTGGTGGACAGTGTTTTTGGAGTTGGTTCCATGTTAGCTAAACTCATTTATATCTTAGTTGGATTATCTGCTGTTTATTTAGTATTTACACACAAAAAATCTTGCAAGGATTGTGTTCCTAAAGAACAAATGTAATTAAAAGAACAACCTCCGCCCCAAAAATCGGGACGGAGGCCGGTGAACAGCAAGCTCGCCTAGCGGAGACAGATGCTCCGCGGGTCGATACCTGCCTTTGCGCAATACATCGTACAGGTGGTGTTGTCGCGCCTGAGGAACTCCTTGGCATCTTCGCGGACTTTGAGAGAGTTGGTCGGGTTGAGTGCGTCGGCGAGGGCTCGCGCAATGACGGCATTCGCCAAATCTCTAGCGACCAGGACTGGAACATGACGGAATTCTTCTGACCCCATGTTGCCCTCTAATCCGCTGATTATTCGGGATACCGCCCGAACTCGGTTGTATCCATAATTTCCAATATAAATAGTACTCTACAAAGTCAGACTTGTAAAGGTTAAATGAACATTATCTTTCTATATTTCGCTATTTAGTGCTGTTCGTGTTGCGGGGCCTACACTTCCAATCTGTTCCAAATTATGTCCTAATTGGAGTTTTTTAACAGCCGTTTGAGTTAATGGACCGAAAGTGCCAGTTATAGGTCCAGAATATAAACCTAAACTCGTTAATTTTTTCTGTAATTCAGAAACTTCTGTACCAGTTGAACCAATAGTTAATGGTTTAGTGAATGTATATTTTGAATTAGCTGTAGTGTTAGTGGTAGTATTTGTACCCGCATTTGTATTTATATTTTGCAAATTATTTAAAGAGGTTCTTGTCCCTGGGCCTACAAAACCCACAGCCTCTAACCCACGCGAAGATTGAAAATCTTTAACTGCTTTTTCTGTCAAACTTCCATAATATCCGGTTACATCTGTAGATAAAAATCCTTGTTGTTTCAAGATTACTTGGAGGGCGGAGACATCTGCACCAGACGATCCAACAGAAAGAGATTTATTAAAGGTATAATTTACCGCAGTAGTCGGAGTATTTACCGTGACAACTCCTGCATTTGTAGGGGAAGAAATTGTTGCGCTTGATGAAGCTTTAACTATTATTAACATTTCGGTACTTGCATTACTGCCAAAATTATCCGTTGCTAATATTCTTATGGGGTGTACTCCAATATCAATGCTTTTTGGGGTCCAACTAAATTCTCCAGATGAATTTATATTACTATTAGAAATACTAGTTCCACCAAACGAATCATTAATTGTGTAACGTGGGGTTATAAGTCCAGTTGAAGTTGCATTGAAAGATAATGTTACTCCTACACCTATGGTTGTGCTAGGGCTTGCAGATTTTATATCAATTCTAGGATTAGTTACGGTTATTTGTTGCGAAATAGTAGAAATACTTCCAGAAGCATCACTTACTCTTATTGTAATTAAATGAGTACCTAAATCACTTGGTGTTGGTGTCCAATTGAAAATTCCAAGAGCATTTAAATTTCCGCTATTAATACTACTTCCTGAAACGGAATCACTTAGGGTATATATGGGATTGGTAAAATTTATCGGTGTAACTTTGAAAGTGACATTTTGTCTAGAGGTGACAGTGTTTCCTGGGGAAAGCAATTCTATGGTTGTAGTAGCCACTCCTACGATTATACTTTGAATAGCTGTGGCACTTCGTCCGGAATTATCTGTCACAACTATAGTTATATTATGGCTTCCGACATCCCAAGATTTTGGTGTCCAACTGAAATCACCGGAAGAATTCATGTTTGTTGGAGTTAGACTTGAAGTATAAATTGAATCAGTAATTGAATATATTGGATTTGTAAATCCAGTTACGAGTGTACTAAAGAAAATAGTTTGTCCTACATTAACCGAAGAACTAGGAAAGACATTTCTAATTGTAACTGTTGGAATTACAGGCACTATAATTTGTTGCGAGACGGATGCAGTATTACTAAACTGATCCGATAGATTTACTGTAATATTATGAGTGCCAATATCTTGAGTTGCAGGTTTCCAAATAAATGTTCCGGAACTATCTATGTTTGAGCTAGAAACACTAGTTCCTGAAAACGTGTCACTTACTATATATGTGATAGCACCAGAGAAACCCTCGGGGCTAATTCTGAAAAAAACATCACCACCAACAGAGACGATGGTGCTAGGAGAAAAATATTGAATGGAGGCAGAAGCTGCGAAGAGAACAGACGGTAAAACAATAAGTGTAAAAAGAAATATTATTTTTATGAAATAGTTTGAATAGATTGATTTTTTAAGCATAATAATGAACTTAAGTTAATAACTTTTATTATTATACACCAAAAAATTTTTACCACATTTGTTTTTTACAAGAGAAAAGCCTCGACGACGGTGTTACGACGACGAGGCGGCGACGGCTGGGCTGGGATCCAGCCGGTAGATCTCAAAAGGATGGGGCGGGGGGACTACTACCGACTTTGTAAGTGACGAGGAGGAGGAATCTTCGGGTGAGTCCTCTCCCATATTCCTTCACAGGTGGTGCAACGAATTGCACCGGGAACGACCATCAGTCGTTTCTGCGAGATTTCATCTCCGCAATCCCGACACACACGCTGACCTGGGCTGGTTTCAGCGTTGTCTAAGATCACTCTTGCTTGGCAAATTCTGATTCGCACAAACAATTCGTGTTCCTGAGTGGCACTGCCAGCAATATCATCAACTTCCCTGATGGCAGATAGTCCCAGATTTCCTCTGAGCATAAGTCTCCTTTGCTATAAGGTTGGGTTGGAGGGGGGAACGATCCGTTAAGTATTAAACCATAAACTAAAATTATTTGCAAATTTATCCGCGCACTAAATCTGCTGGTAATCTCTATTTTTATATTTCAAAATAAAGATACTCAAAACAAAAGCAATAGTGAAAAATATTGCTCCGTAAAAACAAGGAGTAAAAAATGGATTAACTAAACCCGTCGCGCATCCTGTGGTGCAGGCGCGACTTGCAGACCAATCAATAAGTTCTCTTGAAAAATTATACCAAGCAAAAACAGTTCCAATAAGTAAAACTATAAATTGTGTTGTAATTATTTTTTTCATATATTTATAATAACACAAAATAAAAAAGTTTTAATTTTATCTGGATTCGCCTTCAAAATTTTGTGCTACTTCGGCGAACTGCATTGTAACCGGATCGAGTTTAAGCCACATACTTTTACCTAATGAAGGTCTGGCAGTAAACGGCTCCCCCGGTAAACGAACGGCATAATTAACAACAATAACATTTTGTCTGTTGGTTCCCTTTGACGTTATTCCTTCATCCATGTGTGTCGTTTGTGGGGCAATACGGTCACCCAAGAAAACAGCTTGCGAACCGATATAGCCGTCCGGAGTATTTAAGGCAGCGACAATATAGTAAAAGACACCGCTACCGCCGGTTTCCTGAGTCAAAAGAAAAACCACATCTTCACGGCCGTCATCGTTAAGGTCGTGCTTAACTTCATTGCCGAAATAACGGGTAATGATTTTTGTTGCTGAGCCAGGCGCTGCTTCAATTTCAGATAATCCATTAGTAAGGGTAACGGATTGTCCTTCAATTATATACGTTGCGTTTTTATAATCTTTCGGTAAAGTTTGCTCGGCTACCTTCTCTTTGCCGGAATGCGGTCTAAAAATAACTAAGCCAGTCACTAACGCTATCAAAACAAGAATTATTAAAATGATATAATTTTTTTTCATATAAAAATTATACTAAAAATTCAAGTCTCACGAAAGGGTCGTCCTGCCCGCAATGCTAAAGCATAGCTTTTGCAGACGGGTAAAATTGTGTGGAGAAATATAGCTAAAAACTTTACTCTGCGACCAAGGTGCTCTTTTCGAAGGATAAAGATAAAAGGATAAAAGGGCTAGGTATCTTTAATCTCACTTGTCTTCCAGTTTATTTCAAAAGAGATGGAGTATTTGTTTGGGATTTTCCATTTTGAGAATCTAAAACAAAACAACTGAAATTTATTTTCAGAAATTTTCCCAAACCCAAACCTATTAAGAGTTAGTTCTATGTCTATGACCATGGGTATATTATAAATGATTATCTGCTCCGCGGGTAGGGAACGGGGGGAAGTCCAATATTTTAGAAAATTTTGTGTTGTGATTAGTCCCGCGGGTTGGATGATTCCCCTCAAAATTTCTCATCTTGTCAGATAGAAAATTTCTATGCATCCGTGGAAACGGGCCAGCAACCATTTTTATATTTACAAATTTTAACATCTAAATTAAATAGAGTAACCCCGTGTGCGCGAGCACACGGGGTTAAGTAGTCACATCCCGATAAGGTCGGTCACATCCCGATAAGGTCCGATGTGCGAACCCGGAAGATGAAGCCAAACCGAGATATCTTGTCGCCGGGCAGCTCGTAGAAGCCGCCGAACGGACCGTAGTAGAACTCAAGGCGTGGGCTGATCCCGGTTGTATCCTTCGAACTGATAACTTTCGAAGTGTTGACACATCCAGAGCAGTCCACACCTCTGAACTGTCTCTCCGATACTGTGAAGTATTGACCGGAGACCCCAAACATGAAGCGGCCGCGAACGACCTCAAGGCCGATGCGCGGTACATACCGCTTGACCACCACATCACTCACTGTGACGGGGTCCCACCAATCGGCTGTCGCTTTGGCCAATTCCTCCTGCCCAAACGAATTGATGTAACTGCCGGACCACCCTGCGAGTTGCTCGGAAATGGGCACACGCAGACGCCAGCCAGACTTGGTTCTCAATATGTCAAAACTGAGACCGAGCCGAATGGTCGTTGAGGAATGGGTCGGATTCATCGTGGAAACCTTCATGCTCCTTCCTGGGGGCTGAAAGTCCTTCTGCCACCCCTCGCGTGGAGTGGTTTTGTAGTCACTCGACGTTCTTCCGGTGTCGAGCATGAAATCGATGCTCCACCTCGGGCTTTCCTGAGCAAACGCAGTGCCTGCCACAAGAAATAAAGCTGCGACGACAAACAACATCATTCTCCGCATGTTGGGCTCCTTTCCAAACTGGTTTCTTCCAAAATTAAAAATACCACATTTACCGTACGTTGTCTACTAATTGGCTTGTAGGTTTTGGCTTTCGCGTCCATACACCTCATGAAACGATACTGCTGTAGTGGTAGATAAGGATGAAAATGTGGTTCAGTAGAATAGAATAATACAGGCCGAAAGATATTATTTTGGGAAAAACTTCTCGTTTAAAAAGATTGCATCTAATTGCCTAATTCTGCCACGATTTTTCCCTTTACCTAGCCAAATATCATAGAAGTTATGTATATAAAAACCATTAAGGCGCAGTATCTTTATTATTTCATCAATCTCTTTTTGCCCTTCGTATGTTGGTATTACAGTAATTTCTGTGAATATAAGTTTTGTTTTCTTTAGTGTCTCAGTTGCTCCTTCAATAATTTCATACTCTGTGCCTTGGGTATCTAACTTCAATATATCAATATGGTCAATCGAGTTATCTCTAGTAAATTTGTCCAAAGTCATTATAGGAATTTCGATTATCTCTTTGGTTTCCAAAACACCGGCCCACCAGTTATCAGGGCCTCTTTTGTCTGTAGGTAAAATTGAACTTGATCCCAAAGATGGATTGACATGAAAATTTACTTTACCATTTTTATTTCCCAGTGCTGTATTATAAGCTCGGACGTTTTTGTGATTATTTTTTAAATTTTCGAAAAATTCTTTAAACGGTTCAAAACAATAAATTTCGGATTGAACGAATATTTTCTCATATCTTACTACTGTTTCTCCGTTTGCCGCGCCGACGTCAAATATTACTGGTGTATTTACATCTCTAAGTAAATATTGTTGAACATAGAAAGGATTAGTTTGATCATACTCTGGTAACGACAACTTTTTCACCTCATAACCCATTTTTAATGCCAATCTCTGGAAAAATTTTCTCATATGTTTATATTATAACAAGAGAAAGTAAAAATTACCTGCCTGCGCAGGTAGGTAACTTGATTTTGAGTAAAAGAAAACCGCCTCTGTGACCAGGGATCTCTTTTTCAATTTCAATTCACCGTTGTTCATTGAAATTGAAAACGCAAATCCGCGACAGACGCCGATGCGTCAGTAGACCATGGATTTGTTCGAGCCCTTATTCAAAACTTCGTTTTGAATTCGCAGAGCACGAGAAAAGCCCCTTGCGGGGCTCCTCGTGCTCTGTCTGGTAGACAGGTTTGGAACTCTTTGATAGAGAAATTCAGGATAGCGAACTGGTCCGGAATCAAAAGTGAGCTGCAGTTTAGCGGAATTCTAGCATTATTATAAAAATTTACACTTCAGAATAATGTTGACGCAGTAGGATATACACAGGCAAAATTGTATTTCAGACTAGTTACTGATACTATATCAATATTAATTGATATAGTATTTTCTATGAACAATAAATTAGACATCAAAACTTACCTTACAGCACTAGCCGAACCAAATCGTCTGGCTATTTTAAGTTTTCTTAAAAAAGGAGAAAAATGTGCGTGTGAGATACATCCCAAGTTGAAGTTACCTCAAAATTTAAGCTCACATCACCTAAAGGTTCTTAAAGATCTAAAACTTATAAAAAGCAGGAGAGATGGCACGAAAATTCTTTATTCACGAAACGAAAAGGTTATCAAAAATTATCAATTAGCATTAACAGAAACAATAATATAAAAATATGGAATCACAAATCCAAGTGCTAGGTTCAGGTTGTCCAACCTGCAAGAAGTTATATGAGTTAACGAAGGAAGTTATAGTTGAAATGGGTATAAAGACTGAAGTGGAATACATAACAGATGTTCAAAAGATCGTCGCTATGGGTCTTATGTCCAGCCCAGTTTTAGCAATTAACGGGAAGCCGGTTTTTGTTGGTATGCCGAAAGATAAAGAAAAAATTAAAGAACTTATCAAAAAAGGTTGTTCGGACACAGTTATAGAAGATAAAAAAGATAAATCAGGGGGGTGTAGTTGTGGTGGTAAATGTTAATAAAATACAATGGATATATTTTACCCCATACAACTATTTGCTGACTGGTTTACATACGGTCTCTTAAATATCGTTCCAAAGACGCTTCTTGCGAGTGCAGTTAACTTCTTTGTTTTTGATACTATCAAGATATTTATTCTCCTATCCATCATTATTTTTGCAGTTTCAATTATCCGTTCATATCTGCCACCAGAAAAAATACGAACAATTTTGTCTCACAAAAATAAATATATTGGGAACATTCTGGCTTCACTATTAGGGATCATCACTCCGTTTTGTTCTTGTTCGGCTATACCACTATTTCTCGGGTTTATCCAAGCTGGAGTGCCACTAGGAACAACATTCTCTTTTCTTGTAGCTTCTCCAATGATTAATGAGGTAGCCTTGGTTCTACTTCTTGGACTTTTCGGTTGGAAAATCGCCCTAATGTACATTGTCAGTGGTCTTATTATCGCCATCCTCTCGGGAATAGTAATAGGTCAGCTAAAAGTGGAAAATTTGGTTGAGTCTTTTGTTTATCAAAATTCTGTAAATGGTAATATAGATTTGCCTAGTATGACAAGAAAAGAGAGAATCGAATATGCCAAGGATTACACACTGGATATTCTAAAAAAAGTCTGGCCGTATATTCTGGTTGGAATTGGGGTGGGGGCATGGATACATGGGTATCTACCCGCTGATTTCCTGGCTAAATATGCTGGAAGCGGTAAATGGTATGCTGTACCTCTAGCTGTTCTTATCGGTATTCCACTTTACTCAAATGCCGCCGGAGTTATACCACTCGTGTCTGCACTAACCGAAAAAGGTGTATCTATGGGCACCACACTTGCTTTTATGATGTCAGTCACTGCGTTGTCACTACCAGAATTTATGATTTTAAAAAAAGTGATGAAAATAAAACTAATAATTATTTTTGCTGGAATAGTTGGAATGGGAATTATATTTACCGGGTATTTGTTTAATGTTATTTTATAGTAGGGAATATTTAATATAAAAGTTCTGAACCATGTCTGGGGTATCAAAAAATAACCTTGTATTATAAGGTTATTTTTTGATGGCTCTGCGACCAGGGCTCGAACCTGGGACATCCTCCTTAACAGGGAGGCGCTCTACCGACTGAGCTATCGCAGAATATATAAAGGATAACAAAAATATGTAAGAATGCAATAATTTATCTAAACTTGGAGTTTTTTGTTTGTGGATGTTACAATAAGTGGAGATGAATCCCGTACGAAATTTATATAGTTTGTCTTACGGGAGGTAAATTAGTAAGTTATAGTTAATGAAAATAAAAGCAAAAAAATAACTTTTATTTCGTACGGGATGAAAATTAAAATCAGATCAAAAAATTTTGATATTACACCAGCTATAGATGAATATGTTTCTAAAAAAATATCCACACTTGAAAAATTTTTGGATACAAAAAATGAAATTTTGTGTGAGGTAGAAATAGGTAGAACAACCAAACACCATAATACAGGGGATATATTCAGAGCAGAAATTAATATCGTTCAACCAGGAAATAAACAGATTTATGTAGTAGCAGAAGAAATAGATTTATATACTGCAATTGATATTGTGCGTGATGAATCAGAGCGAGCTATTGTTTCTAGAAAAAATAAATATAAAACTCTGTGGAGAAAAGGGGCTACCAGAATTAAAGATTTATTAAAAAGAGTTGATTTTAGGAGAAAAAAATGATTAATCTTGATCAATTAAACAAAAAGGCGAATCCATTTTTAGTATCTTTTGTATTTGGATGTGTGATGATAATTATTGGGCTTTTATATATAATGCAAAAAGCTGAAGCTGTGGCGGAAAATTTATATCCACAGTCTAGTTTTGGTCAATATTTGAATTAATTTTATCTTTTCTTGCCGTTCAAATAATCTTTATAGCCCATTTCTTTTTTACCTTCAGGCACAATTCTATCCAAAATAAGCCCATCATTTTCTATATGAGCTTTTTTTACAACGATTCGTTTTTTATTATCATCAAAAAAATAAGCTCCAGGCCAAATATGATAGGCACGAATTTTTCTTAAATTAATTTCAACATTGTCATTTAGATTTAATTCTCCATCAGTTTTTTGAATCTTTTGACAATAGGTGGCAAGATTATGTTCTTGCTCTTGCTCTTTTATTTTTCCGTCTACCCATTCTGATAACGTTTCAACTAGAAGTTTTCCCCCTTTTTTCCCCAATAATTTTTCTAAATCTTCGGCATAAGGTGGCCACTCGGTTAGCACTATTTTTTCTTGAGCTAATATAGGGCCGTGGTCCATCTCCGCATCAAGTCGCATAATAGTTACTCCAGTTTCACTCTCTCCTAATATGGCATTTTGAATAGGTGAAGCTCCGCGAAGCTTTGGTAATAATGATGGGTGAACATTTAAAGTCTGATATTTTGGTATATCTAAAATACTTTGTGGAATAATTTTCCCATATGAAGCCACAACAAAAACATCAAACCCTTTTGGAGCATATTTGTTTATAATTTCAACAACATCAGGATTTTTTAGGGTTTTAGGTTGTATATAAGGAACCTTTTCTTTTTCTGCCCAAATCTTAACCTCTGGTGGTGTTAAAATAAGTTTTCTGCCTTTCGGTTTATCTTCGGTTGTAATAATGAGTGTAGGAATAAAACCATTTGTTTTTAATTCATCAAGTATTATGACAGAGAAATTGGAAGTACCAAAAAATGCCCAAATTATTTTTTTCATATTTTTTGCACAGATTTTTTTTCTGGAAGAATTTCTTCTACATATTTTGCTTTATCTATAAACAAAATACCGTCCAAATGATCCATTTCATGTTGAAATATTTGGGCTAAAAGACCTACACCACCTCTTTCAAATTTTTTGCCGTGCTCATCCCAAGCTTGAATTATTGCTTTATTTCCTCGGCTAACTTTTCCATATAAATTGATATTTTTTTAAGCACAGGGTTTATAAAAATAGCATCTGTTATTGAATTTGTCTCATCTAAATTTTTTTTGGTTGTCTCAGTAAGACCTTCTTTGGCTGTATCAATAGAACCGTTTTTGGCAATACCTTCTTTGGCTGTCTCACTAGAACCTTTTTTGGCTATTTTACTAATCTCAAAGACCTTCTTTGAGACCACAAACATACGAAGTGGGTATCCGATTTGTATAGCGGCCAAAGCGACACCATCATCTTGAGAGGCCAAAGCCACTTTCATTTCTTTTATAATTTTCTTAATTTTGGGCGAATGAATGGAATTAAGCGGTATATTTTGGCTTATTTCTCGCAATACTGGGGCTTCTTTTTGTAAAATTTTCTTCATCCCGTACGAAATAAAAGTTATTTTTTCACCTTTATTTATTATTAACTATAATTTACTAATATATTTCCCGTAAGACAAACTGCATAAATTTCGTACGGGATTCATTTTGTTGTATTTAAACTATCATAAAAGTGTTATCGGGTCTATCCTAATCATAAATTGCTGAGGGAGTGAGCGAAGTTTATCAAGAAGAACCCTGTCTACCCACTTGCCTTTTGGTAAAGAAATCAACCCATGTATTGTATATTTTGATTTACTTCCAGGGTTAAAAGCGTCAAACATTGAAACATCATAAGGTTTCATAAATTCAATTGTTTCACTCATAATTTTTTTAATAGCATCTCTTTCTCCTTCAATAGTTATTTTAATATATGTGGTAAATGGGGGATAGCCAATAGATTTACGTTCCTCTATCTCATCGCGATAAAAATCAATAAGATTTCCACGTAGAGCATAATCAAACATTTTTGCGTTTTCTTGACGAGTTTGAAATATTAAACGTTTTTGGCTAAGTGCTCTAAGTGTTAGTAAAATATGAAATATTTTTTCATTTATTTGAAAATCTGGAATTGAAAAATATGAATCTAAAGAAACCACTGCCGCGTTTTCAATTTTATCATTTAAATATGTTAGTGCCATTTCTGTCCCAACCATAATACTACCAGGGGTTTTGTAAAATAAATCACGAGCCTTAACAGCTTGTTTGTGTGTAGAAATATGTTCTTTATCTATTACTATTATATTTGCATCCTTAACGATTGAGTTAACTTCTTCCACAACTCTGTCTACGCCAATTCCAAGCGGATTTAGTCGCCATCCCTTACAATGGACACAGAGCTCTTCCGCATCACGTCTTTCTCCACAATGATGACAGACAAATAAATTTTTATTTTGACTGCTATTTTTTTTACTATATAAAACAACTGGTGTATTACAATTCTTACAAACAACTACTGTGCCACAATCACTGCAAACAGTTTGTGGGTAAAGACCTTTACGACCACAAAATAAAAAAGTATGCTCGTTATTTTCCTTTGCTTCGCAAATCAGTTTTTTTAACTTTTCATCAAATATTTTAAATTCTTTTTTCTTCATATCTTGCGGGGCTCTCATGTCCAAAAGTTCACAATCTGCTGTACTAAGGGAGCGAAATTTAAGAGGTAATAGAGCCGTATAAACACCATTTTTTTCTTCCCACAATGTTTCAGTACGCAAAAGCATATCGCCCAAAACCAAACGAATGTTTAATTGTTTAGCTATCATTTCTACTGCTGTACGAATATCTATGAATGGTCTAGTTTGCATTTTGTAGGCGCGAGAACTTTCTTTTTCTAAAATAATAGTTCCCAGGTCATTCCTAGGTAGAGACAAAAATAACCCCGTAGCAATAATAAGGACTGGATGTGGGTCTGAAATAACTTTTTGCCAAACTGAAATGATTTCTTTTTTTGATAAACTAGAATGAAGTAAATATGTGTATTTTTCTATACCTTTTTCCAGTGTAGATTTTGCATTGAGCAGGTCTTCGGCCCCGGGCAAACAGAAAAAAACACTGCGATTTTTTGCAAATTCTTCGCGAATAAGACCTCTATATGTTGCGTAACGCTCATCATCATCGGATTGTAGTAGAACAGTTTCATAAAATACTCTGTTTAATTTTTCCCCACCTGCTCCCTCCTCGGGAGGGCGGGCAGGTTTTGGTGTGTATGATAAATTTTTACTTCCCTCCAATATTGTTTTTGGAATAAGAGCGGATAAAACAGCCCCGACACTAGATGCATTATAATCTGCAATTTTTTGTGCACTTTCTATAAATGAACCCAAAACGAAGGAACGAGTTTCAATATTGTCTATTTTTTTAATATTAAATGTCAGTGTTTTCAGTTCAGATTTCATTTCTTGAGCAATCTTACTATCTACAACTAACCCAAAAGCCATTTTTTTTCGTAGGGGAATAGAAACAATAGAACCAGCGGTCACATCTTTTTGTGTGAAATAGGTCAGGGTGTCTTTGTTTATACCTTTACTGATTGGAATAACCGTAACTATGCGCATAGGGGCATTATAACAGAAAACCCGTCGGCAGGGTTTTCTGGTTTTTTTAAAACAAAAAACACCCTCAACTGTTGTCAGAGAGGGGGTGCTGCCATTTCAGTATACAGAAACGACTAAACTCTTTAAGTTGTCCATGGTAAACGGGAAGTGGTTACCAACCGTCATTTCTCATGATACGCCAAGAAGCCTTTCTCATTTGCTTGAATCTCTGGATTCCACCCAGGGCTGTGAATATGAAAAAATATACTTGGACAACGAACGATCGCCAGGCGGCCTGTTGGTACGTTTCGATACCGGTGCCGAATTGCCCGATGAGCATACCAGCGGTAAAAATGAGAAACTTTTTGTCACTCAACCTACCGCCCTTGAGCGAAAACCAAGCCCAAACAACCATCTGGGTGATGACCATCAACCACAAAATCATGAGTAACCTCCTGCCAAGTTATAACACAAACATTTAATATAAGTCAAAATGATATTTTATAAAAAACAAATAGAAAATCAAAAATTTCGTTGAGTTGTGTCTCGAGTGGAGACTAGCGACGCTCGACGGAGGGAGCTCGAGGAATTTTTCAGCAGAAAAATATCCGTGCTCCACGAGAGATACAACGAGAAAGAAATTTTTGATTCATGGTTAAATAATCACCTGCATCAGTGTCTCACCATCTAACACATAAATATAATTTGAATCACCCTCAATAAAACTAGGTGCTGTGCCTTTATATATTGGTAAGAAATTTTGTGTACCTTCTTTATCTACCTCTATGGCGTATATAGAATTATTTATTGAAAACACAATAACATCGGATCTGTCTTTATAAAAATATAAATTTCGTATAGCCGAATCTGGTTGTATTACTGTTTTTATCTGTGGAGGTGTTGTTGAACCCATATTACTTGCAATCTCTACTTTTACAGCATTACCATCTATCCAAAGTTTGACTAAACCGTCTTTTGAAATACGAGGAGTATTTTTTGTTGGCAATGGGTCAATGATAATTTTATTTCTAATTTTCCAAAACTCTGGATCGTTTTTTGTGATGATAGACCCAGACGGATTACTGGAAACAAAAACCGGTGAAAAATTTATATTTCCTTCACTTTGCATAAGGAAATCTTTTTTCCAAGGGAAATATCCATCGCGAGAAATTATAATAGTATGTTCTCTTGGAGATAGTGAAAATTTTACAATTTCGTTTTCTTGCGAGGTTACAATTTTTTTATTTTCATCAATAAAAATATTTGTTTGAGGCATAGCAATCACAAGAGATAAAGAGCCGAGTTTACCAATCATAAAATTTTCTTGAAATCTATATCCTTTTTTATAACCAAAAATAATCAAAACAATAATCAAAACAGCCAAAATAATAGTTGTATATAGGAATTCATTTTCTTTAATGTGGGTTTTTACATTATCTTCCATATCAGTTATAGTATAGGTCTATTATAGACCATATGAGCATTTTCTCAAAAAAACTAGGCATAGATCTCGGTACGGCTAATATATTGGTTTTTGTTCCAGGTAGGGGAGTTGTCCTAAATGAGCCATCTGTGGTTGCTGTTTCCGAAGAGGATAATCGTATTTTAGCCATAGGTATTGAAGCCAAAGAAATGATAGGTCGTACACCGGAAAACATCGTAGCTTATCGTCCAATGAAAGATGGTGTCATAGCTGATTATAGAGTAACCGAGGCAATGCTTCGTTATTATATGGATAAAGCACTAGGCAAATGGAATTTTGTTAAACCAGAAGTTTTAGTTTCCGTACCAGCAGGAGTGACTTCTACAGAACGCAGAGCAGTGATAGAAGCGGCTATACGAGCGGGAGCAAAAAACGCATATGTTGTCAAAGAACCAATTCTTGCTGCTATAGGTGCGGGTATTCCAATTCACGAAGCCCTGGGGCACATGATAGTAGATATTGGTGGGGGAACGACAGATATAGCGGTTATTTCTCTCGGAGGTATTGTGGCGTCTACTTCGGTTAAATGTGCCGGAAACAAAATTGATTATGCAATTACCGATTATATAAAAAAGATGTTCAATCTTGGTATAGGTGATAAAACAGCAGAAGATATAAAAATAAATATTGGTTCAGCAATTCCTCTGGATGAAGAACTTTCTATGATGATAAAAGGACGAGATTTTGTTACAGGACTTCCACGAAGTGTAGAAATAAAAACAAATGAAATTGTCAAAGCCATCAGTAAAGATTTAAGAGAAATGATAAAAGCAATCAAGGAAGTTTTACAAGAAACTCCACCAGAACTTTCATCAGATATTATTGACCAAGGAATTATAATGACTGGGGGAACATCTCAACTTCGCAATATGCCGGAATTAGTTTTTCGTCGTATTGGTGTGAAGGCAGTTTTGGCCAAAGACCCACTTTATTGTGTGGTTAAAGGGACGGGGATTGCATTGGAGCATTTAGATACCTATAAAAAACTTATTATTTCCAAACGCTAGACTTGTTGTTTAGGAGATTTATTGAATATATACTATAATCTCTGATGGAATGGAGGGGGATTGTGAGCAAACCTTTGGGATGTAAATCCGGGGACATTGTTTTGAAACCCATGTCAGAAGAGCAAAAGAAGTTCATCCAAGCTGGGATCACTAAGGCTAGAGAGGAACTTCTGGCTCTTCAGGCCAAGGAAATTGAGTCTCAGCGTGTCTTTCAAACTCGTTTCGAAAAACCCCGTAGCTCCTGATGCTTTATCCCAGCCCGAGGAAACTGAGAAAAGCTGCCTCTCGTCGTGAGGGGCATTTCCTTTTTTGTTATACTACACTAATGGAACAACTTATTAATTCATATAAAAAATCCGGAGATTTACATCATGCTTATTTTTTGGTGGGAGAGGGAGAAGAGATTTTTTTAGAATTGAAAAATTTTTTAGGAGCTGTGGTCGGAGTGGAAACTTCTGGCAACCCTGATTTTTGGCACGGGAAATATAATACATTAAATATTGAAAGTGCTAGAGAAATTGCTAATGCACAAGAAAGAAAAAGTTTCGAAGAAAATCCCAGTAGTAGAGCAAAGCTCACCACAGGGCTGAAAGTTTTTATTATTCAAGCGGATTTCATTACGGAAGAAGCACAAAATTCATTACTCAAAGTGTTTGAAGAACCAACTTCTGGCACACATTTTTTTATTATTTCTCCTCAAGATATTCTTCTCCCAACTCTTCGTTCTCGCATGCACATTATGGTTATTCCAAGGGCAAACCTTGGAAGTAAAAAAAGAATATTAGATTTGGGGTTATCGGAACGACTGGCCAAAGTAAAAGAAATTACAGATGCTATAAGTGATGAAGATAAAACCAAACAAGATGCTATCGCTTTTCTCAATCAAATTGAAACTGAATTATATAAACAAGGAGTAGAAAAATCTCATAAAGCACTTGAAATATGCGAATTTGCTCGCGCTAGTTTATATGACAGAGGAGCGCCAATAAAAATGATATTAGAGAATGTGATGTTGTCCGTATAATCAATTCACGATATAATAGCAATATATGCCCTATAATTTCATACCACTTAGACAAAATGTTAAAGGTATAGAGGAGTGGCTTAGGAAAGAATTTGCAACCATTCGTACTGGGCGGGCGACTCCCGCAATACTTGATGGTGTCAAAGTGGAAGCCTATGGTTCGGATATGACCATAACTCAACTTGCTAATATATCTATGGAAGATGCGCGGATGATTCGTATCACTCCGTGGGATATGTCTCAAGTGAAGGCCATAGAAAAAGGGATAGTAACATCAGATCTTGGATTATCTGTGGCGGTGGATGATAAGGGGATTAGAGTTATCTTCCCAGAATTGACTTCTGATAGGCGAACCAGTCTAATAAAAATTGCCAGACAAAAGTTAGAGGATGCGCGAGTTACACTTCGGACAGAAAGAGAGAGAATAATGAAAGACATTGAAAAACAGGAAAAAGAAGGTATTATTTCGGAGGATGATAAATTTAGGTTGAAGACAGAATTACAAAAGATGTTAGATGATACAAATAGAGTACTTGATGGGATGTTAGTGAAGAAAGAAAAAGAGATATCGGAGTAAAATTAAAATTTTTTTCTCGCTATATCTCTCGAAGGGCACGCCATAAGTCTTGCTAGACTTTGGCTCGGTCTCGCGCCAGTCGCGCTCCGAAGTCCCTTCTCGAGACATAGCTCAACAAAATCTTAATTTATACACATTATTAAATGTCCATAATCATTTTTATAATCATATTAGCTGTGTTAATTTTTGTCCACGAACTTGGGCATTTTGTTGTCGCAAAAAAATCCGGGATTCGTGTGGATGAATTTGGACTTGGATTTCCACCAAAAATTTTTGCTAAAAAAATAGGAGAAACAACCTATACTCTGAATGCAATACCATTTGGTGGCTTTGTTAAAATTTTTGGTGAGGATTCTCACACCGAAGAAATATCTGATGCCGATAAATCAACAAGTTTTCTTTATAAACCAAAGTGGGTTCAGGCCAGTGTTTTGATAGCCGGGGTTACTTCTAATATTATCTTTGCTTGGCTTTTAATATCTCTCGGTTTTATGATTGGGCTTCCTTCTTCCATGAATTATCTTAGTTCTGAAAAGAACGGAGATACAAGTTTAGTTATTACAGAAGTGCTTCCAAATTCTCCGGCCCAAAAAGCAGGGTTAGTTTCTGAAGATAAAATTATATCTATTTCTTCTGGTGTGGAGGCTTTACAAGGAAAAGATTTAACTCCCGAAAATATTAGAAAAGTAATTGGGGAAAGTAAAGGCGAAGTAGAGGTAACTTATAACCGAGGGAATTTGGCTTCAGCTATCATATTTGTAAAGCCAGAAAATGATTCAACATTAGGTTCTAAGGCCATAGGTATTGTTATGGATAGTGGAGTTATCAAACTTCCCATACACTTAGCTTTTATTGAGGGGGCTAATACGACTTGGATTTTAACAAAAGGTACCACAGTCGGTTTGGTTGGTTTTTTATGGAAGACAATCACCTTTAAATCGGATTTTTCTCAAGTTGCTGGTCCTGTTGGTATTGCAAAAATTGTCTCACAAGCAAATGATTTAGGTTTTATGTACATTTTATTTTTAGTTGCACTTATTTCTATAAATCTTGCTGTTATCAACCTTTTACCTTTTCCGGCTCTTGATGGTGGGAGATTGTTGTTTGTGGGGATTGAAGCAATTATTCGCAAACCAATTAAGCCAGCAGTTGTTCAATGGGCAAATGGAATTGGATTTGCTTTTTTAATTATACTTATGCTGGTTATTACAGGTCACGATATATTTAAACTTTTATAAAGACTTGATTTATCCCTAGATTGTGAGAATATAGTCTTGGGTGGGAAGGAATGTGCCCCTCGCAATCGACGTCTCCCCGAAGTCGTCGACACATCCGAGTGTTCATGGCCGATGTCCTTCCCTCCCGTCCAAGCTGGCGCCTTTGCCAGCTTTTTTGCTCAAAATATTTTTTTAATGTAGTATTGATATATGCGTCAATCACAACTTTTTACAAAAACTCGCAGAGAAGCTCCGGCAGATGAAACGTCAAAAAATGCACAACTTTTAATAAGAGGTGGCTATATCCACAAAGAAATAGCTGGAGTTTATTCATATTTACCTCTTGGTTTAAATGTAATAAAAAAGATTGAGAATATTATCAGAGAAGAAATGAATGCAATTGGAGGCATAGAAATGAAAACATCTGTATTTCAAAACAAAGAAATATGGGAAAAGTCAAACAGGTGGGACGATAATGTAGTAGACAACTGGTTTAAAACAAAATTAAAAAATGGAGGAGAAGTTGGATTATCATTTACTAACGAAGAAGCCTACTCGAATATTTTAAAACAGTATGTATCTTCTTATAAAGATTTGCCAGTTTATCCTTATGATTTTAAAGAAATTTTCAGAAACGAAGCGAGAAGTAAATCCGGAATTTTAAGGGGGAGAGAGTTTTACTGGAAAGCTTTGTATTCGTTTTCGAAAGATGAAACAGAACATCTTAAGTTCTATACTAAAGCTACTGAGGCATATAAGAATGTTTTTAATCGTGTTGGTATAGGAGATAAGACATATGTAACCTATGCGTCTGGTGGAACTTTTTCAAAATTTTCTCATGAATTTCAAACCGTTTGTGATGCTGGGGAGGATGTTATCTATTTTGATGAAGAAAATAAACAGGCCGTAAATAAAGAACTTTGGGATGACCCTCTTTCAAAAGATCTTTTGCAAACTTTGAATATGGATATTTCATTGGTTAAGCAAAAGAAAGCAATCGAAGTTGGTAATATTTTTACTCTCGGAACAAAATTTTCAGAACCGTTTGATTTGAAATACAAAAATGAAAAAGGAGAAGAAACACTGGTTTTTATGGGTTCCTATGGTATTGGCCTAGGTCGTCTTATGGGTACAATCGTTGAACTTTTGTCAGATGATAACGGTATTGTCTGGCCTAAAGAAGTTTCTCCTTTTGCTGTGCATCTTGTTAGGCTTGGAGATAATACAGAAACAATTTCTTTTGCCGATAAACTATATGCTGATTTGCAAAAGAAAAATATTGAGGTTTTGTATGATGACCGCGATTTGCGTGCGGGGGAAAAATTCGCAGATTCTGATTTGATTGGAATTCCTGTTCGGTTTGTTGTGAGCGACAAAACAGTTGCAGAAAATAAGGTGGAAGTTAAAAAAAGAACGGAAGGTGAATCAGAGTTAATGTTAGCTGAAGAAGCTTTGAAAATTTTATAATATTTATTCCCGGTTTTTTGTAAAATTTACTCTCGAAACATGAGTCAACGAGATTGGGTTTGTTTGTGCTAGTATATCTACAACGACATGATTAAAAATTTTGAACAATTCAAAAGATTACTGTCAAACGATATCGGTATTGATTTAGGTACGGCTAATACATTGGTTTATTTGCGTGGCAAGGGAATTCTCATAAACGAACCATCGGTAGTGGCTGTGAACCAAAAAACCGGTCGTGTAGTGGCGGTGGGTAAAGATGCTAAACAAATGCTTGGTCGCACTCCGGGGCACATCATAGCTGTGCGTCCACTTGTTGATGGTGTTATTTCTGATTTTGAAGTAACGGAAGAAATGATTACTTATTTAATAAACAAAGCTCAAAAAAATAACAAAAAGCTTTTAGGCCCCCGTGTTGTTGTTGGTGTGCCATCAGGAATTACAAATGTAGAAACTCGCGCAGTAAGAGACGCCACAAAAAATGCAGGCGCTTCGGAAGTGCATATTGTTGAAGAGCCAATGGCTGGAGCTATCGGTATTCGTCTTCCTATTATGGAACCAATTGGAAATATGATTATAGATGTTGGAGGTGGGACATCTGATATTGCGGTTATATCTTTGGGAGGAGTTGTTCGTTCAAAAAATCTTCGTATAGCAGGAGATAAACTAAATACAGATATAATTTCTTATGTTCGAAGTGAATTTAAAATTTTAATTGGTGAAAAGACAGCTGAAAATATAAAAATTTCAATAGGAGCGATATTATCAGGGGAAACACCACTAGAAGCCTCCATAAAAGGTAGGGATTTAATATCTGGTCTACCACGAGAAGTGGTAATTACAGATTCCGATATTAGAGAGGCAATTTCACAGTCCATTGATACTTTAATTGAATCAGTTAAAGAGGTATTGGAAATAACGCCCCCAGAAATTCTATCGGATATTATGCAAAGGGGAATTTATTTAATTGGAGGGGGAGCTTTGATTAAGGGTTTAGCTGAAATTATTACTGAATATACAAAAATACCTGTGCATATTGCGGGGGACCCCTTAACTGCGGTTTGTCGAGGTACTGGCATTATTCTAGAAAATCTTGATTTATACAAAGATATTCTAATTGCAAACGAAGATGAATTACCTCCTAAAAAGTAAACCAGAACACAAATATCGAGGAAATATTATTTCCATTATCATATTATTTTGTCTGCTTAATTTGTTTGCATTTTTATTTCCGAATTTTACTCGTTCAACATTTTTTACAATTTCTAAACCCTTGTGGGTAATTCGTGATGTTGTTCTAAGACCATTTTCAAATATTAAAGGTTATTTTACTTCTAAAAATTCTCTCATTTCTAATAACTTATCTCTGGAAGAAGAAGTGTCGAATTTAAAACTCAAAAAAATTGATTATGATGTTTTATCAAAAGAATTTGAAGATCTAAAAAACCAACTAGGTCGCCAAACGGATACTCCACATATTGTTTCCAGAGTGTTATCTAAACCACCGTACTCTCCCTATGATACTTTCATTATTGATGTTGGTTCTTCGGACGGGGTTTCTCTCGGGAATAGAGTTTATATTTCTGATAATATCATCGTAGGTCTAATAAAAAATATAACCCCACACACTTCTCTAGTTGAACTTTTTTCTAATGGAGATGGAGAACAAGAAGCCACTCTTTCACGCACAGGAGCTTCTTTTGTCTTGAAGGGGTTAGGGGGTGCAAATTTGGAGTTAGAAGTACCAAAAGATACTGATATAGTATGGGGGGATGTTTTTCTCTATCCAAAATTTTCACCATCTATGATAGGAAGTGTTTATTATATTGATACAAATTCTCAAAGCTCTTTCAAAAAGATATATATTCGTGTGCCAGGAAACGTATTTTCCACCAAATATGTTTTTGTTGAGAAAAATTAGTGGGGTTCTTGTTTGTGTTATTATAGATTGATGAATATTTCTTATATCCGTATTTTAATTTTTATTCTTACTTTTATATTGGTAGTAATGTTACCTTGGTGGATTTCTATACTAGTACTTGCTGGTTTAACTATTTATTTTCCATTGTATTTGGAAGTTTTATTTTTTGGTTTTCTTTTTGATGCTTTATATTCGGTTAAATACAATTTTCCATATACAGGGTTGACGATAGCTCTAGTGTTTTTGGTGATTGTTTTGTTTATTAAAACACGTATCAAAAACTTTTAATTTCACATTCTTTCTTTTATTATGTTTCATCAAATAAAAAATTTTTTCATAAAAAGGGATTATAGAAGTAATCGAGACATAGATCCAGATGAGATTTTTTTGGATTCAAAAAATCTACCTGATTTTGATACCTATCAATTTGAAGGTCGTATAGAAAAACCAATATC
Organism: Candidatus Zambryskiibacteriota bacterium; assembly: GCA_026394815.1. Classification (GTDB taxonomy): domain Bacteria; phylum Patescibacteriota; class Minisyncoccia; order Phycocordibacterales; family DATDWN01; genus C7867-006. The sequence continues at coordinate 15,935 of JAPLZX010000022.1, read as the reverse complement.
ACATTCTGTGTTTGGTATTATGATGTTTTTTATTATCTGTGTAGGAGTAGTTTTTGTATATAAAGTGTGGGATTTACAAATAATAGAAGGACAAACCTTTCGTATTAGAAGTGATAATAATAGTTTACATAAAACCCTCGTTTTTGCTGATAGGGGAGTTATATATGATAGAAATAAAGTGCCGTTAGTGTGGAATGATATTAATCCAGAAACTACCGACTTTTCTCTTCGTGTTTATGCTACTTCAACAGGTTTATCTACCATTCTAGGGTATATAAAATATCCAACAAAGGATTCTAGTGGTTTTTATTATCAAGATTCTTATGATCCAAAAGATGGTATAGAAAAAATCTATAATGACCAAATCGCGGGGGAAAATGGTATTAAAATTATTGAAACAGACGTAAAAGGTAATATTATTTCAGAGAGTATTATAGAACCACCTGTGGATGGTGGGAATATAGATCTTTCTATTGATGTTAATTTACAAAAGAAATTAAATAATTCACTTTTAGATATAGCTAATAGAGCTGGATATAAAGGTGGGGCAGGAGTTCTAATGGATATCCATACGGGGGAAATAATTGCAAGTAGTAATTTTCCGGAATATGAATCTGGGGTTATGACAAAGGGTTATGACAGTACAAAAATAAATGAATGGATTGCTTCCTCAAATTATCCATTTCTAAATCGTGTCGTTAGTGGTCTTTATACTCCTGGATCTATTATGAAAATTTTTATAGCTATAGGAGTTTTAACAGAAGGGGTTATTAGTCCAACAAAACAAATATTAAGTACTGGTTCTATTTCCATACCAAATCCATTTTTTCCTGATAAACCATCCATATTCTTAGATTGGAAAGCACATGGATTAGTTGACTTAAGACACGCCATCGCTGTTTCTTCCAATGTTTATTTTTATGAAGTTACGGGTGGATATCAGACCCAAAAGGGAATTGGTATTACTAACATAGAAAAATACACTCGTATGTTTGGATTTGGTACTACTACCGGTGTTTATTTTCCCGGAGAAAACAGTGGAACAATTCCAAGTCCGGAATGGAAATCGGAAAATTTTAATGGTGAAGCTTGGCGTGTCGGGGATACTTACAACACAGCTATTGGTCAATATGGATTCCAAGTGACGCCACTGCAAGTAGTCAGAGCAGTTAGCGCTATAGCTAATGAAGGGGCCTTACTTACACCAACGTTTTTAAAAGTTGATGGAATGAATAATAAAATTAAAATATCAGGTAACATAAATCTTGATCAAAATTTTTATACTATAGTGAAAGAAGGAATGCGTCTTTGTGTTACTGTGGGGACATGTCAACCTCTGAATCTTCCTTTTATTGAAATAGCTTCAAAAACTGGTACGGCTCAAATAGGGGTTAATAAAGATGAAGTTAATTCTTGGGTGATTGGTTTTTGGCCATACAAAAATCCCAAATATGCATTTGCTGTGGTTATGGAGCGCGGGTCTAGAAGCAATCAATTTAGTGCGACTCTCGTTATGCAGGAATTTTTTAATTGGATGAATATATATGCGAGTGAGTATTTGAAATAATAATTGACCTAAGGGTGTTTTTTTGATATAATCTCCAGAATTCTTAATTATTTAACATTTATAACATGAAAAATGAACACGAGTATTTGACCAAGGAGAAATTTGAAGAATTTACTAAAGAACTAGCATTACTCAAAGGAACTCGTAGAAAAGAAGTTGCAGAGAGTTTAGAGTATGCAAAATCACTAGGAGATCTTTCTGAAAACGCAGAATATCATGAGGCACGAGATATTCAAGCTACTGTTGAAGATCGTATAGCAAAACTAGAAGATCTCTTGAAAAATGTACACATTGTTTCAGGGAATCATAGTGACGCAGTATGTGTTGGGTCAGTGGTTATTGTGGAGAAAGATGGTAAAAAATCTACCTATAATATTGTTGGGTCAGAAGAAGCTGATGTTATGGAAAATAAGATTTCAATAAAGTCTCCTTTTGGTCAAGCTATTTGGGGGAAAAAGAAAGGTGAAAAATTTTCATTCCAAGCTCCGGTTGGTGAAATATCCTATACAATTACAGACATTAAATAATAAACTTTGGAAATTTTTATATAGATGATATGATTAAAATATGGCATCTATAGATGAAATACGACAAGCAAGATTACAAAAACTGGAAATACTAAAGAAGGCGGGAGTTAACCCTTATCCTTCAAAAGTTCCAAGAGATTTTCCCATTTCTTTTCTTAAAACAAATTTTGATGCTCAAGCGAAATCTGGAGTATCTATTTCTGTGGCTGGACGAGTTATGGCTTTGCGTGGTCAAGGAGCTATTTTATTTGCTGTGCTTTTTGATGGTACAGAAAAAATACAAACAATAATAAAAAAAGACATTTTACCAGAAGAATCATTTTCTTTGTTTATTGATGCTGTGGATGTTGGAGATTTTATATCTGTTACGGGTTTAGCTATGTTATCCGAGAGGGGAGAACCTAGTGTCTTGGCTGATTCGTGGACTATGGCAAGCAAATCTCTTCTGCCGTTGCCCGAAAAATGGCATGGTCTACAAGATATTGAAGAAAAATACAGAAAACGATATTTAGATTTTCTTACTAACGATGAATTACGAGATCTTATGGTAAAAAAATCTAAATTTTGGGATGCCACTCGTGATTTTATGAAAAATACCGGATTTCTTGAGGTAGAGACTCCAACTCTTGAAACAACCACAGGTGGGGCAGAAGCAACACCATTCGGAACTCATCACAATGATTTCGATTTGGATGTTTATCTTCGTATTTCTGTTGGAGAGCTTTGGCAGAAAAGACTTATGGCGGGAGGATTTCCAAAAACTTTTGAAATAGGTCGTGTATATCGTAATGAAGGTTCAAGTCCAGAACATTTACAAGAATTTACAAACATGGAGTTTTATTGGTCCTTCGCAGATTATAATGATGGTATGGAACTTGTGCGAGAAATGTATATTGAAATTGCCAAAGAAGTTTTTGGTAAAACAAAATTTACTTCACGAGGGCACACTTTTGATTTAGCGGACGAATGGATAAAGATTGATTATGGTCAAGAAGTTTTAAAACAAACAGGTCTTAATATAGAAACTACTAGCGATAAAGATATAATTAAAAAACTTGAAGAATTGGGAGTAAAATACGAAGGAGAAAATCGCGAGAGGCTGATAGATACTCTGTGGAAATATTGCAGGAAAAATATTTCTGGTCCGGCCTTTCTTATAAATCATCCGATACTTGTGGCGCCATTAGCAAAAAGTCAACCTCTCGGGAAAACTGTTCAGATGTTTCAACCTATCATTGCTGGAAGCGAAGTAGGTAGGGGATATTCAGAACTGAATGATCCAATCGATCAGAAAGAAAGATTTGATGTACAACAAAAACTTATAGATGCTGGAGACACAGAAGCTATGATGGCTGATTACGAATTTGTGGAAATGTTAGAACATGGTATGCCGCCAACCTGTGGTTTTGGATTTGGAGAAAGATTGTTTGCTATTTTGGTGGACAAACCACTTCGTGAACTACAAACCTTCCCACTTATGCGACCCAGATAATTTCACATAGGGTTACCCTATGTAAATTGTAAAAAACGGCTATGCTAGGCCGTTTTTTAGTGCAAGAAATAAGAAATTAATTTTTATTTAAAAATGCTTGACAAAATTCTTAATAAGGTGTATAATAATAAGAGAGAATTGAAGTAAAACGATTTCCTTGAAGGAGGACACCATGAAAGAATTGTCTGTGTACTGTTTGCTCTTTGGGAGCTTCATCCTGGTGTTGGGGTTGGTTGTCGTATCTGAGAAGTGGGCCAGAAAGTATGCTCTCCCAGCAATATTCATCGGGGGAGCGCTCGCCGCGGGCTCACTGTGGGTGATGCACGTCATTGGGTTGTAGGTAACAGGAGGAATCTACAACTCGAAACAAAGCTTGCTAAGTAGTGTGAAAACACGAACGGCAAGCTTTTTTGTATATAAAACAAGATAAATTTCAGTTATCCACAGCCTGTGCACAAGTCAGTAGTAGTTAAGTGGGAAGAGGTGGTATATAATGCTAGTCAAGTGGGAAGAAGTGGGAATTAATTTGTGTGGCCAAATTAATTTCAAATAATTTTTAAAAATAAAATGCTCATAGGAGAATACACACATATCATTGATGACAAAAATCGTCTCTCGCTGCCAGCGAAATTTCGTCAAGAGATGGGTAAAAAAATTGTGGTAACTCCAGGGCTTGATTCCTGCTTGTTTGTATTTACCCAAAAGGAATGGTTGAAGATTGAAGAAAAATTAAATCAATCCTCAATCGGTCAAGCCGATAGCCGAAGTTTCAGCCGGCACATGTTTGCCGGAGCAACGGAAGCTGAGGTTGATTCCATTGGTCGTATTCTTATTCCGGAATTTCTACGTGACAGGGCAAATCTAAAAAGTAAGGTGGTTGTCATAGGGGTTTCTAGTCGTGTGGAAATTTGGAATGAGAAGACGTGGGGAGAATACAAAAAGGTCGTGGAAAAACAAGCTGATACTTTGGCCGAAAAACTTGGCCAAGTAGGTGTTATCTAAAAATATGCATAACCACATTGGAAGACTTTCAGATTTGAGCCAAGGTCGAGGCGAAAGCTTTGAGAGAATCCGAGACATACTTAGTCGTATGTTGAGGATTGTCGAAATGCTTTCAACGAAGAGATTGGCCAAATATGGAAGTCGATATGCATAAATCAGTTCTTTTACATGAGGTTATAGATGGTTTGAACATAAAGAAGGGTGATATTTTTGTCGATGGAACTTTAGGTGGTGGAGGACATTCAGAAGAAGTTTGCAAAAGATTTAGTGATACGGTTTCTATAATTGGCATTGACCTAGATCCTGATGCAATTCTACGCGCAAAAGAACGACTCAATCTTTTGAATCAAAATATAAAATACGCCCAAGATAGTTTCCGTAACATAGATACCATCCTAGACAGCTTGAATATCAAACAAGTGGATAGAATTTTATTTGATATCGGCCTTTCATCCAATCAGTTTGAGGATTCTGGCAGGGGGTTTTCTTTTCAAAAAGACGAACCTCTCATAATGTCATTCAAAAAGGATGTAACCGAAAAAGATTTAACCGCCAGAGAGATTTTAAATAGCTGGGATGAAGAAAATATTAGAGCAATTTTAGAGGGTTATGGTGAGGAGCAATTTGCTTGGAAAATATCAAAAGCCATAGTTGCCAGACGAGAGATAAAACCAATTGAAACAACATTTGATTTAGTAGAAATAATAAAATCCGCTACACCAAAGTTTTATCATCATCGCAAAATCCACCCAGCTACAAAAACATTTCAAGCCCTCCGCATTACGGTTAATGATGAAATAGAAAGTTTAAAGGAAGGTGTTTTGAAAGGATTTGAGAGATTAAATAAAAACGGACGATTAGCAGTAATTTCTTTTCATAGTCTAGAAGATAGGGTAGTTAAACAATTTTTTAAAGAATTAAATATACAAGGCGTAGCTACGACAATTACAAGAAAACCAATTACACCAAGCGAAAAGGAAATTAATTTAAATCCACGAGCAAGAAGTGCCAAATTAAGAATAATTGAGAAACTATAAAAATAATAGATAAAAACAATGGTAGAAAGAGTTTTACAATTAAATAGAGAGAAAACAATATTCTGGGTGTTTTTCAGTATTTTACTATTATTTTTTGGTTTTTATATGTATTTTATTAGAACCACAATAGGTAATGTGGTAGCTCGTCAAAACTTGGAAAATGAAGCTTCTGCACTTTCTCTCTCCATAGGTGGTAAAGAATTTGAATATATTACAAAACGTAACACTATTACTTTGGCTTTGGCACATTCTCTAGGGTTCAAAGATAGTCAAAATAAAACTTTTATTTCTCGAAACCCATCTACTGAAGTTGCTTATTTGAGTAACTAGCTGTTAGAATGTTTTAGATGAAGTCTAACTATTCAATACGTATTCGTCTCATTTCAATTGGTATTTTTATTTTTGCCATCCTGCTTATAGGCAGGCTTTATATATTACAAATAGTAGATAATGATTTTTATATAAATAAAGCAAATAAACAATATTTATCTACCTCTAAAAATATTTTTAGCAGAGGTACAATTTTTTTTCAAAACAAAGATAATGGATTAGTATCAGCAGCCACACTAAAATCGGGTTTTATATTGGCAGTTAATCCTGAAGTATTAAAAGACCCAGAAGTTGTCTATCAAAAAATTAATGAACTAATGCCCATAGAACACGATATCTTTATTGCCAAAGCCACAAAGAAAAAAGATCCATATGAGGAAATCGCTACTAGGGTAAATTCAGAAATTGGGCAAAAAATTAATGATTTGAAAATTTCTGGTTTACAAGTTTATAAAGAAAGTTGGAGGTTTTATCCGGGAGGGAACACTGCTTCACACATAATAGGAATAATGGGTTTTAAAGGAGATGAATATGCTGGTAGATATGGATTGGAAAGACAGTATGAGGCTCAATTACTTAGAAAAGAAGGGGCCTTTGTTAATTTTTTTGCCCAAATTTTTTCTGACATAAAAATTGTTACGGAAAATAATTCCGAAAATGAGGCGGATATTGTTACTACAATAGAGCCGACAGTACAATCTTATTTGCAAGATATAATTGCTAGTACGACGGAAAAATGGAGTTCTGATCTCACTGGTGGAATTATTATGAATCCAAGCACGGGAGAAATATATGCGATGGAAGTTTTTCCTACATTTGATTTAAATAATTCCCAACTAGAAAAAAACATCTCGATATTTTCTAATCCTCTAGTGGAAAATGTTTATGAAATGGGTTCTATTATTAAACCTCTAACACTTTCAGCTGGAATTGATACCGGAGTTATTACGGCCAATTCTACATACTATGATAGTGGTTTTGTCATGATAAACAATAAAAAGATTTCAAACTTTGATAGTAAGGAACGTGGAATTGTTAATATGCAAGATGTTTTATCCCAATCTCTCAATGTTGGGGCGGCGCATGTGGAGAGCCTTTTGGGAAATAAAAAATTTGCTGAATATATGTATGGATTTGGATTGGGTGAGAAGACGGGGATAGATCTTCCTAATGAAGGACGAAATTTGGTTGATATTTTAAATAGGTCAAACGATGTAGAATATGCTAGTGCATCATTTGGTCAAGGTATCGCTTTGACACCAATAAGTACAATTAGAGCATTGTCTGTTGTTGCAAATGGAGGTACTTTAGTAAATCCACATGTAGTAAAACAAATAAATTATAAAATAGGTATATCAAAGAGCACACCAATTGATAATAGTCGTCGGGTAATAAAAAGAGAGACATCCGAAGAAATTACTAGGATGTTAACTTATAGTGTAGATAAAGTTCTTTTAGGGGGCACAGTACGTATACCTAATTACAGTATTGCTGCTAAAACTGGTACGGCCCAGATAGCAAAAGAGGGAGGCGGGGGTTATCTTGAAAATGAGTTTCTACATTCGTTTGTTGGGTATTTTCCAGCATATAATCCTAAATTTATAATTTTGTTATATACCGTAAAACCAAAAGGTGTCAATTTTGGTTCTGAAACTCTAACTAGGCCTTTTATGGATTTGGTAAAGTTTTTAATTAATTATTATGAAATACCACCAGATCGATAATTAATTCCATGAAATTATTATGGATTTTATAAAAAGATTAACAAAGAAAATTTTTCAATACGAAGCTCGTCTTGTCTTGAAAAAATATAAACCGAAAATTATAGCTATTACAGGTAGTGTCGGTAAAACTTTGACCCGAGAAGCTGTTTATCTTGTTTTATCTAAAAAGTTTTTTGTTCGTAAAAATGAAAAAAGTTTTACTGCGGAGTTTGGTGTACTCCTGACCATTATTGGTTGTCCAGAGGGGAAGATAACTCCAATTCAACTTATAAAAAACTTTTTTTTAGGTTTAAAACTTTTAATTTATAAAAATACCTATCCTGACTGGCTTATACTGGAAATGGATAGTGATAAGCCGGGAGATTTGAGTGCTATAAGCTCTTTTCTTTCGATAGATATTTTAGTAATGACAGCCATAGGCGAAGTACCTTCTCATGTGGAATCTTTTTATGATATTAGCAATCTTCTTATGGAGAAAAGATTTATCATAAATGCAGTTAAAAGAGAGGGGGTTATTATTTATAATACTGATGATTCAAGAATCTTAAATCTTTTGGGAGATGTGGATTCAAGAAAAATATCTTGTGGTGTTGAAGAAAAATCCAACATTCAAGGTTCAAATTTTAAAATATTATATAGTAATGACAAAAAATCTTCTATTCCAATCGGTATGTCTTTTGAGATTATTAATAATTCCGATACATATTCTATTACCACTATCGGTTCTATTGGTATTCATAATGAATATGCACTTCTTTTAGCTTTTGCTGTTGGGTTAGAGTTTAAAATAGAAGTTGAAAAAATATGTTTCTCTTTGAACAAATATAAAAATCTACCCGGCAGAATGAATTTAATTAATGGTATAAAAGATACTATTATAATAGATGATTCATATAATTCATCACCTATCGCAGTGTCTCAAGCATTGTCTGTTTTCAAAAAAATAAAATCTAAAAAGAAAAAAATAGCTGTTCTTGGAGATATGTTGGAATTAGGAAAATATTCTGCCGATGAACATAGAAAAATAGCAATCTTACTTAAAAATGTGGCATCAGATGTAATTTGTGTTGGCTTGCGTATGAGAAAACTTTCGGAAGAATTGCTAAATATTGGTTTTAATGAATTAAACATTATTTCAGTGGATTCATCAGAAGAAGCGGGGGTGGAGCTTCAAAAAATATTGGAAACAGGGGATATAGTGCTTGTTAAAGGTTCACAAACTATAAGAATGGAAAAAGTAGTGGAAGAAGTTATGCGTCATCCAGAGGATAAAGAAGAACTTCTTGTTCGCCAAGAACCCGAGTGGTTGAGTAGATAATCAAAGTAATGTAATATCGTTTTATTGGCCTTATCGTCTAACGGTTAGGACACAGCCTTCTCAAGGCTGGAATCCGGGTTCAATTCCCGGTAAGGTCACATTGACTTTCTATTTTGATATGGTATTATATAGGTAGAAATCCGAGAAGTTCTCGGAATGTAAGACACAACCACTTCAGCCAGGAGCAACAAATGTATCGCTGGTTCGCTGGTGCCGTTGTTTGGAAAAGAGAAGAGGGTAAGATATATCTTCTGGTTCAGGACAGCAAATCCATGGACCAGAGGTATATTTGTAAACCTCTGCAGACAAAGTTTCCCGGAGGAACGAATCGAGGGCACAAGGAAGACAGCAGTGCTTCTGAAACTCTCATCAGAGAATTGGAAGAGGAAACGAATCTTCGATTAAGATTGGGTGTAAGACCAAGAATACTCAGAGTCATTGGGCGACAAGTATTCTTCCTCGTCTCAATCGATGATTGTGTGGGGATTCTTCGTAGGGAACAAATTCTTGACGGAGACGATACCTTGTCACCGCCCTACTGGGTAAAGGCGGACGAGTTGGGTAGGGTTCTCTACAAGACTCACCAGTATGCTCTTCACAGGACGCTTCAGTATTTCAATCTCGTGGGGTAATGCTCTCGGCATTATCTCACGAGATTCCCAACCCCGATCAATTACTGGTCGGCGGTTTTTGTTATAAAAAAAGAATAGGAAAACCGTTGCCTCTGTCTTGTGTTAACAACAGAAGCAACGGCTTTGGTCATTCTCCGCATAACTCACCCATGAGTTCTGTTACGGAGAGGAGTTTGTCTACACGATAGGCATTCGTGCCGACGGTGTAGAGAGGGGGTTCTTCCGGAGCGTATCCGGCCGAAGATAGAAGACCGTTACAGATGCAGAGGAACGACTTGTTGTTCGGTGCTTTCGGCATCGCCTGGCAGGCAGAGAGCTTTTCGTCTGGCCCTCGCTGGAGAACGTACCCCTTGTTGCACTTGGCCGGACGCTCTGTCTTGTACATAGGCGAACACTTAAGGACTCTGAACGGAAGTCCACACGGTGAAGCCGGAATTCTGTTGGGGTATGTGACGACGGTGATGTCGTCTATACCTGCAGAAATCACAGCTCGTTTATACGCGTCCGTGGCTGAACTTTCATTCGTTGCCAAAAAACGTGTTCCCATCTGTACACCACTTGCTCCCATTACCAAGAACCTGACGATGTCTTGGTGGGTGTAGATTCCGCCAGCCACTATGACTGGAAAGTCTCCGTGTCTGTGGGCGACTTCGAGAACAGGAGGCAAGAGTTTCTCCAGCTCGAAAGCTGGATTATCCACCTCTTCGGGTTTGAAGCCGAGATGTCCTCCAGCCAGCGGTCCTTCCAACACAACCGCGTCCGGGCGATAGTGGACTCGTTCCCAGCGCCTGACAATAATCTCCAGAGCACGAGCCGAGGAGATAATTGGGATAAGCGCTGTGTGTCCAGGTGGTTTGATGCTCGGAAGTCCAAGTGGAAGTCCTGCACCAGAAACGATCGCACCAATCTCTGCGTCAATCGCAGCACGAATAGTGTCCTCGTATTCAACCACCGCACACATCACATTGATGCCGACAGTCCCACCACCGCTTCCACTTTTTGCTTTCTCCAGTTCGATACGTACAGCGGTGTATGTGTCGACATCTTTCCCGTCTCGCGAAGAGACGACGCTACGAAGGCCGGCACTCGAAACTATTCCGAGACCGCCTTCTTTAGCCACGGCTCCTGCGAGGGGGTGAAGCGAAACGCCAACACCCATTCCTCCCTGGACAATACAGTTGTCCAGTTGAAAACCCTTGATGGCTACTCTCGGCAGTCTCATTTTCTTTTACCCCTTCCTTGGTGAACATTTCCTGTATAAGCATAGCACCATAATGAAATAATCAAAAATTAAAAAATTTAAAATACCCAAATTTGTTTATTTTGATATAATGATTATGGAGTTCTTACAACAAAGAAAGAGAGGTGTCAGAAATGTAGAAAGGTGTTCCTCTGCAAACCCATTAGCTACTTCTGGAACCACACATCTGAGGGACAAAGATGAAGTATGGGGGACAGAGTAAGCTGGGATGGCGCAGGAAGATTTGTCGGCGCAAGAAGCGTCGTCAGTCCAAGTGGGCTCATCCAACTGGCAAGCCGTTTCGTTCCAACTGTTCGTTTTCTGTGGTGAGAAAGAAGAGGAGAGTCAACAAGCACCACATGACGAACAAGTGCAAGAATGGCAAGAAGGGCAACACGGGAAACATCCTGTGGATGAAGATTCTTCGGCACAGAAATCTCCACCACTATTTCGGTAACCTGAAATGGGAGGTTATCGGAGACATGATCTGCTACGGCACCATGACGAAGAGGAAGGCTTTCCGTGGCCTGTCTAAAGTTGAAGTTGGTGATGCCCTCTTTTCGGTTTTTGGGAAAAGAGATCCGATGGCCTGTGTGCGGGTAATTGACCGCATATCACGGGCCAAAGGTCGTGTGGCGCGAGAGGTGCTCAGAACGATGGCGGCCTGAGTCTTTCGTGTGTGGGGTGTCCTCGGGGCACCCCACTTCTTTTTAAAAAAATGTTATAATTTTTATATGATAACAAAAATATATCACTCATTTTTATTCGCTTGGAACGGTCTTCAAACTACATGGAAAGAAGAGCAAAATTTTAGAATTGAAATTTTGGTTGGGGTTGTTGTTGTTTTTTGTATTTTATTTTTTCAATTCTCATTTATAGAAACAGTTTTATCTGTTATTGCTATTGCCGTTGTTCTAACTGCTGAAATAATAAATACAGCAATTGAAGATCTTTGTAATAAAGTTGAACCACAACATGATTTTGTAATTGGTAAAATCAAAGATACTATGGCAGCTTTTGTGCTTATTAGTGTTTTGGGAGCAGCTATTGTCGGTTTTATGGTTTTCTACAATCACTTTTTGGTTTAGTTATGAAAAGTACGGATGTAATAAAAGCACTTGCAAAAGTTGCTAATAAGGAAAGAGCAAAAAACTCTATTTGGTATTTTAAGACCAAAAAAGATCAGTATGGTTATGGTGATGTTTTTATTGGGGTTACTGTTCCTGAACAGCGAAAAATTGCCAAAAAATTTTCTAATCTTTCACTTTCTGAAATTCAAAAATTACTTAAATCAAAAATACACGAACATCGTTTAACTGCGCTTTTTATACTCACTAAACAATTTGAAGTTGGCAATGAAATCTCTCGCGCTAAAATAGTTGAATTATATTTAAAAAATACAAAACACATAAATAATTGGGATTTAGTTGATCAATCTGCGCCAAGAATACTCGGTGCATATCTGTGCTCCAAAAAACGTGAGGTGTTATATAAGCTGGTTAGATCAAAAAACCTGTGGGAACGCAGAATAGCTGTTTTGAGTACACTATATTTCATAGTAAAGGCACACGATTTTGATGATACTTTAAAAATCTCCAAAATATTGCTTTCAGATAAACATGATCTAATACACAAATCTGTTGGTTGGATGCTTCGAGAGGTAGGGAAGAAAGATGAAAATGTTTTGACGAAATTTTTAGATGAACATATAAAAATAATACCCAGAACTACTTTACGTTATGCTATTGAAAAATTTTCCGAAACAAAAAGACAAAAATATTTGAATAAGATATAATAAATGCATGGAAAAAAATCTTGAGAATCTTCATTTCACTAATCCTGAAGAAGAAATAGCTTTTCTTCGTGAACAAATATCAAACAGAGAATTAGAACTTCGCGAAAAAAAAGTTGATTTTAAAATTGACGATATTGTAAAAGAAGAGATTCAACATTATCGTGATGTTTTACCAAAAGAAGTATTGGACGAAACCTACGCACTGGCTCAAACGGATGTAGAATCAATTGTTCTTAATTTGGCTCCAGAAAGACATGATAAAAAGATAGAAGAACTTCTTGGTATTTTGAACAAAAAAGGTATAAAAAATACCATGTCAATACTCTCTGGTTTTAAAGACCCTCATCTGGAAGACGATTTTCATCGTTTTCTTGTTCAATATATAAAACACGGTTATGGGGCAAAAGGGGTCAATATTTCAAATGAAGAATTTCGAGGATTAGGCATGACTCTCTATGAGGTCGTATTACCTGAAAACGGTTCGACGGACTCATCACAAGAAAAATCAAAACCTTTAAAAGAATTGATTTCCAGTATGGAACAATTTTTATCTGGGATGCTTTCTGTCATTACCAAAGACGACACAAAAGATTATAAAAAAAATTATATAGTATTAGAAATTGCAAACGCAAACGGTAGCGATCAATTTGTTTTCTATGTTGCAGTACCGGATGTTCACAAATCTCTTTTTGAAAAACAGATAATATCAGTATTTCATGACGCCAAATTAACAGAAGTTACTTCTGATTATAATATTTTTAATGCAGATGGAATCTCTCTGGGCTCTTATTTAGAATCAACCAACAATCCTATTTATCAATTTAAAACTTATGAGAATTTCGACCATGACCCCTTGAACATTATTTTAAATAGTTTTTCAAAAATAAACAAAGACGGTGAGGGGGCTGGGATTCAGATTGTCTTTGCTCCAAAAGGAGATTATTTTCAAAAAAAATATGAATATGCAATTGACCATATTGAAAAAGGAGTGCCGACTAAAGATGCCATAGATATGCCAGAATCTTTTAGTGGGGGATTGAAAAAAACTGTATTTTCTTTATTTAAATCAGTTCCAAAAGAGAGTGAAGAAAAGAAACCTATCGATACGGAAGCCATACAAAAAATTAAACAAAAAATAGGGAGTACTATCGTGGCCACAAACATTCGTTTAATAGCTTCTGCTCAAAGTCGTATTGATGCTGAAAGAATTCTTCAAGGGCTAGAGTCAAGTTTTAATCAATTCACAGATTCGTCTGCAAATGGTCTTAGAGCTAAAAGATTAGAAAAAAGTGTTCTGCAAAAAATGTTTAGAAATTATTCTTTTAGAAGTTATAACGAGGATGAATTATTACCACTCAATCTTCATGAGGTTACTTCGTTAATTCATTTTCAAAACACAGGACTTGCTCCAACCCCACAATTAAAACAAAGTCAGTCTATTTCTGCACCAGCTCCAGCCGAAATGGGTCATGAGGGGACATTTCTTGGTGTAAATAATTATCGCAATATTGATACGCCAATTTACATGCAAGATGACGATAGATTGCGACATTTATATACTATCGGACAGACAGGTACAGGGAAAACCACTCTTTTGAAGAATATGATTATTCAGGATATTACTGCTGGCAAAGGTTGTTGTTTTATTGACCCACATGGCCCGGATGTTTTGGATGTTCTTTCCAATATTCCACAAAATCGTTTTCAGGATGTTATATATTTTGACCCAAGTTATACGGAGCGCCCAATGGCTCTCAATATGTTGGAATATGATAAAACTTATCCAGAGCAAAAAACATTTGTGGTTAATGAGTTATTTAGTATCTTTCAAAAATTATACGGTAAAGTGCCGGAAGCTTTAGGTCCTATGTTTGAACAGTATTTTAGAAATGCCACTATGCTGGTTATTGAAGACCCAGACACTGGTTGCACGCTTTTAGATGTTTCAAGAGTTATGACAAATAAAGGCTTTCGTGATTTGAAACTTTCTCATTGTAAAAATCCTGTGGTTGTTCAGTTTTGGACAGAGGTAGCGGAAAAAGCTGGTGGGGAAGCCTCTCTTGCAAACATTGTGCCTTATATCACAAGCAAATTTGATGTTTTTTTGGCAAACGATATTATGCGACCGATTATCGCTCAAGAAAAATCATCTTTTGATTTTCGTAAAATAATGGATAATAAGAAAATATTACTGATTAATCTTTCCAAGGGTCGTCTAGGGGATATAAACTCAAATCTCATCGGTCTTATTTTGGTTGGTAAGATTTTGATGGCTGCTCTTTCTCGTGCAGATTCTACCGGAGATTTTCCTCCTTTTTATTTATACATTGATGAATTTCAAAATATAACGACCAATTCAATTGCCACCATTCTTTCGGAAGCCAGAAAATATAAACTATCGCTCAATATTGCTCATCAATTTATTGCTCAATTGCAGGAAGATATTCGTGATGCGGTATTTGGTAATATTGGTTCAATTATTACATTTCGTGTTGGCGCAGAAGATGCTGAATATTTGGAAAAACAATTCAGTCCTGTTTTTACAGCAAAAGATATTATGAATATAAACAACTATAATTTTTACGCAAAAATATTAGTTGGGGGCAAACCTGTAAAAGCATTTAATATAAAAGCTGAAATTCCACCAAAAGGTAATCCAGCTATTATTGAAACATTAAAACAACTTTCATATCTTACATATGGTGGTAATCGTGTGGAAATAGAAGAAGATATTTTGAAAAAGTATAAGAAATAAGAGACGACCGCGCTCGGTGGTCGCCTCTCAGTGCTCTCGACTAATCGAGAGTGTCATCATTTGCTGCCGCTGACTTGCGGTCAACAAATTGGCGTGAGTCAATTGTACGAATTGGGCCTCTTCTCCACAAGCGCGGGGAGTTGTTTTTCCCTGGTAGTTTCTTCGAGACCCCCTTTCTTTGCTGAGGCTTTTTGGCCATCTTACGGCCTCCTTCCAGAGATATTATAATACAGCTAATACCTTTGCGTCAAGGTTATCCACAGTAGTTAAATAAGATATGGGCTGGTCGTACTGCTACGGCCAGCCCATCTTATCAAACTGTGAGGTTGTGAGGTCTTTTTCGTTCCTCTCCGCTACGGATTTTCTCTATCTCTCGTGTGACCTTTCTGGTCATTGAGAAGATGTCATCGGGGGCAACAAATCCGTAAAGCCCCAATTCTCGTGTGATGATTTCATTCAACAGGCTTTCTTCCTTGTTGCCACACCCCTTCTGTCTGTTGTGTTCGGCGATCACTC
>JAPLZX010000006.1 GCA_026394815.1 Candidatus Zambryskiibacteriota bacterium | reverse complement strand
TGGAGAACCAAACACATTAACACCACACCAAGGATTCATAGCTCAAGAAGTAGAACAAATCTTCCCAGAGTTTGTCACAACAGATACAAACGGAAAGAAATCAATCTCCATGACAAACTTCATCCCAGCCATGGTCCAAGCAATCCAAACACTTAACTCAAAAGTTAACAACATAGACAAAAGATTAACCAATCTAGAACAACTTGTTGCATCATCTCCAACACAAACAGCAGGATTAACCTTCAACCAAATCATCACAGAATTCACCAATCAATTTGAAACACTTGGTCTGAAGTTCATCAATGGCATCGCCTACTTCAAGAATATCTTTACAGATAAACTAACAGTTGGTTCAACTTTGAAACCGACGGGCGTGACGTTATATGATCCAAATGGAGAACCTTATTGTGTAAGACTACAAATTGGAGGAGCCCTAGTTTCCACTGCCGGTGAATGTACAACTACCACAGCCACAACCACACCTGGTGCAACCGTCACAGACACAAGCACAGACCCACTAAACCCAGCAGGTCCACTGATTGTAAACAACAACCTAGGTTTACATTTCTCTGTAGACGATATTCCAATGACCGACATCTCAATAGACACAACAGCAACATCTACACACACCATAGTCTACTCTGCAGTTGATGGTTCTGGTAACTGGGGATATGCCACTAGAACTGTGGAGGTGATAGAATAATAATTTTAAATTTAGAATTAGTCCTAGGTAGATAAATGGACTGTTATAAAAAGTTAATTCATTATATAATAAATTCTAGTTATTATTATAAATTACTTAAAATTATGTCTAAAAAATTTACTAAAGGTTTTACGTTAATTGAATTACTTGTGGTAATTGCTATTATTGGTATTTTAGCTTCTGTTGTATTGTCGTCTCTAAACAATGCCAGATCTAAAGGAGCAAATGCTGCTGTTAAAGCTAACCTAGCTGGAATCAGAAGTCAGGCGGAAATTGTTTATAGTGATAATGGCCAAGTTTATAGTACTGTTTGTGCAAACCAAAATGTAATAAATGCCATAAGTCAGGCTTTGGTTACAGGAGGTGATACAGGAACTTTGGCTGAAAGATGTAATAATAGTGATACTGCGTGGGCAGCAAATGCTTTACTAAAAACTCCAGAAGGGGCTAATCTTTATTGGTGTGTAGACAGTCTTGGTGTTGGGAGGGGTGAGGCGACAGAACTTGCTGGTGCGACAAATTGCTCTTAATTTTTATTTAATTATATATACAAAAATAAACTCATTTTCTTAAAATGGGTTTATTTTTACAATTAATCACTTTGTTGTATAATGTACCCAATTATGGATCCAAATTTAGTCACATATTTTGCAGAGACGGACGCTCGTAATAAACGAATAAAGTTTGGTATTAAAGCCAAAGACCGCTTAAAACATGTCTATGTTATAGGAAAAACGGGTATGGGGAAGTCTACTCTTCTGGAGAATATGGCCATCCAAGATATCCAAAACGGCAATGGTATTGCTTTTATTGACCCACACGGAGGTACGGCTGAAAAACTTTTGGATTATATTCCGGAAAGTCGTATAAAAGATGTGTTATATTTTGCCCCTTTTGATTTAGAGTACCCAATTTCTTTCAATGTTATTGAAGATATCGGAATAGACAAAAGACATCTAGTTGTAAATGGTTTGATGTCTGCATTTGAAAAAATCTGGGTTGATGCTTGGTCTGCTCGTATGGCATACATTTTGAATAACACCCTTCTTGCATTACTTGAATATCCCGGAGCAACTCTTCTGGGTGTAAACAGAATGTTGTCCGACAAGGAGTATAGAAAAAAGGTTGTAGACAATGTTAAAGACCCGACAGTCAGGTCTTTTTGGGTTGATGAGTTTGCGAAATATACTGATAAATATGCTGCAGAGGCTACTCCTGCAATCCAAAATAAAGTTGGTCAATTTACATCAAATCCACTTGTCAGAAATTTAGTTGGTCAGCCGGAATCATCTTTTGATATTAGAAAGTTTATGGATGAGAAAAAAATTCTTATCATAAATTTGTCTAAGGGTAAAGTGGGTGAAGGTAATTCCAATCTCATTGGTTCTATGCTCATTACTAAAATTTATCTTGCGGCCATGTCACGCGCGGACAAAGATGAAACAGAGCTTGCAAAATTACCAAATTTTTATCTTTATGTTGATGAGTTTCAAACATTTGCAAATAAATCATTTGCCGATATTTTATCTGAAGCAAGAAAATATAAACTTAATCTGACAATTGCCCACCAATATATAGAACAAATGGAAGAGGAAGTGAGAAACGCAGTATTTGGAAACGTTGGAACAATGATTACTTTTCGGGTAGGTGCATTTGATTCTGAGGTTTTGGAAAAAGAATTTGCTCCGACATTTATGGCGGCTGATTTGGTCAATCTAGGGTTTGCTCAAATTTATCTCAAACTTATGATAGACGGTGTTTCTTCCCAACCATTTTCAGCAAAAACAATTCCTCCTATTGCTCGTCCAGAAACAAGTTTTAGAGATGCTGTAATTAAAAGTTCTAGAGAGCAGTTTGGTCGTCCTCGAGCAATTGTGGAAAAGAATATAATAGATTGGCATAATTTAGGAACAATTAGGGAAGTTAAATCACAATTTCAATCGGTTTCTACAGAGCAAAGTAGACCAAGACAGGAGGATAATAGACAAAGGAGAACAGAAGAGCCAAAAGTGGATGAAAACAAACAAGTTTTTCTAAAAGCTAAAGAAGAATTACATCAAAAAGAGATGTCTATGTCACATTTGCGCAGACAAGAAATGGACAACAAGAATCCAAACAAAGAAAATAAGGCTAGTTTAAAGGATGCTTTAGCCAGTGTTATAAAACAATCTAATAGGCAGGAGGGGAGTTCAGAAAAGATTGAGCATAAACCACAGAAAAAAGAAGAATCTAGTAAAAATGAAGTTCCTGAAGATGTATTAAGGGATTTATTGAAGTAAGGAAGATGACAAACAATTTATCAAACAAAACGAAGAAAAAAATCCTTATTTTTTCCACAGCTTATTATCCGTTTGTTGGGGGGGCAGAGGTAGCAGTTAAGGAAATCACTGACAGATTATCAAAAGATTTTAATTTCGAATTTGATTTAATAACTGCAAAATTAAGGAAAGATTTACCTAATGTAGAAAAGGTAGGTAGTGTAAACGTTTACAGATTAGGGATAGGTAGACCTTTATTTGATAAATTAATCCTTCCATTTCGTGGGGCGTTTTTAGCACGTAGATTAAATAAAAAAGCAGACTATTTTTGTCTCTGGGGGATTATGGTTACATTTGGAAGTCTAGCTGGTTATTTATTTAATATTTTACAAGTTTTGACAAGGAAGAAAAAAATTCCAATAGTTTTGACTTTACAGGAGGGTGATTCCGAAAACCACTTACAATACAAATGGATTGGGCTTATTGCTTTGTCGTGGAAATTATCTTTATGGCGAACAGATTTTTTAACAGGAATAAGTAATTTTTTATTAAATCGTGCAAAGAAGAATGGTTACAAAGGAAAATATTCTCTTGTTCCAAATGGAGTTGATCTGTCAATTTTTTCACAACAAATAAATTTAGAAATAAAAAATAATTTAAAAAATAGTCTTGGTAAAAAATCGAACGACATCTTTTTAGTTACAAGTGGTCGATTAACACGTAAAAATGCTATAGATGATGTTATTTCTGCTTTAGTTTATTTACCAAAAAATGTTTATTTTATAATAATAGGAAAAGGTGAAGAAGGACCTTGTCTACAAAAACAAGCCCAAACTTTAAAGGTTGATGATCGAGTAAAATTTTTAGGTTTTATATCTTACCAAGATATTCCAAGATATTTTTCTATTTGCGATGTTTTTATTAGACCATCGCGCTCGGAAGGATTTGGTAATTCATTTATTGAAGCCATGGCAAGTGGTTTACCGGTTATTGCTACACCTGTTGGTGGTATTCCTGATTTTATTGATGACAAAGAGACTGGTGTTTTTTGTTCACCTGATAATCCACAAAGTATTGTTAAGGCCATTGGTTTAATTTTAAACGACAACGTACTTAGAGAAAGAATTATTTATAAAGCTTATGAAAGAGTAAAAGAGCGTTATGGTTGGGACCATATTGCGGGCCAAATGAAGGCTGTTTTTGATAAAATATCACACAATGAATAATATCCAAAAACATATTTTAATAGCTACTGGCATATATCCTCCAGAAATCGGTGGTCCCGCAGAATATGCGAAGAATTTAACTATGGTTTGGAGAGAACAGAAACACGAAGTAAATGTAAAAGTTTTTAGTCGTTTTAATTTTCTTCCGACAGGAATACGTCATTTGATTTATTTTTTCGACACATTACCATCTATTTTAAAATCAGACTTGATATTAGCACTTGATACATATAGTTGTGGTTTGCCGGTAACTTTAGCAAGTCTAATTTTTCGAAAGAAGATAATACTACGTACCGGAGGAGATTTTTTATGGGAAGCCTATGTAGAGCGTACGGGGGATTTAGTTTTACTTAGAGATTTTTATAAAACTCGATTATCAAAACTATCCATAAAAGAAAAAATTATTTTTAAACTCACTAAGTTTGTACTTAAAAATGTAGACGCTATTATTTGGAGTACTGAATGGCAGAAAGATATTTTTATTGGCCCATATAATCTTTCAGGACAAAATAATTTTATTGTAGAAAACTACTATGGGCCGAGAATTGTCTCCCTGAAACCTTTGCAAAAGAATTTTATTGCTATGACACGTAAATTGAAATGGAAGCATGTAGAATTATTAAAAAAAGTTTTTGGGCAACAGGTTATTGTTAATTCTGGTTCTACACTAGATACTGATATAGTTCCACATGAAGAATTTTTGGAAAAATTAAGACATTCATACGCAGTTATTATTGCTTCCCTTGGTGATATAAGCCCAAATACAATTTTAGACGCTATTCGTTGTGGTATACCATTTATATTAACAAAAGAGACAGGTCTTATTCCAAGAATAAAAGATATCGCTATTTTAATAGACCCAGAGAATTTGCAAGATATTACAGAAAAAGTTTTATGGCTAAGTGATGAAAAAAATTATGAGGCGCAGAAGAAAAAAATAGAAAGTTTTGGTTTTATTCATAGCTGGAAAGAAATAGCCAATGAATATTTAAACATCTATAAAAATATAAAATGAAAATTATTTCCATTGGTACAGATAGAAGATTATTTGAGGACGGAAGCGCTGTTTTAGCGAGAAATGTTGAGTATGCATCCAAAATGGAGGAATTACACATAATTGTTTTTTCCTTAAAAAAGCTAGGATTAGAGCCAAAATCTATTGATAATCTCTATTTTTACCCAACCAATTCTACCACCCGTTTAGGATATATTTTTGATGCGATAAAACTTGGTAAAAAAATTATTTTAGAAAATAAACTCGTTACAGGTAGTTCCGTCATTTCTACGCAGGATCCATTTGAAACGGGAATGGTTGGGTATTTTTTAAGAAGAAAATTTAATTTTCCACTGCAACTTCAAATTCATACTGATTTTCTTAGCCCATATTTTAAAAATTCATTTCTAAATATGGTTCGTGTAAGAATTGCAAAATTTCTAATACCTCGTGCACAGGGTTTACGAGTAGTTAGCGAAGTAATCAAAGATTCTATAAATAAACACTTTCCGAATCTAAAAATAATTCCAGAAACATTACCTGTATTTGTTGATATTGAAAAAATACTTGATTCCTCAGTTGTGGCGGATAAAACAAAAACTTTTTCACAATTTAAATTTAGTATTTTAATGGCGTCACGACTAACAAAAGAAAAGAGGATTGATATAGCTTTGCATGTTTTAAAAAAAGTGATAGTTGAGTTTCCGCAGACAGGACTTATTATTTTAGGTGATGGAGATGAGAGAAAAAGTTTAGAAAATTTAACAAAAAAATTTGGATTAAGCAATAATGTTGTTTTTGTTGGTTGGCAGAAAGATTTATTTTCTTATTATAAGACAGCAAATCTTTTTTTACTGACATCAGAATATGAAGGTTATGGTATGTCTCTAATTGAGGCTGGTGCGAGTGAGTGTCCCATTGTTACCACACAAGTTGGTATTGCTAATACATCTCTTTTTATAAATGATAAAAATTCTTTTATCTGCCCAGTTGGTGATGTGGAATGTATTTTCAAGGCCATTTCCGAGCTTATCCATAACAATATTAAAAGAGAGTTGTTTAAACGAGAGATGCAGGATAGTATTAAAAATATAATGATTCCAAAAGAAGAATATACGGCTAAATACATAGCTTTATTAGAAAATTTGATTGAAAAAAAAGCATGATCCCGTTAGAAATAAACGGAAATCAAAAATATGAAAGTCGAATTATTACAACTTAATCTGATTAGAAATCACAATGAAGTATGTGTGATTTCCTATTTCTAACGGGATGATAAAGTATTTTACTCGGCATTTGATTATCAGATATATTATTTCCGGAGGCACAAGTGCTCTTATAAATTTATTGACTTTTTCTCTCTTTCTTTATGTTTTTCATATTCATTATATTACCTCGTCAATTATTGCTTTTGTTGTTGCTTTTTTAGTTAGTCTGATTCTGCAAAAATTCTGGACGTTTCGCGATCATTCTACAGACAATATTCATATTCAAGGTTTATTGTATCTTTTTAGTTCTCTGTTTGGTTTGTGCGTAAATACTTTAGTTTTATATATTTGTGTTCATTATTTTGGTTTTCTTCCTCTCCTAGGGCAAATTGTTGCTGGAATATGTACGGCGTTGTGTACTTTTCCAATATCAAACAAATACATTTTTAATCAGCAAATTTTATGAGACTACTTATATTTACACAAAAAGTAGATAAAAATGACTCGGTACTTGGTTTTTTTCATACTTGGATAAAAGAATTCGCAAAGCATTGTGAATCTGTAAAAGTAATCTGTTTGGAGGAAGGTGAACATGATTTTAAAAGTAATGCGAAGCCCCGTAGTGAGCTACGCTCTACTACTGGGGTAGAAGTTTTTTCTTTGGGCAAAGAATTAGGTCTTTCATACTTTTCTTATTTAAAAAATCTCTACAAGTACTTACACAAACTTAATGGTTCATATGATAAAGTATTTGTTCACATGAATCCAATCTACATTGTTTTATGTGGTGTTTATTTTAAAATGAAAGGTATCCCAATATATTTATGGTATGTCCATCGAAGTGTTGATTTTAAATTAAGAGTAGCCACTTTATTTACAAGCAAGATCTTTAGTTCAGCAAAAGAGAGTTTTAAAATAAAAACAAAAAAGGTTGTATATCTTGGTCATGGCATAGACATAAATGCATTACCAAACACATCTCATTTATATATAGAGGGAGTGTTAAGAATTGCATATATAGGAAGAATTACACCAATAAAGAACTTGGAAACTTTAATTGATACAGGATACCAATTAAAAAAGAAAAATCTTAATATACAAATTATTTTATATGGAGATTGTGTAACCGAAAGTGATAAAAATTATAAGATGGAACTTGAGAAAATTATAAAGGAAAAGGATCTTAAAAATAATGTTTTTTTCGCTGGTAATGTCTTACACAAAGATTTCCCCACACTTCTTTCAAATTGTCACATCACAGTTAATATGAGCCCATCAGGGGGTATGGATAAGGCTGTTCTGGAATCTATATTGCTGGGAATACCTACATTCATATCAAACATTATATTTTCTGAATTGTTCGGAGAGTATACTAATCTTTTTCTATATAGATATAATGATTCATTAGATCTCACCAAAAAAATATACGATTTCATAAATATGGCTAATAATAAATTCATACTAACCACATTAGATTCTAGGGTTAGAAAAGATTTTAGTTTAGACCATTTGATTCAGAAAATAATTAGTTTAATGAATTAATGATAAAATGAAAGTACTTTATGTTAGTGCTATCGACAGTAATGCATTCTGGGGAGCTGAATGGTTTATGAATAAAGCTTTTTTAGAAAATAAAGTCGATACGATTACAATTGATTATAGAAAAAATAAATATAATCTTGCAAGTAAATTTTTGAAAATAAATGGGGATTTTGATTTTTTATTTTTACAAAGAGGTGAAGAATTTCCTTTAGAACTATTAGGGTCTGTAAAAAAGCCAAAATTTTTTTGGGCATCAGAATTAGTTTCAAGAAGGAGAGACCAAGATAGATTGTTTCAATCGGGGTTATTCAATCATGTTTTTGTAAGGAGTGTAGATTGTATAGAAAGAATTGTTAATAATGGTTGGTTAACTAGAGACAAAGTATCCATATTATTAAGTTCTTTTGACCCAAATACATACAAAAAAATTGCTGGCATTGAGAAAGATATAGATGTTTTGTTTGTAGGTTCTCTAACAAAAAGAAGAAAAATTATTCTTGATAAACTAAAGAGAAAATTTAATATTACAATAGCAAGTGCCTATGCTTCTGAAGCAAATATTTTATATAATCGTGCAAAGATAGTCTTAAATATTCACTCTGAAGATTTTCTTGATACAGAAACCAGGGTATTTGAGGTGTTGGGTTCTGGTTCTCTTTTAATTACTGAAAAACTATCAGGTGAAAACCCATTTATTAATGGTACTCATTTGGCTGAAACTACAGATATTGATGATATGATAGCAAAAATAAATCATTTTCTTTCTAATCAGCGGGAGGGTGCGGTTGTTGCAGAATCTGGTAGAATGGAAGTCTTGCGAACACACACATTCAATCACAGAGCCAAAGAAATAATAAATGTTTTTAATACACATAAAAATTCAGAGAAATTCCCGTTGAGTTCAATGGATATAAATAGAGTAAAAAAATATCTATATAAAGAAAGAGTATTGTATTTGTTTTATAAAATATACACTCCATTTTTTAGAATAAAAAGAAAAATAATAAAAATATTTAATTTATGAAAATTGGAATAGTAACAACATGGTTTGAGAGGGGGGCTGCCTATGTATCAAAGCAGTATATAGACAGTCTTAGTAAAGATAATGAAATATACATATATGCACGTGGTGGGGAAAAATTTGCAGAGGATGATGAAAATTGGAATAAATACAATGTTACTTGGGGAGATAAAAAATGGGGGAAAGATTTTAGTGGTGAAACGAGAGAAAAGAACTTAAATCATTTCAAAAAATGGGTTGCAGATAATAAAATAGAAGTTGTTTTTTTTAACGAGGAGCATTGGTGGGAACCTATTATTTTCTGTGGTACCGCTGGAATTAAAACAGGGGCCTATGTTGATTACTATACCAAGGAAACCAGACCATTTTTTGCATTGTATGATTTTCTTATTTGTAATACAAAGCGCCATTATGAGGCATTTTCCTGGCACGACCAAGCTTATTATGTACCGTGGGGGACAGATATCTCCTTGTTTAAACCACAAACTTATGAAGTGGTAGATCCTGAATTTGTGAACTTTTTCCATTCGGCAGGAATGAATCCTTTTCGTAAGGGCACAGATCTTTTGATTAGTGCATTTGGAAAACTAAAGACAAATAAAGTGAAATTAATCATACATACTCAAGTTGATTTGATAGTTGTGTTTCCTAAACTTGCCTCTCTACTCCAGGAACTGGAAAAAAATGGTAGCTTAATCACTATAACTAAAACCGTGTCGGCTCCGGGACTATATTATCTTGGGGATGTATATGTGTATCCAACACGATTGGAGGGTATAGGTTTAACTATAGCTGAAGCGTTAGCTTGTGGTTTACCAACGATTGTGCCAGATAATGGACCAATGAATGAGTTTGTTTCAAATGACCATGGTAGATTAGTGAAAATAAAGAAATACCAGAGACGTCATGATGATTATTTTTGGCCAGAGTGTATTGTCGATGAAAATAGTCTTGTTGAGTCACTAGATTTTTTCTTGAAGCAAAAAGATTTGACTTCATGGAAAAGAAAAGCACGCGATTATGCTGAAAAAAACTTGGATTGGTCTGTAAATTCCAAGGCTTTAAGTGAAATATTTTGCTCCGCAATAATTATCTCCCCAGACAAAAAGAAAGATATTCTCTCCAAGGTTAACTCTTATGAGAGAATGAAGACTTCAAAACTTCGTCGACTTATACACAAGATTTCTATAATGGGATTAAATTTTATTCCATTCTTTTTTAAATATTTAAAAAAGAAAATAAGCCCCAAGTAGTTATTTGTTTAATTTTTCAGCAATTATTTCAACAATTTTCTTTCCAGCATTTCCTTCGCCAAAAGGGTTGTTCCATCGGTTTAAACTCAAATCCCTTTTAAGCATTTCTTTTGCTGCTTCGAGAATTTTTTCAGGTTCTACTCCAGCTACAATATTTGATTTATATTCTACAGTTTCAGGTCTCTCGGTATTATCACGTAGTGTTACACATGGGATTTTTAGAATAAAAGCTTCTTCTTGAACACCTCCAGAATCAGTAAGGATTAGTCGTGCATGATTCTCAAGTGATAAGAATTCTAGGAATCCAACTGGGTCAACCATTTTTATTTTTTTAGATACCGAGATTCCAAATTCTTTTATACGGATTTTTGTTCTGGGATGAATAGGGAGAATTATTGGTAATTTTAGGTTTTTTTCAACCAAACTTAAACCATCAAAGATTTTTTGAAGTCTTTTTGCGTCATCGACATTTTCTGCTCTATGGGTGGTTACGAGACAATACCCCTTATCAATAAGATTAAACTTTTTAAGTACCTTCACTTTTTTTTCTGCAATCTTTATGTTTTGATAGACTGCATCGACAATAGTATTACCAGTAACATAAATTTTTTCTGTGTCACAGCCTTCTTGGTGTAAGTTTTTTAAAGCATCGGGAGTGGGCACAAACAAAAAGTCAGAAATATGATCTGTAATAACACGATTTGTTTCTTCTGGCATTGTTATATCATGACTGCGTAATCCCGCTTCATGATGTCCAATTTTAATTTTTAATTTACTTGCCGCGAGTGCTCCAGTAAGAACAGAAATGGTGTCACCTTGGACTAAAACAATACTTGGTTTTTCTGACTTCAAAACCTTTCCTATTTCCTTTGTCATAAAACCGATTTGCTTGCGAAAAGGTTGATTTCCTATGCCCAGATTATATTTTGGCTTATCGAGATCAAGATCGTCAAATATGTCTTCATCCATATTTTTTGAGTAATGTTGCCCGGTGTGGAGGACGAAATACTTGTATTTACATCTTTCACATTCTCGAATAATCGGTGACATTTTTATGATTTCTGGCCTTGTACCTAATATGAGTGCGATTTTCATAGATTGGTTACAGTCTATCAAAACAAGCCAATTATGCAATGTGATATTTTTTATGATAATATAAGAAAATACCGCTTAAAATAAAGCGATTATTTATACACAAATATCCCTGAGACATGAAAAATGAAATCAAAATAATTATAAAAAAAGTTCCAATAATAGGTAGCCTGGCAATGTTTATATCTTCATGTCTGAGAAAGTATTCATTCTCAGGTTCTGGAGATTATTGGGAAAAACGGTAATTCAGGAAGGGGTTCATATGGGAAATTTGCCATATTTAAGGCGGGGATTATAAATGCTTTTGTAAAAGAGAATGAAATTAATTCTGTTATTGAATTTGGAAGTGGGGATGGTAATCAATTATCGTTATTTGAATTTAAAAAATACATAGGTTTGGACGTATCTTTGACCGCAGTGGAGATGTGTAAAGAACGTTTCAAAAACGATAATACAAAGAATTTTTTCCTATATGATTCTAGTCAGTTTAGCGATAGAGACCCTGTTTTCAAAGCAGATTTGGCCTTATCACTAGATGTCATTTATCACATTATTGAGGACAAAATTTTTGATAAATATATGAGACATCTGTTTTCCTCTGCTAATAAATTTGTGATTATTTATTCTTCTGATAGAGACGATAACAAAAACGACGCACCTCATTACAAAAATCGTAACTTTTCAACGTGTATAGATAATAATTTAAAAGATTGGAAACTGATTAAAAAAATTCCAAATAAATATCCCGATGAATCATCCTCTGATTTCTTTATTTTCCAAAAATTGTAATATTGAATAAATCTATAAAATGAGTAGTATAATAGTGTAAAGGTGTGATAATTATTCAATTTTTACTACAGAATGTATAAAAACAAAAGTGTTAGTGTAGTTATTTCAACATATAATGAAGCAGATTCAATCGCATCTGTGGTTAATGGTTTTTTTGCTACTGGCGTGGTGGATGAGGTTGTTGTGGTGGATAATAATGCTCTTGGCAACACAAAAGAGGAAATAGAAAAAACAAAAGCTAGGAGGGTCGTGGAGACAAAACAAGGATACGGGTTTGGGTATATGAGGGGGTTGCGCGAAGCAAAAAAGGATTTGATTGTAATGACAGAAGCAGATGGCACATTTGATCCCAAAGACATTCACAAGTTTTTACTTTACAGCGATGATTTTCCTGTGGTTTTTGGCACTCGCACGTCGCGAGCTAGTATTTGGTCTGGTGCCTTTATGCCGTTTTCTGTGCGATTTGGGAACTGGGCTGTGGCAAAGTTTTTAGAAGCTTTACATAACGGTCCAACACTTACGGATGTTGGTTGTACATACAAACTTATTTCTCGCGAGGCTTTAGAAAAAATTATGCCTCTTTTTCCGCTATCCCGTGGTGACGGTAAATGGTCTCCAGAGTTTATGATATGGACTCTCAAAAAAGGATTTACCCCAATTGAAATACCTGTAATATTTATGCCACGAGTTGGACAATCAACATATACAGGTAGTATTTGGAAAGCTGCAAAGTTAGGTTTTAAAATGTTACCACTGATTATCAAATATAGATTTAAAAAAATATGAGTGGAGTCAAAACATTTTTTAAAGAACACGAATGGATTTTAGTGGTTTTGCTCGTGTTGGTTTTTATTTCTATTCGTCTACCGGGGACAGATTTACCCCTTCATCAAGATGAATATAAATGGCCAATGTCTGTTAATCCAGCACTAAATGTTAGTGTTTTCATACCACACCCTCCAATAGGTGAGTTGATATATAAAACTGCTGGCTATATAGTTGGTTTTAATGTTCACTTTCGATTTGTTCCATTATTTTTCGGAGCAATTAATCTGGTTCTTTTGTATTGTTTAATGAAAATTCTATTTGGTCGGCGCGAGGCTGTTGTTGCTTCTGTAATTTGGATACTTTCTTATTTTTCTGTACTAGCTTCACTTATGGTGGATACAGACGGACAGATAATGCCATTCTTTTTCCTTCTTGCTTTAATAGGATATTTTAAACTTAAAAACCATACCGGCAAAAATAAATGGTTTTGGTTTTCACTTATGTTAATTGGTTTGGTTGCTGGAATTTTGGTAAAACTTAGTTTTGCTCTAGCAATAGGGGCGATAGTAGCAGATTTTCTTTGGTCAAAAAAAGGATTGTTTGATAGAAAAACTATTATTAAGTATGTTGGAGTTGGGTTTATTTCTATTATTGGGTTTTTTGTTTTAATTTTAATTTCAAAATTTATTTTTCCTTATTTTAATTTAGAAAAATCATTGGTTTATTGGGAACATTTTTTCACTTTTGACAGGGGATGGTTTCAGACAGCGATACAAGTTGTTAAAGCTGTTCTTTATTCTTCTCCTTTTTTGATATTAATCCCATTTTTAGGATTTAAAGAAAAACTTTCCAAAATTAGAGTATTTATCTTTTTTATTATTTTTGCATTTGTTTTCTACATTGTTTTATTTGATTTTTCAATCGGAGCTCTTGATAGGTATTTACAACTTCTCATATTACCTCTGACCGTTATGACTGCAGTAATAATAACACCGGTAATTTTTACTACGGAAAAAAGAAAAAGGGAATTTGTTTTGCTAGGAATTATAGTTGCTCTTATTCTTGTTGTCTTACAATCTTTACCACATTATGTTCCACCACTTCACCCTAAGGCAGAATGGATTTCTAGAATTTTAAGTCTGAGGTGGAATTTTGTTTATCCATTTTCTGGCGGGTCAGGCCCTTTGGGATTTTATGTTTCTTTCTTGTTTATGGCGCTAGCTTGGATTATTTCTTTAGTGGCTTTGATTTTTGCTAAAATAAAACCGCAATACAAAAAACTAATTATTATATTTCTCATACCTATCGGCCTGGCCTATAATGGAGTATTCATAGAGGAATATTTAATTGGGTTTTGGAATGGCTCTGCTCCTAAATTGTTAGTTCCTGCTGTTGAATTTATTAAAAACAATCCAGATATAAAAAAAGTAATTGTTTATAATGATAATGGTGGAAATGATATTCGTGCTACAGGCAAATATGATGCCAGACTTTATATTGATCCAAAATTTGAAGTAAATATAAAAGATAAGATTGCTTCATTTGTACTCAAAGAACATTTTTTTGTACTTAATATTCCTCGATTTGGTTCAGATACTATGTATCAAAGATATTTTGATACATGTCAGATAATATATAATCAAACAGACAAGAAAATCTCAGCCATAATATATGATTGTCAAAATGCTCCACCATTAAAACCATAGATATGGAAGAAAAAATCACAGAAAAAACAAAAAAAATAATACTAACCCTAATTTTTTCTTTAGCAGTTTTTCTTATTGTTTTTCATTTTACGGATACACCGAGAGTTTGGGTTGATGAGGGTATATTTACAAATATTGCTGAGAATGTCTCCTTATATGGGGTTTATGGAATTCAAACCGAGCCAGGCTCTTTTTTTCGATCTGCCACACTATTCACTACAAATTATCCAGTCATTTTCCCCGTAGCTGCCTCTTTTAAACTTTTTGGTATAGGACTTTGGCAGGCTAGATTACCAATGATTATTTATATGTTTCTATTGGTTATTCTTTTTTATCTTTACACAAAAAAAAGATATAGTTTTTATCCAGCAATTGGCACAGTATTACTCTTAATTTCCTTTTCGCCATTTTATGGCAATGGTAGGGCTGTTTTAGGGGAGGTGCCAGGATTAGTTTTTTTGGTTTTAGGTACGTTTCTACTTTTATATTTAGAAGAAGCTAATTTTGAAAGTAAAAAACTAGCTATTTTTTCTGGTATTTTTTTAGGTTTAGCAGCATCAACTAAAACTCTTTATCTCGGATTGCTTATAGTGGCACTACCTTTAGCTTTAATTTTTTGTATTAAAAAAATTAACAATAAAAAAAATATATTGTTATTACTAGTAGCATTTCTTATCCCCATTATTTTATTATTTAGAATTAATTATCCAACTTTGGATTCTATGACACAAATTATTCCAACTATAATTCATCAATCTGGTAATAATGGTGCGTCAACCATGTCTAATACTTCATTCTCACTTTTTAATACTGTTATCGTTAATTTAATTAGATTTGTGAAAGAATCCACTCCAATTCTATTTCTATTTCTTTTTATTCCAACTGTGTTGACTTTTGTTAGACGATATTTTAAAAAAGAAAATTGGGATTTTAACATTACCGACCACCTAATTTTTTTCGTTATTGTTTTAAATTGGTTTGGTTATCTTCTGGGAACCGGATGGTATCGTTATTTTTTTCCAGCTAATGTTTTGTTGTATTTATTTTTCCCTGTTTCTATTGTGGCTCTGGCAGGTTTTTTTAAAAAAGAGTTATTTAAAAAAATTGCAGTTGGGACGGTGATTGCGTTGATTATTTTTCAGTTTTTTCATTTGATATTTCTTTCGGATACCTCTTTTGTATCTATAAATACTATGAATGCTGAAACGTCTAAAGCGTTATCTGTAGTATCACCAACTCAAAAAGTTTTATTCTACAACACGATTGAATCAATCGTTTTTCTAAAAGGAGGTAATTATTCTCAATATCTTACTTTATCCGGATTGTTTGAATTAGGAAACAAAAATAGCTTAGGTGATGTTTCTAATGATTTTATTTTTATTGGCAGTAATGATGAAATTATCAGTGTAATTCCATCTTGTTATTTAAAAACATCAGTGGGTAAATACTATTTGTTCAAAAAAACAACTAA
Organism: Candidatus Zambryskiibacteriota bacterium; assembly: GCA_026394815.1. Classification (GTDB taxonomy): domain Bacteria; phylum Patescibacteriota; class Minisyncoccia; order Phycocordibacterales; family DATDWN01; genus C7867-006. The sequence continues at coordinate 31,116 of JAPLZX010000006.1, read as the reverse complement.
TTGTGATAAATAAATTCGGGAGACCTCCTAGTTCCAAGGAAAAGATTTTAAGAAATATCTTGGGTGTATATGGAGATCGTTCATAACATTTGCACTTAACGATTCCTTTCGTATCCATAGAAGTCTTTCAAGCCCATCAAGTACGGCTTTTTTGTTGATTTTTGTGATGACATAATAAACAATTTGAACAAAAATTCTTGGGACAGGAAAAAGAATAGGGGATTTTTTCTTAAATTTACATATTCTTTCTATCACCTGTCTTAGCGATAAATTTTCTGGTCCAGTTAGTGTGTATGTTTTGTTGTATGAGAGTTCGTTATCAATAGTAGCTAAAATGCCTGCTTGCACATCATTTATATGTATAGGGGAGACAGTAGAATTTTTATCGACAACATAGGGTACAACAAAACTTTTTTCAACAAGTGAGGCTATTTTTCCAAGGCCTTCGGCTCTAGTAAAACTTTCATCATAGACTTCACCAACCCGAATGATTGTATATGGCAATTTGCTTTTTTTGATATATTCTTCTGCTTTTCCTTTAGATGTTCCATAAGCACCACACTTCTCTCCAATAGTTCGAGTGCTAATATAAATAAATTGTTTAACATTTTTTTCTTCCGCTATTTTAACGAGTTTTTCTGTGCCACGAGTATTTATTTTCTCATAATTTTTTGGATCTTTAGTGTGAGATATGGAAGCAATATGGATAATAATATCTACGAGAGGTAGTTCCGCTTGCCAAGCTGGAGCGTTTTCTATTCCCCCTTGGACTACTCTGATTTCTTCAGATGTTTTTAGTGGTTTGTTATGTTTAAGAACTGTAATGTCGTACGTATTTTTTAGTTTATTTATCAAACCTTCACCCAAAAAACTACTTGCTCCAGTTATGAATATTTTCTTTTTCATTTTTTCAAAATTCTTGATTCTCTCATTCGCCAAATGAATATGTTTTTAATAAACTCAATATTTGCATCAAATGAAATAAAAGACTTTCTTTTTTTGTTTTCATGAAACTCAACATCAACTTCTCCAACTTTTAAACCTAAATGTTTTGCTCGTATCATTATTTCAGCATCAATAAACCAACCATTCGATTCTAATTGTAAGGAATCGTATGCCTTTCTGGTAAAGATTTTAGGTTTACCATTAATATCGTCCGAGACAATCCCTGGAAAAAGAACATTCATAATCATATTGTATATTCGTGAAATAAACTTGCGATACAATCCGTCTTCTCGCGAGATACGTCTTCCTTTGCAGATATCCAGATTTTCATTTATAAGTTTTTTGTAAGCTCTTGGTATATCTTCTGGTGACATTTGTCCATCACCATCTATTACAGCAAGGCTTTTCCCGGTAGCAGCTTCTAAACCACACCGCATGTCCCAACTCATACCTTGGTCTGGACTTGTTTTTTCTTTAATCACTGTTACTACAGCGGAGTCTTCTTTTTTTATTTTCCTCAATACATCTGGGGTAGTGTCTCCTGTATTAGGCCTGTAATTTCCTACCAATACTATTTCATAGGCTAGATTGTTCTTTTTTAAGACATCTGTTATTTTTTTGTAAAAAATCTTAGCAAAATCACCAGATTTATAACAAAGGATTATCACCGAAATTTCAGGTATAGAAGTTGGGTTCATATGATATAGGACTAATCCTAATACTAAAGAAGCACTTTTTCAAGCCCGAATAGACTAAAGTTCGACGATGATATAGAATTGATTTTGTCAATAATCATTTTCTAAATGAAACTAATTTATATTTCTCCACTTAGATATCCATCAGAAAAAGCAGGTTCTTTGTTTAGCGTAAAAAGCTGCGAAGCTTTTGCAAAAGAGGGAATTGAAGTTGAATTGTGGGTTCCTCTAAGGCGAAACAATTTATCAAAGGAAGATGTTTTTAAGTATTTTGGAGTTGAAAAGAATTTTAAAATAAGATATTTTTTTACTCTAGATCTTATCAATATATTTTCTAAGGGTTTTTATCTCCTTTCCTTCTCCTTTGCTATTTCTGTTTTCTTATATAGTATTTTTTTGAAAATGTTTGGAAAAATTGGTGAATATGTTTTTTATTCTCACGAGCAAGTTGCTCTCTTGTTTTTAACATATTTTAGTAAGAGAACTTTTTATGAGGCTCATGATTTTCCTGAACAGCAAAAAAAATACAACTTATTTTTTAAGAGAATTACTGGAACGATTTCTACTAATCACTGGAAGACTAAAGAATTTACTAAGCGTTTTAATTTGTCTGAGAACAGAATTCTTACTGTACCAAATGCTGTAGATTTAAAATATTTTTCTAATAATCTTTCTAAAAAAGAGGCTCGTTATAAATTAAATCTTCCAGAAGCCGGTTACCTCGTTGGATATGTTGGTACTTTGAAAACTATGGGTATGGAAAAAGGAGTAGCAACCGCAATTGACTCTTTAAAATTTTTATCAGCGGATTACAAACTATATATTGTCGGTGGAGAGCAAAAAGATATTGATTACTATAAAGCTTATGCAAAGGAATTAGATTTGCTCCAAAAAGTCATTTTTGTTGGGAATGTTCCACATATAGACATCTCGCTTCACATGTCAGCTTGTGATTATCTGATTGCACCATATCCAAATACAGAGCATTATAGCCATTATATGTCGCCCATGAAGATGTTTGAGTATATGGCTTCCGGTAGGCCTATTATTGCTACAGATTTGCCCTCTATAAGGGAGATTCTCTCTGATAAGGAAACTGCCATATTGGTTGCCCCGGGCTTACCAGAGGCCTTAGCAGGGGCTGTGGAAGGGCTTACTAATGATAGCCAACTTGCGCAAACATTGGCCGAAACTGCTTATGGAGAAGTGAAAGAAAAATACACATGGGAGAGACGAGCAAAAAAAGTACTTGAGTTTGTAAAATTAAAAAATGGATGAAAAATGTAATTATTATTCCCACATACAACGAGAAAGAAAACATCAGCACCCTGATTCCCCTTATTTTCAAAATTGAACCGGATGTCTCAATAGTTATAGCTGATGATAATTCACCAGACGGTACGGGTTCAGTAATTACAGAATTACAAAGACGATACCCACGACTCTCCCCTATTTCAAGATTAAAAAAAAATGGATTGGGTCAAGCATATACCAATGCATTCTCTGAAGTATTAAAAAATGATGATGTCAGTCATATTGTTATGATGGATGCTGATTTGTCTCATAACCCTGAATCTTTACCGGAAATGTTTAAAAAATCAAAAGAATTTTCTGTAGTCATTGGTTCGCGTTATGTTAGTGGAGGGAAAATAGTCGGATGGGAATTATGGAGACAAATACTAAGTTATTATGGGAATTTATATTGTCGTGTTATTACTGGTATGCCTATATATGACTGCACGGGAGGTTTTAATATTATATCTGCTGAACTTCTTCGAAAGATAAATTTATTAAAAATGGATATGTCAGGTTATGCTTTTATAATGGAGCTTAAATATTTATTATATAAAGCTGGAGGAACTTTTTATGAGATTCCAATTACATTTAATAATCGGGTAGGGGGAGAATCTAAAATTTCAAGTCATATTATTAGTGAGGGTATTATAGCTCCATGGAAAATGATTTTAAGGAATAAAATTTTTAAAAAATAACATGATTACAAAAATAAAATTATTTTTAATCAATCATTATCGAATAGTTTTTTTGGCACTGCTTGTAGGTATTATCTCTTCATTACCACAGTATATTGATTTGAGTACAAGGCCAGGATTTAAGGGTATAAGTATGGGTGTAATGAAGGACGTTGGTTTTTATATGGCAAGAGCTAGAGATGTGATAGATGGTCATCCATATCTAACTAATCCATATCTTTATGAACATAAAGAAGGTGCGCCTATGCAATTTTGGATTCCTGATTATATTTTGGCAAGACCTATTCAATGGTTAGGGCTTTCTATTCCTTGCGTTGACGTTTCTTCTAGCACTTCTTTCGTATTTAATCTTATTTGTTCTGACTAAATCAAAGAAATGGAGTCTTTTAGGAACGGCATTACTCCATCTTGGATTGTTTGGCCTTGGTTTTTTACGGTTGCCTCCTCCAGGACTTGTCTTTGTTTTTTGGTTGACAACTTTGTTGTTTTTTCTTTTGTTTATAAACAAAAATGAAAATAAATATGCCGTGGCAAGTGCTATTTCTTTTGGGTTTCTTTTCAACCTATATCCATATTATTGGACTTTCTATGTGGTTGTGTTTGCGGTGTTTATATTTTTGAGTCTAATATTTCGTTTAAAAGATGTTTCTTATAAGAAATATTTTCTAATATTTTGTGGTGGGATGTTTGTAGCGATTCCTTACTTTATTTCGCTGTGGCAGAGTTCAAAGTTACCAGGGTACAACGAATCACTTATTCGTCTAGGTATGATTTTCACTCATTTTCCATCTGGAATTGATAGTGTGCTTGTCGCTTCCATAGTCGTTGTTATATTTATTATTTTATATTTTAAAAAATATGTAACTATAAACCAGCAAAACATCTTTCTTTTTTCCGGCGTATTGTCTGCTATAATAATTGTAAATCAACATTTAATAACTGGTAAAAATATAGAATTCTCAAGTCACTATATGTTGGGCAACATGTTTTGGTGTGCTTTTGTAGTTATTTATCTTTTGTCACTTTGGCTAAAAGATAAATCTCAAAAAATACAAAAATGGATCTTGATATTAGTTGTTGTAGTTGTTTCATTTATATCTGCACAAGGGACAGTAGCAATAGTAAAACAGCAAGTTAGTTATGGTCCAGCAGATATATATATTCAAAATTATGCACCAATTTTTAAATGGTTAAATAATAATGCCAAACTGGATGAGGTGGTTTGTGCAAATGATGACATAAGCAACTCAAAATATTTATTCATCCAGCTATTCCGTTTTGTCTTTTATGACAAACGAGGAAGTTGAAAATCGATTTATAATCAATCATTACTTTGATAATTTTACAGATGGGTATATTCGAGATAATCAACGCAAAATTTTTGGAGGACATTATGTTGATGAGTATGGGCATGATTTAAGTAAAAACAAATTAAAAAAGTTGTTTGGTTTACCACAAGTGCAATATCAGATGGTACCCGATTCAGAAATACAAAGAATCAAATTACTAGCACAAAAGATTCAAAAAGAAAGTTTTGAAAAAGAGCTCAAGACTTACAGGGTGGATTATATAGTTTGGGATACATTTAAAGATCCAAACTGGAAATTAAAAGATTTGAAATTCTTAAAGCAGGTTTATTCAGTAAACGGGATTATAGTTTATAAAGTAAATTAGGTTTTCCTTATAAGACATTTTATAAAAAATTTTAAAATAGCAGGGAGGTTGGTTTTTATAGTTCCATTACTCAAATCAGATTTCCAAAACGTTTTCCATATCCAAAATCCAACATAGGCATTGGCACTACAACTAGTAAGCCATCTTTCTTGTATTACTTCTGTAAAAGTTTTTTCTGAGAAAAGGCCAACATTTTGGTTTGCTACTTTTAGCTTTAAAAGCCATTGTTCTCGTTTTAAAATAAAATCTTTTACATCTGGTTTATTATATAGATAATTTGTTTTATGAATAACCATTTCTTCGTCATTTATATCTATATTTAAACGAGAGAGTTCATTTTTTATTTCATTTTCTACAAATGGTCTTTTGAATATTTTCTTACTAATGTTTGTTTGGTGTGTACGATATTGAGTAAGAATTTTTGGAATATTCCACATCTTCCATTTCTTTGATATTTGTATCCACAAGTCATAATCTTCATCTGTATCTGGACTGCGATACCTATTTTGTTCAACAGCCTTCATTCTTATCATTACTGATGATTGACTAAAACAATTTTGGAAGAGTAATATCATAGGTATCATTTCAGGAGAAATATCATTTTTCCATACCACACCAGTTTTATTTCCCATTGAATCAATAATTTCAGTCCATGTTCCCACTAAAGCAAAGTCATGATGGGTTTCCAAAAATTTTATTTGTTCTTCTAGACGAGTTGGTAAAGAAATATCGTCTGAATCTAGGATTGCAATGTAATCTGTGTGGGTTTCTTCCAATCCTCTATTTCTTGTATATACCACCCCCTCATTTTTATCATTATGCATTAATCTTATTCGTGGGTCATTGTAGGACATAACAATTTCCACACTTTTATCAGTTGATTTGTCATCAATAATAAGAATTTCAAAATCTTGATATGTTTGTTTAAGAATACTTTCAATTGTTTTTCCAATGTATTTTTCATTATTATACAATGGAATAAAAACAGTAATTTTTGGTTTGTTTATATTTGTATCCATGCTGGTAAAATTAAATCATTTGTATCTTTATTTATATCTGTAAACCAATTTTTTGGTGCAATAACAATCTTATTAGGATTTGTGTTTAACCACGCACCCCACCAACTAAATGTGCTATTAGCAATAATGTTGTGTTTACAGAGGCTCATTAGGATTAGTTCTTCATAATCTGGAATATTTGGATTTGAGACAAAAATAACGGGGTATTTTTTAGGGAAATTTTCTTTGGCCCATTCCATGTCATCTGAGAACACAAAGAAAACAGTATCAGGAAACCTCTCAATAATTTTAGCCATTGTCTGTTCGTAATATGAAATTGACAGAACTCCATGTTTGTCAGCAATTTTCTTGATGGTCACATAATCTCCACGACGAATATGTATACCAGTTGCATTTGGTGTAGAATTTATCTTTTCTGCAGTTGTTTGTGCCATTTCTCCAAAAGGTTTTTTGAGTTTAAAATCATTTCTGATTATATTTTCGTTGATTTTGAAATATTTCTCATTATTCCAATGTCCAACAAAGTATCCGTCATTTCGTAACAAGATATTTGAATCAAACAAATTTGATTTTTCCACAACCATTTTCTTTTTTGAACGGATTTTGTCTAAAATTTTTTGAAAGATAGAAGTATAAGAAGCAACTTCCTTATCTGTAACTTCTTCTAATACTGTATTGTAGTTATCTATTATAAGAGTTCTCTGACTTTGATTAGCTTTTTTTAGGTATGAATAATCTATCTTAAAAGTAGTATTGTGGATCAAAGACAAATTACGTCCCAATGCATACTGGAACATCTGATTACCGAGACCCCCCTCTAGTTTAATTATAATCATCCCTTTTTAAAATTATTCTTTTATGAACCAAAAACAGCCGCAACCATATTCTTGTTTATCGGCCATTTCTTTTGTGGCATTATCAATCATACCAACATCTATTGCATTATCGGGAATAAGAGAAAATTCTTGTAAGGTTAAATCAGAAAAATATTTCATTATTTGTTCATAGGAGTATATTCTGTGAGCATTAAAGCATATTTTTTTTTTTTTTTTTGGCACCACAAATAATAAATTACCATCTTTTGCTAGTACTCTTTTTAGTTCAGAAATAGCTTTTAAATCTCCATCTGGTTCAATAGGGTCACCATATCTTCCGAGACCTATATGTTCTACAGTATGCATACAAGAAATTGATAAAATACTATTATTCTCAAACGGGAGATTTTGTAGATCCGTTTGATTTGAAATACTTAGTTTTAAATTTGCTGGACGATAATCATAAAACTTAACAGGGATAAAAGCAGAAACAATAGAAGCAAAACTTAGTGTTCCTGAAATATCAATATGTAATTTAGGGTTCGTTCTTTGAAGTATTCTCGTTGCCCATGCAGGATGATAAATATAATGAGTATCAAAATTTGTCAATTTGGTATTATCATTTAACATAATCTTTCTGTCATTTTTGTTAAATGAAAAACCCCTTTTGTTATCAAGTTTATTCTTGAAGTCGTCGTATTGTTTGTTATACAGATTTTTTTGCAACACCCTTTTGTAAATGAAGTATAGTTTCCGAGTAATTTTATTTTTTTTGATAAAATTAACCATTTTTTTTGCTTTGTTGTTTTTTATATATTGAAGCTTCTATAAGACTATCAAATGTTCCTATATCAAACCATTTTTCTTTAAGAATAATGGCTTTTAATTTTTTTTCCTCTATATATTTATTATTTAAATAAGTAATTTCATATTCTCCTCTATTTGATTTTGGTTGCCCAATCATTTTATTAAAAACGCTATTATCATATACATAAAGACCGACAACAGCGAGATTTGATTTTGGCTTTTTTGGTTTCTCTTCTATCTCTACCACCATCCCTTTTTTGTTTAAACTGGCCACACCAAATCTTTTTGGATCAGTGACCTTTTTTAGAAATATGAGTGCTCCGCTTTTAAAATTTTTAATATGGTTTCCGATATCATCTTCAATAATATTGTCTCCTAAATACAAGAGACAATTATCATTTCCTATATAGTCTTTAGCTATATATAGTCCATCGGCTATTCCAGAGGCTTCGTTTTGAATACCATATACAATCTGGATTTGTTTGTTCGTTTTTATTGAAGTGAAGTTTTGGCCGGATCCCAAAAGTTGCACAAAATCATCTAAATGATGTGGGGATGTAACAATCATTATTCTATCAATACCAGCCGCTACAAGCTTTTCAATTGCGTAATAGATGACTGGTTTGTTGTATACAGGCAGTAGGTGCTTGTTTGTAACTAAAGTTAGTGGAGATAATCTCGTGGCTTTTCCACCAGCCAATACAATACCTTTCATAATCAGAATACTAGCAGTTTTATGCCTTATTGCAAGAATGATATTATCTATCTTGCGATAAGTTTCTTAGCTTTTCTTTTTATTTTATTAAATAAATATTTGTAATAATTTATTGGTTTGTTAAAACCAAGGTTGAAGTTTGGATGAATTGATCTAATTAATTCAAAAGAAGAATAAAGATATTTTCCATAACTTTGATAAATTTTTATAGTCTTGTCATCTATGTTTGAATCATATGGCCAATATACTGCGATGATTTGTTTGTATAGATTATAAATTTGGGTACTTTGGAAGTGATAAAAAACAAGAGGGTATTTATTTAATGTTTGTATTTCTTCCACAAACAGTTTCCCGTTATCATCTAATATCTTGTACATATACATATTCCAAGGCGCGACTCCTCCGCCAAGGTGTTTCATAACATGTACTCCAGGGAAGCGAGTAGCCCAATCGTCTAAATATTTCTGGTCTCCAAGTTTTCCATCTTCGTATCTGTCATAACACCACTCTAAGCACCTCTCCCTCCACCAAGTAAGTGCTGTTATCCCATTTTTATCATTTTTGAATGGCATAAATTGTACACAATATAAACCATTCATTTCCTCCTTTTTTCCACCTTTTGGTAGGCGATGTTCGGTAAGTAAGATAGATTTATCTCCTATCTCATCTAGTATTACTTTTGGATTTTCAAAAAATATTAAGTCTGCATCTATGTAAGTACACATATCAAGATTGTATTTTTTTATACAGTATAAGATAGAAGAGGATGAACATGTCCAAAAATATTCACGTCCACTTCTGGTTGGTTTAATTTTTAGAAGTTCTGTATCTTCAAATTCTTTCATCGAGATAACTACCATATTAGGGAGTTTTAGTTTTGACAGAATATCGTAACATTCATCATTAAAAGCCACTGTATATAAAATAAAATTTGGGCAGTGATCTTTTAAAGATAGGTACATTGCCAGTCCTCTGGTTAGGTAACTAGAGTCAAATAATGTACAAAAGTTAATAATATCCTCAGTCATCAATATATTATTATATAAATTAGCTTATTTTATCTCACATCTAACAAATAAAGTCTAAATCTGTCTAGACAAAATTGAATTGCGTTGTGGCTATTGTGATACAATTTTTTAATTAATATAAATACTGATTTTTCTGGGAGTTTGTCTATTATTGTTTTAGTAATTTTATTATAAACTCTATATACAAAATGACGAGTAGCTTCTACTAGCATTACTTTTCTACCAATCAAATCTTTTTTTCTTTGTAAATATATATCACTTATTTTTCTATGCATAACTACAACTTCTTTATCATTCATAGCTGAAAGATTAACAGATAAACCTCCTATTTCTTTATCAGGATCGAATTTTTTATAAAAATCAAAATCATCTTTGATTAATTTTTTCTCCAAAGCAACGTTATATAACTTGGTACCAGGAAATGGGGTACAAATAGTAAAAGCATAATTAACATTTTTATTGTAATTTAGGGTTTCTAGCATTAAGTCTATTGATTTCTGTACATCTTCAACGGTTTCAGTGTATTGTCCAACCATTATACTCACTGTAGGGAGAATACCGGCATCTTTTAGGCGTCGCATGCCTTTAATAATTTGTTCAGTTGTAATTCTTTTATCAATTATATCAAGTATTCTTTGTGACCCCGATTCAATGCCTAATCCCATAATTCGACAACCAGTTTCTTTCATTTCTCGTAGCATTTCATCACTAATTCTATCTAATATATCGAAGCGGCAAGAAACCGAATACTCAACTTTTTTATCAAGTTGTCTTATTGCCTGTGTTAGCTCTTTAACCCTGGTTGGAGTTGCTAATACTAAATCATCCCCAAAATACAACATATTAGCGTCATATTTTTTTATCAATACTTTTATTTCTTCAAACATATCATTTATAGAGCGATATCGGGACAAACTATGGTGGTAGCAAAAATTACAATTAAAAGGGCATCCTCTGCCACCATGAATGGCCACAACTTTATCATTATATCGCCAGTGAGGTTGAGCTATATCAACATAAAATCGTCCAATATCTAACCATTTATTGGAAGGAAATAGTGTATATGGAATTTTAGGTAGTTTTGCCATGTATTTTATAAAATCCCCAGACTCAGTAAAAGATAATTTACCATTCTCGTTTATTATGACACCCTTAACTTGGTGAGGGTCTTTATTTTTTCGCAAAGTCTTAACTAATTCGTCCACGATAATTTCTCCTTCGCCGACAACCCCAAAATCAGCTCCAGTTATTTTTACAGCAAATTCAGGTGTTGGAGTTACCATTTGACCACCAATAACAATTGGAAAATTTCTACCAGCCAAATTTAAAAGTTCGATTAGTTTTTTGATTGGATAAAGGTCTGGATAAAGTGTTCCAAATCCAACTAATACTGGTTTAAGTTCAATGATATCTTGGACAAATTTTTTATAATCAAATGCTTTTTTTGGTCTAAATAAAACAATTACTTCTTCTCCTTTTTCTATTAAATAACCTGCGAGATATGCATACCCAAAAGGGAATGTATACGAAATATCTTTAGTAACAAGCACAACAGGACCGTTTTTATTTTTGGTTTTATTCATCTATTTCTTTTTAAAAATAAATCCTCTGTAATGCATTTGGCTGTTTTCTATTTTTTCTACATATCCATTATATGCGTTGAAATCATCAACCAACTCATAATTTTTAATCATCTCTTTTATGAATAAATTTTCTCCAAAAATCCACACCGGATAGCTTGCGTCATAAATTTTAGGGGGTACTTTTTGTAACATTAAACGATTTTGCATATTAGGTTCTACAAAAAATGGTATTTTATCAAAAATTAAATAGGGAATATCTAATCCATCAAGATTTTCAATAAAGGTAATTGGATCTGGTAAAAATTGAAGAGAACTAGAGACTATCATAACCTGTGGTTTTTTATATCAACTAGATTTTTTAGTTCTTTAGTGTAATAAAAATCCAAAACATTGTTGATAAATTCTTTTTTACCAATATTTACAAATTTATCTTGTTCTACTATATGCCAATGAAGTGATTTAAGATGACTTAAGAATTTTTTATTTTGGTAATAGCTAGTGCCTAAAGCACCACCAAAATCAACTAGTTCTAGAGAGTTGTCGTTTTGGCTAGCTACATACAAAAGCCCTGCCAGAAGTGGCCACGATATTTCTACTTTTGAAAACAAGACCGAGTCACGTTCATATACTGCTTCACCATTTTTTACTTTGAGTGCAGATAATCTGACCTTGTTTATTATTTCATCACCCGAATATCCTGTAGATATTTTTTCTACTTCTTCCCAAGTTTTATAATCACCAAAGTACCCATATTTTGGGACAGGGGATTTATATAATGATAAAATAACTGGAGGAATAAGGTTTTTTATGAATTTTCTTACTTTCTGATTCATATTATTTTATTTTTTGAAATACACTTGTTGTAGACGAGTTTTCAGAAAAATCTATCATTTTCCAATCTTTCAGCATATTTATTCCAGAGGAATATTCTTCTCTTTCTGAATTATCTAGAAGAATATAACCACCGATCTTGACCTTATTTACAGCATGTAAAATACATGATGGTCTTGCTCTACCATCAATAAATACAAGATCAAAATATTCATTAGGGGAATTATCTATGACTTTACAATATTTTTCAAAATTATGATTTATATAATGTCTATCAGTCGACAAATACTTTTCTGATTTTTTAGGTTCTGCTTCTATAAGTTCATATTTGCAGTTGTGTATACGATTAAATCGAAGATACATTTGAGTTTTAAGATACCATTCATAATTATGTTCAATTGAAATTATCTCCTTAACTCTGTCGGCAATAAATAAAGTAGACCCCCCGCTGCCCCATTCAAAAACTTTCATATCTTTCTTAAGATATTGATCTAGCCATTTAATGGCATCTTTGGCTATCCAAGGCAATTTTTTATCTATGGGTTGATTTTTAGATCCAAAATAATAATTAAATAATATTCTGGTTTTTAGGACAGATTCTCTCAATTTCTTTATCTTTTTTAATTTATTTCTAATTCGACTGAAATAAGTTGGATTATTTTTTCTAAAATATTTTATAAAAGCTTTTCTTCCGGTTTTATTTTCTTCTATTACTGTAGGTTTCAAGTTTGTTTCTTCAGTGGAAATAATAACATCAAAAAGATTACTGCTTTTACTGTCAGAATGAGTTCCACTTCCATCAAAACCAATGTTGTTAACTAATGATTGTCCTGGATAGAGAGTTAATTTGTTTGCTAAAAATGCTGAAGCATACCACCTGACAGCCCATGAATCGTTGCGACCCTCAATCTGACCCTTAAGCATTTTTATATAATTAAAACTATCGTTAAAATTGAATTCTTTTTCCAGTTTTTGTTTTTTTATCTCATTTAGAAGCTTTAAACCATTAGGCTCAAATAATTTCCAACCTCGTGCCCAAGTTGCCCACCCCCAACAATCAGCTCCTTTAATAAAAAATGTTTCTGGGAGTTTTTCTTTTGTTGGGTATACATATCCGTGAATACTTATGACTTCATCTTCATTTTCATACATGTCCAACCCTTGATTCATATACGATAGAAAATATGGTGATGTAACGAGATCGTCCTCTAGCACGATTATTTTACTAAAACGGTTTACGATTTCTGTTATACCAGTAATAATTGAGTTTGCTAAACCTATATTTTTCTCTCTGTCAATTATTATTACAGATCTGAAACCATCTATTGTTTTCAGATAATTTCTTAATTCAATTATTTTTTTTGAATCCTCATCATTTTTTGGTCCATCGGAGTAAATAAACAAATCACTATCTCTTGCCAATGTGTTTTTTTGTAAAGCATCAACAGTTTCCTTCGTGTGATAGAGGCGATTGTAAACAAATAAAGTAATTGGAGCTAGATTTTTCATTTCGTGATTGAGTATATTAAATGATTTATTTTAATTCCAAAGTTTTAATCATTGTGTCGCAAAAACTCTCTGGTAAGAATTTGGCATATTTATCACTTTTCTTATAGCGCTCAGCGGCTGATATGTATTTATTGTATTCTTCTTCTGTCATTTTGGTTATAAAATCGGCTAAATCAGAGATTTTTTTGAATTTTCTGCGATCAATAAAAACATCAGAATCTACATACTCCTCTATATTGCTGGCTCCCCAATATATTGGAACTATTCCTGCTAATAGTGAATCAAATATTTTTTCTGTTACCCACCCTTTTGCTCCAGCATCATTTTCATAACAAAGGTTAAATTTGTATTTTGATAATGTTTCAAGTTTGTTTTTCACATGCCCGCGATAAGTGGTGTATTTTTTTACTAAAAATGGGAGTAACCTTTGTAATCTTGTAATGGGTACATTCCAACGCTTTCCGTACAAATCAAAATCATTTGGATAATTTGTGTCAAAATACAATGCATCATTTCTTCTTGCAGAATAGAGTTCATTCTGTTCAGAAGAAAACTTGTTAAAAGAGATCATGGTTAAAAGTTTTTTTTGATTGAATGGGATAAATGAGTGGGTGAAATCTGGATTTTCCATTGGCATGCAATATCTTATGAATTTTGATTTTTTCAAAAGATCGTCATCCCAAGACATTACTTTATTAAATTTATTTAAGATTTTTGGTGAAAAATTAAGTGGACATACCGTATTACTTTCCCATATAAAAAAGATTAATTTGTCTATTAAGCCAGCATTAACTGCTTCCTCATACAATCTTCTTGTGGGGTAATCTGGGGCAGCTTTTATTCCAAGGAGTTTTTTAATGTAGCCCTTTAGGTTTAGGGGTTTAAAAGAGGAGTCTAAACTGTTTGCATCATGAAAAATAATTCCCTCACAGTCTTTTAAATCATGATTATCGGCGGTTACAAGCTCATAACCCAAAGATTCAAGTTTGCTTTTTAATAAATACCAACGAAAAGTTGCATTATTAGCATCTATGTTTTGAAATATAACATTATTTGCAAAAACCGAACTGGGCATTTGTAGAAATATTTTTTTCATTTTACATTAAAGGCTTTTATTTTTACTTGGTTTTCAATCCATTCATATGTTTTCTTAATTCCTTCTTCTAACCTCATTTCTGGTTTCCAACCGAGAGATTTTTTTATTAATTTATTATCTGAGTTTCTACCCCTAACCCCAAGTGGTCCTGGGAGGTGTTTTATGAACAACTTCTTGTCGCCAATTTTCATAGCGATTTCTGCCAGTTTATTTATTGTTACCATTTCATCAGACCCTATATTTACAGGGCCGAAAAAATTTTTACTATCCATTAATTTTCTTATTCCCTTAAGACACTCATCAATATAAAGGAAAGACCTAGTCTGTTTGCCATCTCCCCACATTTCTATTGTGCCCCCATCTTTTGCTTCAGCAACTTTTCTACAAATTGCAGCTGGTGCTTTTTCTTTTCCGCCTCGCCATGTTCCCTCTGGGCCAAAGATGTTATGGAAACGGGCAATACGTACATCCAATCCATAATTTCTTCTAAATGAAAGATACAGTCGTTCACTAAAAAGTTTTTCCCAACCATACTCACTATCTGGTGCAGCTGGATAAGCCGATTTTTCGGCACAATTTGGATTGTCGGGGTCTTTCTGGTTATATGCTGGATATATACATGCTGATGAAGAGTAAAAGATTTTTTTTATACCAGCTTTTTGTCCATAATAGGATACATTTAAATTTATTGTTGCAGAATTATGCATAACATCAGCATCATGTTCTCCGCTAAAAATATATCCGGCACCACCCATGTCTGCTGCGAGTTGATAAACCTCATCAAAAGGCCGATCAATTACTTTTTTACACATTTTCTGATCTCGGAGATCTCCAATAACAAATTCATCAGCTCCACTTTTACTATACTCAGGTTTTTTGAGATCAACCCCTTTTACAAAGTATCCTCTTTTTTTCAAATCCTTCACTAAATGGCTTCCAATAAAACCGCCCGCTCCGAGAACCAAGGCTTTTTTAATTTTTGTTTTAGTCATTTTATTAAATTGTAACATAATAATTATTTGATTTTAATCCATGATTCCGGATAAAGATCTGGATTTAACCTGTCTATATTTTGAGCATTTCGTTCTGGAACGACAACAATTTTATTTGGATTGGTACATAACCACGCACCCCACCAACTAAAAGTGCTATTAGCTGTTATATGGTGTTTGCAGTTACTCATTAGCCGAATGTCATCACAATCTTTGTCTAAATCATTCTCAATATAAGTATGGGGAAAGTTAATCTTAAAATTATTTTTTACCCACACAATATCATCTGAAAAAATATAAAAATGCGGGTCTTTAATTTTGTTTGTGATGTAATCCACAGCTTTTTGGTAATAGTCGAATGAAAGTGTCCCAACAGAATTATCCGGATTAGTATTGTTTCCTCGTCTAAAATGTAGACTAATAGAATTAGTGCTATTAATTTTTTCAATTACAGAAGAGTTGTATTTATCAGGAGGTTCTTTAACAGTAAAATCACTAATAATTACGTCGCGTATATCAATAAAATATTTTTCTGATTGCCAAAAACCCCTAAAGTATACGTCTTTATATGGAAATTTTAAAATTCTTTGGTCAAATATTTGGTTATTACCAACAGGTTCTTTTACACTGGTTTGTTTATAATATGTATTTTTAAAAAAATAAATCTCTATACTAGAATATACCTTTTTTAAAAAAGGTATATGACCAAAATCAACCAACTCTTCTTTTGTAATTGATTGCGCTTTTATATCAAACTGAAACAAATTAAAATTACACGAATCTTTATATGAATCTGGTTTAATCTTAGCCTTAGGATAAGTAAGATGGCTAATTTTTAAAGGTTGGTTGTTTATTATTGACAAATGTCTTCCAAGGGCGTACTGAAACATTTGATTACCCAATCTACCACTCATTTTCATTATTATCATTTTATATTTTTAGATCATTAATACCTATTGGTCTATACAATATCGTTTTTGGGAAATCATTATTAGAAAACTGTCGCCAAGGATCAATGATAATTGTTTTTTTCTTACAGTATTTCTTAAGATTCTGATTTTTTTTGTCAAAATTAGTTAAAAAAATAACATCTGAATTATTTACAAATTCATTAATATTCTTTTTGTAATTAACGGATTTACCCAACAATATTTTGGCATGTTTAAAACCATTACTTTCAAAAGCATTTATTTTATAACCCATTGTTGCTAGTTTTTTGGCAATATTTAATCCTTGCGATTCCTCACAAAAACCAGTATCTGGTTTATAGCTTAATCCCATTATGCCTATTTTAGAACTATGTGTTGATCTTTCCAGTATTAGTTTAATCATTCTTTCCTCGATACTCTTGTTGTAATTATCTGTAATTTGGGCAAATGGAGTCTTAATTTTTATTTTTTTAGCCATGTAAACGAATGCTCTATTGTCTCTAGGAAAACAAGGGCCACCAAATCCTAGTCCACCCTTTAGATATTTTTTCCCCACTCTTACATCACTACCAATAGCATCAGTTATAATATCTATATTTCCACTAGGTAATTTATCGGCAATTTCTGCTAACATGTTAGCATAAGTAATTTTCATGGTTATGAAATGGTTCAAACTAATCTTAGTTAACTCAGCATTAGGAATGGACATTCTTTTTATTGTTGAATTATTATTACATGTTGTAGAATAAAAAGATTCCAAAATATCTCCAGATTTTTTATCAAATTGGCCAATCAAAAAGAAATCAGGGTTAAGTAGATTATGAATTACAGAACCTATTGCTATAAATTCTGGACTATAGCAGAAACCAAAGTCTACCCCACAAGTTTTTCCAGAGTATTTTTCAAGAACAGGAATAATTTTTTTGTGACAATCTAAGGGTAATACAGTGCTGGTTAAAACGACCAGATGGTATTTATTTTTGTTTTTTATATTTTTTCCAATATCTATACATGCATTGATAACATATTCCACAGAAAACCCTCCTGTTTTATCTGTTGGAGTTGGTACTATTATAAAAGTAATTTCTGTTTTACTTATTGCCTCAGTATAATTTCTAGTAGCTCTTATCCTCTTAAGGTTTTTGGTTATATATTTTTGCAAATCTGTTTCTTCTACCGGAGCAACCCCATTATTTATAGAGTTTACATAATCAAGATTTTTATCCACTCCGATGACGCTATATTTTTTACTCGCATAGACAGCTAACATACAAGCTCCTAATTTACCAAGTCCCACAACAGATATGTTTTGATTCATAAGTTTTAACTATATTATTGATGTTAAATTTAGTTACTTTATTATGCTATTTTGCGTATACATCTCCCAAAATGACAATTTTACTATTTTTCTCAAGAGTTTCTATCTTGGTCAATAATTCATCTATAGTCAACCATATATCAGAAGACATTATGGAATTTTCGTCTACCACGAAGTTAAAACTATCATAGCCGATTGTTTGCAATCTAGACAAACACCACAGTAATTGTTCCTTGTTATTTGAGTGAAATTCGAAATTTATCATTGGGATTTTACTCGATAGTCCCAGTAGAACTTCATGTTCGAAGTCTTCAACGTCTATTTTACAAAAATCTGGTAGGCCATATTTACTGATAAGTTTATCAAGGGTGGTCAATTTAACTTTCTCCGTTTTTTCAAAGCTATGATATTTTGTTCCTTTTTGCCACTCCTTAATGAAACTAGAGAACCCTGGGTATTTTGTGGAAATATTGATTTGAGCTTCTCCTTCTTCTTTCCCAATACCACATTCTTCTACTATTACTCTGGGATTATCTTGATATTTTTTACGCAGACCTGCTACAATCAAGGATTGAGGTTCGACTACTATTACGACATATTCAAGTCTAAGAAAAAGGTCAGTCTTTTTACCAACATTTGCTCCGATATCAAAAATTAATTTGTTTGTTTTGATAATATATTTTTTATAAAATTTTATCTGATTTCTATTTTTTTGCCATTCCTGAATATTATTTATAAACAAAACTTTTTTTATAAAGTTCCCAAAATAATTCATTATAGTTTTACTGTTTTTCCAATATTTTTTTGGATCAACTATTATTTTTTTTATCTTTTCTACGAATGTCATTTTAAGTGTTTATTTTGAAAAAACTCTTACCAAAGTGTTAATTTCGTCTCTGGTCATTTCTGCGTTATTTCCAAAATAGAAGCCTAGTTCATGAACAGTTTCCGCATTTGGTAATTTATGTTTAGTAGCGACGTGCTTTTTATAAAAAGCATGTTTGTTTATGCAACCCGCAACAATAGGTCGTATTTCAATTCCAGTTTTTTTGGCGATATCCATATATTTTTCTTTGATATTTTTTGTTTTACATATGAGAGGGAAAGCAAAATTTGAAATTTTAGTTAAACCAGTTGTTTCAATTTTTATGAAATCATTATTCAGATATATTTTTTCAAGTTTTTTATAATTTTTTTCACGGTTACTTACCATTTCATCAAGATATTGTAATTGATTAACCCCGAGAAAACCATTTATTTCAGTTGGGCGAAAATTGTATCCTATGTCGTAAAAAGCGAATTTTCCATAAAATGCATCTACTTTGTATTCCAACCGTAATCTTTTTTGCTCACTTTCGGATAGATGGCGATCCATTCCGTGAGAGCGAACTATTCGAAGCATGGTGTCTATCTCTAAATCATCAGTGCAGACCATCCCGCCTTCTATGGTTGATAAATGATGCCCAACATAAAAAGAAAAAGTAGAAGCAAGACTAAAGTTTCCTAGTTTGGTTTTTTTATATTCCGAACCCAAAGATTCACAGTTATCCTCAATAAGTAATATGTTATTTTTTTTGCAGAATTCTTTTATATTATCTATATCGTGGCAATATCCTAAAACGTTTGTAATAAACAAAAACTTAAATTTATTTTTTTTGTATGCCTCGATAACTTTTTTTGATGAGATGTTTAAAGTTTCAAGTTCTATATCAATAGGTATTGGATTAAGTTTCAGGCTTATGAGAGGCATAATGTTTGTTGCCCAGGTTACAGCTGAAAATCCTACACTATCCTCCTCTTTTATTTTTTTTAAATTTATAAGAACCTGAATTAAGGCGAGATTGGCAGAACTTCCACTGTTGAACATAACAGAATATTTTCTTCCTTGCCAACGAGAAAATTTACTTTCAAATTCAGAGCACATTTTACCAATAGATAGTTGCTTTGATTGTTTTATGAATTTGCACAAAGCGTCTTTTGTGGCCTTTTCTTTATTGAAAGTTGATTTGATTAATTTTATCATTTGATTAATTTATTGTTATTTTATAATCTGATTTTTACCCTCCCCCATACTAATGCTTCATATTTTTTAATAGTCTGAACCAATTAATCGTATTTGCTAATCCTTCCTTTAAACTTACAAATTTATTTTTTTTTGATTCTAGAAGAATTCTACTGATATCAATCTCAACATTATGAGGAGCACCCATTATACCGGAGTTAATTGCGGGATAGTTTACTGGTACATGTAGGATTTTACCGATCATCTCAGCTAGATTGCAAATTTCAATTTTTTCATTGCCCCCAATATTATATAAGCAATGCTTTCCATTAAGCAGAACAAACCACATTAACTCTATAGCATCTGATATATAACAAAATGTTCTAGAAGCCTTACCTGAATCAAGTAAATCAATCTGCCCATCTAAAGCTTTGCGAATAAAAGATGGTAAAACCCTACTGTCGTCGTAGGATGTTCCTGGACCATAAGTTAATGAAAGTCTAACCGAATAAGCATCGACCCCCATTTCCTGATATATATTACAGATGGTTTCTCCCACCCTTTTACCCTCTATGTAACATGCTCGTGGGTGGTCTGTATTAGTTGTCCCAATTTGATTCTCGGAACACACTTCTGCATCTAATCCATTATACAAATCACTACTACTAATAAATAAAAATTTACCGCCAATATTTAGTTTTTCAAATAATTTTAGAGTGGTTTTGGTGTTTATTTTTAGTGTTGATAGTTTATTATTTAAAAATTGACTAGGTATTCCAGAGCCTGCTGTATGAATGATAATATCTACATTAGGAAATGTTTCAATAAAATGATCATCCGTTAAGTCACCCTTAAAGACAAAAACATTTCTAGCATTCAAAAAGGGCAATAAAAATAAAGAAAGGGATGAATGAATTACTAAGTAGATTTTAATTCCAGAGATTTTAGTTGCTATTTCAACCAGTGATGCTATAAAATTTATACCAATCAAACCATTAGCTCCGGTTATCAATATGCTTTTATTTGATAAATTATGAAAATTTATGCTGGATGCAATTCTTTTAGCATCCCTATCTAACATTTCTTTTAATACCATAGTGTCTTTTTTCATGCTCTAATTTTCTGTTTCTTATTTTTCGTTATAATAATCACCATACTCAACTAATATTGTTGATTTACCATCTTTTCGCAGATAGGCTTTTTTATATGCTGGTAGTATTTGTTCCGGTTCATCTAAAACTATAATTTCAACATTTTTTAACATTAATTTAAATGCATCCGAATAATCTCCGACGTGTTGAATTTGAGGATTAATAGGCCTTTCAGAACCAATAGACGTTCTTATTATCACTTTCGGTGTAAATTCACCTTTTGAATAGGTTGACATTTTATCGAGATGATTAACTAACTGATTTGTTGCTAATAATAAAAAATTCCATCTCGGGTAGATACTTATTGGGACAGTTCCATTTACAGCTAATCCAATTGAAATTCCCATTTGCATTTCCTCAGCTACAGGCATTTCAAGTAATTTGTTTTTTGGTATGTTTATCAATGTGTTTGTCATTGCGGTACCAGGATATTCAACTGCTTGTCCCAAAAAAAGGGTTTCTGACTTTGATGCCAACCATTCCATTGATTTTTTTAATTCGTCAAAATATTTCATATAATATTTTATATTTTAAAATTGAATTCTTTTTCCGCTTCCTGCATGGGGATACTTGCTTCCATCATACTTATAAAAAGTTATGTATTTATTTACTATGTCTTCATAGGTTAATTTATTAAGACCCCACACCTCTCTTGTTATAGTACAAACAGATTTACTATTATCTTCAATAATAAAATGTATAGGTAATTTTTTATTAATACAATATTTAATACACTCATGTGCAACACCAGTTTCAGAGGTCATATCTCCCATAAAACAAAACACCTTATTACTTTTATTTTTGTTTTTTATATCCAAGGCAATTCCCACAGCTATAGGAAGAACACCTGCAACAATACCAGAAGATATAATTTTATATTTTTTATAACAAAGAGAAATTGAACGACCAGCTAAGATATCAGTCTTTAATTGTTTTTTTGGTACACCCTTTAGTAAACATTGGTAATGATTTCTCCACGAACATAATACCCAATCATTTTTATTTATATGTTTAAATACTGATAACATATTATTCTCATTGCCGTTATAAAGATGAACGGGGGCCTTAATCATGGCTTTATTAAAGCAATCTGCAATTTCTTCTTCAAACGCAATCAGTTCTTTTTTTGTCAGTAATTTTTTCATAGGCTTAAATTACCACAGTTTTTTAACATATGCTACATACTTTGATGGTTGAATATATTTTTTATTTTTCTTTATCTTATTTTTTATATAATCTACGATTACTCGTTTTCTATCAAATTTTATTGGGAGGATATTTCCATGACTATCAATGAATTTGTGAATATGAGAACCCAAAACCAAACTTTTTATATAATTACTCATATTAAGATTATATGTATCAAGTTGTCTTTTATACTTTCCACTTTTTTTAAGTCTCATCATATATTTTCCTTCATGGTCAATATGAGAATAATTTGCTATGACTGGTATATGTAGTGCTAAATATCCTCTGGAGTTGAATCTAAATGTAAATTCTTGCCAGTCCAAAATATCTTTTTCACATTCTTTCAGGGTGGGGTAACACTCGAGCAACACTTCTTTTCTAACACACAAATTAGTTTCTACTGCGCTTAAACCTGTTTTCATCCAACAATAAAACAACTCTTCTCTTTGAGGTTGTTCTGTGTAATCAAATTCTGTAAATCTAGCATTTATCATGTGGCTATTTCTATCTATGCTCCAAGGTATGCCCCAAATCAGAGATACATCTTTATTTTTATCCAACGCCTCTGCACATTTTCTTATCCAGTCTACATTAGAATAACCATCTGATATATAACATGTCATAATGTAATCTCCTTTTGCTAGTCTAAGACCTTTCCAATAAGCATCCTCTGGACTTCAACTGAACCGTCAGTTGAAGCACCATCTATGACAATATGTTCAAAACTGTCATAATTTTGGTTTGCCACAGAACGTATGGTTTCTTCTACCATCGAAGCCAAGTTATATGAAGCGGTTATTACAGTGACTTTCGGTTTACCATTTACTTTTTTCAATCCTCCAGATAAATCTTTAGTTAAAATGTCAGGTACTCTGTTTATTATATTGTCTATACGAGCTATTTCTTTTTCTATAATATTTAACTCAGTTACAGCTAATTTTTTCAGTTCCACATCTGGTTCTTTCATAAGGTTTTGCAAACAATCACGATTTATTAAAAGTAGGTTTTTATTTAAAATTGGTTCAAATCTTATATTGTCTACCTCGTCAGATGCAAAATTTCCAATTTTTGGGAAACCATTGTCTTTAAAAATTGTGTTTAATGAGACTGCTCTAATAAATGTTAATTGATCAATGGTTGGTTTGTATTGAGCAATAAAAACTTCCAAAAATTTGTTATGAAAAATAAACCAGTCTTTCTTTGATGAAATTTTTTTATTTATCAGATATTGGCAAAGATTTGATAAAGGAGAAATTGTTTCGGAATAAACAAAATCATTGCCTATTATTTTTTTTATTATATTCTGTTTGTCTATCTGTTGTGTCATTTTTAATCTCTTGTTATATCCAACGATTTGGTATAGAAACACAACCTGCACCACCTCTTGACGCAGGTCTTCCAGATGGAGGTAATATCGAAAAACTAATAACATCATCTCTTGAATCAATGGTTAAAATTCCAGGGTTGTGCACACTAATTTTTATAGAATAAATACCTTGCATTAAAAAACCACCTGAAAATTCTACTTTAAAATTATACCTCCCGGGTTTGAAAGTTTTCAGTTGACCATTTGATTTGTCTGATAAACATGAAAAAACCAAGTCCGTGTTTAGAGAATTTTTAAAATAAATACCCAAATCAACATCTTTTGTTTCTTTAAAAACATCTAACTCTAAATTGATATAAAAATTTTCTTTATAATTAATATTGTTTGTTATTACATTTTTTTCATTAGTTATAGAAATTTTAGAAAATGAAATATCTACTCCTGGTTTTTTGGTTAGGGTTATTTCACCGTCACCGAATTCTAAGAATTTGTCCAAATATTCATTGACGATTTCTATCGTTGGTCCGATTTTAGTTGCCCTTCCTTTTTCTAATAAAACAACTCGTGAACACATTTGCTCTATAGCAGTCATGTTGTGACTAACAAGTATGATTGTCCGGCCCGCTTCTGTGGACATTTCTTTCATCTTGCCGAGACATTTTTTTTGAAATTCTGCATCTCCTACAGCCAACACTTCATCAACTATTAAAATATCTGATTCCATGTGGGCGGCGACAGAGAAGGCAAGACGAACATACATACCACTTGAGTAATATTTGACAGGTGTATCAAGGAACTTATCAATACCTGAAAATTCTACAATTTCATTAAATTTTTTAACGACTTCCTTTTTTGTCATCCCAAGAATTGCACCGTTGAGAAAAATATTTTCTCTTCCTGTCAATTCTGGATGAAAACCAGTGCCAACTTCTAAAAGACTTCTAATCTTACCTCGTAATGTTATTTCTCCAGTTGTTGGTGGTGTAATTTGTGAAAGTATCTTGAGAAGAGTTGATTTGCCTGAGCCGTTTTTACCTATGATTCCTATAACCTCTCCCTTTTGTATGTTTAATGAAATATCTTTTAACGCCCAGAACTCTTCTTTGGTTTTTGCTTTCAAAAAAGAAAGTGGTGATTTTAACACATTCATGATTGTTTCTCTTAAGGTAACATAACCACCTCTTTGATGGGTGATATTGTACTTCTTTCCTATGTTTTTTATCTCAATTATTGGGTTAGACATAATTTTCGTATGTTATACGATGTCGGCGAAAAATCTTTCTGTTTTCTTAAAAAAATACACACCAATAATCATAATGACAAATGTTGCAATAAAAGAAATTAAAATCAATAGCCAATTGATGGGCGCCGTTCCAAGTAAAGCGGCGCGAGCATTTTGTATTACCCCTGTCATTGGGTTTAAGGCCAAAATAAACGAGTACTTACCCGCAATTGAGGCGGGATAAATAACCGGTGTAAGAAATAGCATTATTTGTATAAAAAATGGAAGAGCATATCTCACGTCTCGGTATTTAACATTTATAGATGCTAAAACAAGTCCTAATCCAACCGAAGCCATAAATGTAATGAAAAGAAGTAGGGGGAGTATTAAAAGTCCAGATATGTGAGGCACATATCCATAGTAAAACATCAAAACTACTAGCATTAAAGTTGCCACTGCAAAATCAACCAATTTTGTAAAAACCGAAGATATTGGGAGTATTAAGCGGGGGAAATAAACTTT
This sequence comes from Candidatus Zambryskiibacteriota bacterium, assembly GCA_026394815.1. GTDB lineage: Bacteria > Patescibacteriota > Minisyncoccia > Phycocordibacterales > DATDWN01 > C7867-006. The sequence goes on along the minus strand of JAPLZX010000006.1, from coordinate 5,757 downwards.
TGTAATGACAGATTGGTTTGCTACTAAACAATTACTAGTGTCACCAAGGGCGCTTGAGAAAAATTGCCAAAATAAAAGACCAACATAAACAAAAATTGGATAGGGAACTCCATCTGACGGCATTTTTGCAAGTCCCCCAAAGAAAACAGAAAAAACCACCATCGTAATAAAAGGTTGGATAATTGCCCAAACAATACCTATAAATGTTTGCTTATAGCGTACCTTGAGGTCACGCCAGGTAAAAAAATACATAAGCTCTTTATATTTCCAGAGTTCAGTAATATCACGAATGGAAAAAAGCTTTTTAGGTCTAATTATTGTTACATATGTTTGTTCTGGTGTTTTTTCCATTTTTTTATTTTACCACTTATTTATTTTATTCACGACTTTTTTCTTGACATCCAAGTAGGAATGAATAGCTTTCTTTTCTAGAGTAGGGGAAACAAGACGAAGAAGTTCCTTTCCCAAGATGCGATATTGACCACCAACTTTATTAGCTCGTATTAATCTATTTTTAAGCATGCGTTTTATGGTGCTTTCGCTGATACGAAGCACTTTTTGGGTTTCAATGGTTGTGTAAACCGCCATTGGTTTAATTTCTTCCATACTTGCCTAGTATAGCAAGGTGTCAAAAGGTGTCAAGTTGGTTCAAATAGGATTATTTTCTAAAAATTAATCATTATTTATTTAGATACATTTTTTGAAAACCATTCATAAGTTTCTGTAATACCACGGTCTACATCTATGATGTGTTTCCATCCAAGATTATGGATTTTACTTACATCAAGGAGTTTTCTCGGCATTCCATCTGGTTTTTCTTTATCCCAGATGACTTTACCATTATATCCAATTATTTTTTTCATTTTATTTACAAGTTCTAATATAGAAATATCTTCTCCTGTTCCAACATTTATTATTTCTGAATCGTTATAATTTAGCATAAGAAAGAGACTCGCAGAAGCAACATCATCAACATGTAGAAATTCCCTTTTTGGTGTGCCTGTTCCCCAAAATGTTATACTTTTCTCCTTTTTTTCTTTTGCATCATGGAATTTTCTTATCATAGCGGGGAAGACATGAGAATTTTCATAATCGAAATTATCATTTGGTCCATAGAGATTAGTTGGCATGGCTGAAATAAAGTTTGTCCCATATTCTTTGTTATAAGATTGGCACATCACAATTCCAGAAATCTTTGCTATAGCATAAGCTTGATTGGTTGGTTCTAGAAGACCAGAGAGAAGATACTCTTCTTTTATAGGTTGAGGGGCCAGGCGAGGATAAATGCACGAACTTCCTAAAAAGAGTAATTTTTTAACTCCAGTCAGGTATGAATTATGAATAATGTTATTTTGGACTTCTATATTTTGATAAATCATCTCGGCGGGGAAATTTTTATTAGCCATGATACCTCCTACTTTTGCCGCAGCCATAAAAACATATTCTATTTTTTCTTTTTTAAAAAATTCTGTCACTTTTGGTGCATTTATTAAATCAAGTTCTTTATGAGTTCTTGTTACAATATTTTTATACCCTTCTTTTTGAAGTTTTCGTAAAATTGCTGAACCTACTAATCCTTTGTGTCCGGCAACAAATATTTTTGAATTTTTTTTCATAATTTTGGTATTAAAATATTAATACTTCTTTTTGCATACAGGTGTAGAGACTCATCGTATATAGAAAACCATTTAGACTCGCTGTGCTGATTATCAAGTTTTATTGGAGTGGACTCATTTATTATATACCCAAAAAAAATATCCATAGCATGATAATTTGTCTCATCGAATTTAGAAGCGTTTGTTATCATGTTTGTAATCCCTCCAAAAACCAATTGATTCTTGTTTATAGAAATACCAAGCTCTGTTTTAACTTGTCGAATCGCGCAATCTTCCAACTCCTCGTTTTTAAAAAGTCTACCTCCGTTTGTCATAAATACTCCTTTTAAAGGCTCATTTGCTCTTTTACATAGAAATATCCTGTCTTTTTTTTCATTAAAAAAAACAATATCTACTGTACAAATAGGCATGTTGCTTACTATTTCTTTAAATAATTCATCTGGAATATGTTTAGATTCTATTTTCATCTTTTTCTTTTTTGAAATCATGCTCAGTCATTATTTTGATTAGTTCTTTAAATTTGACCTCTGGTTTCCATCCCAATTTTTTCTTGGCTTTACTGTAGTCACCCAGAAGCACATTCACTTCGGCTGGACGGAAATATAATGGATCGACCTCAATGATAATTTTTCCTGTTTTTTTGTCTATTCCTTTTTCATTTATACCTTTACCTTTCCATTTTATATCCATACCTAATATTTTTCCAACTTCTTCTACAAACTCTTTGACAGTATGAGCTTCATTTGTAGCTAGAATATAATCATCAGGTGTTTTTTGTTGGAGCATGCGCCACATACCCTCTACGTAATCTTTTGCATAACCCCAATCTCTCTTTGCATCAAGATTTCCTAAATACAATTTATTCTCAAGGCCAAGTTTTATTCGAGATAATCCTCTTGTAATTTTTCTTGTGACAAAGGTCTCACCACGACGAGGGGATTCATGATTAAAAAGTATTCCGTTTACTGCAAACAGTCCGTAACTTTCTCTATAATTTCTTGTAATCCAGTATGCATAGACTTTGGCAACTCCATAGGGGGAGCGAGGATGGAAAGGACTAGTCTCTTTTAGGGGTATTTCTTTTGCTTCACCAAACATTTCACTCGAAGAAGCTTGATAAAATTTTGTTTTTATTCCAGATGCTCGTATGGCATCAAGAATGCGTAAGGCGCCCAAACCGGTAGTATCTCCAGTGTACTCTGGGAGGTCAAAGCTAACTCGTACATGACTTTGGGCAGCCAGATGGTATATTTCATCTGGTTTTACTTTTTCAAGTATTCTATTTAAATTACTCGCATCAGATAAATCGCCATAATGAAGGTAAAGCATATGTTTCTTTTTGTGCGGGTCACTATATATATGGTCAATTCGATGAGTGTTAAAAGAACTTGAACGACGAATAATACCATGCACCTCATACCCCTTTTCCAAGAGAAGTTCTGCCAAATATGATCCATCTTGACCAGTTATTCCTGTGATTAAAGCTTTTTTCATAGTGCAATGAATCTTAGCAGATTTAGATATTTTTTTCTAGTTTTGTTTTACTAGCATCACAAATTTCAATCTGATATAATAGCGGGATGCAAAATACAAAAAACATTCTCAAATACCTTACATTAGGTGGCTTGTTCGCTATTCCTTTTATAGCTTTTATTGTTCCTTCCGGGATGTTTTTCCCTTTTATTTCTGGTAAAGGTTTTGCTTTCAGAATTCTTGTCGAAATTTTGTTTGGCTTGTTTGTTATGCTTGCATTCATTGATAAAGAATACAGACCAAAATTTTCTTGGCTTACAAAGTCGTTTATATTGTTTACGTTTATTATTTTGATAGCTGACCTACTTGGACAAAATCCATACAAAAGTCTTTGGAGTAACTACGAACGTATGGAAGGTTTTGTTCTCCTTGCGCATCTGCTTTTGTATTACTTGGTTGTATCTTCGGTAATTAATACAAAAGAACTATGGAATAAGCTTTTTAATACTTCTATTTTTGCAAGCGTTTTAATGTCTTTCTACGGATTATTTCAGCTCGCGGGCAAAATTGGTATTAGTCAGGGCGGGGTGCGTTTAGATGGAACATTTGGTAATGCTACATATCTTGCTATATATCTTGTTCTTCATATTTTTCTCTGTCTATATATGTTAGTGAGTGAATCTCAAAAAAATTGGCAGAAATGGACTTACGGCTCAATAATAGTGTTGGAAACAATAATGTTGTATTTCACAGCTACTCGAGGAGCTATTTTAGGGCTCATTGGAGGATTGTTGCTTGCAGGAATACTTATTGTTTGGAAAGAGAAAGAAAACAAAACCTTGCGTAAGATAGCTTATTGGCTTGCTGGGGGGGTGGTCGTTGTTATACTTGGTTTTATTCTTCTTCGTGGCACACCTCTTGTTAAAAATAGTCCTGTTCTTTCCAGATTTTCAAATTTAGGTTTTTCTGAGTTTCAAACTCAAGGGCGATATTATGTTTGGCCAATGGCTGTAAAGGGGATTATGGACAGACCCTTACTTGGTTGGGGACAAGAGAGTTTTAATTTTGTGTTTAATAAATATTATGACCCAGGGTTATTCGGACAAGAGGAATGGTTTGACCGGACTCACGACCTGGTTCTTGACTGGCTTATTGCTGGTGGAATCATTGGGTTTCTAGCTTACGTTTCTATGTATGTTGCTTTTTTCTACTACATTTGGCGCAAGAAAAGTGTTCTAAATACAGCACAAAAGAGCATTATCACTGGCACGAATATGTACTGGTCCCGTACAAATCCTTGACAATTAAAAAAACAAAGCTTATTATCGGCTTAACATGGACGAAGAACAGATTAATCCGGGACCATCTACTCAATCTAAAAAAGAAGAAACCTCAAAATTTTACACCAAGACATTCTCTAAGGATGTATTAAATTATATGGTTTTTCCTTTGGTAATTATTTTAACTTCTGCAACGGTTTATTTTGTAAATATTCCTGCCATATTAGCGAACACAACACTAATACAATCAATAAGTCCACAAAATAATGTAGAAACAAATTTAGCATTATTTAAAAAAGTTTTTGCATACAATTCGTTTGGTTCAGGTGAGGCGGTAGAACAACTTACACAAATAACTGTAAAACTTTATTCTCCACAAGTTCAAGTATCAGACACAATCAAACAAGAATTTTATAATTTTGCAAAAACAAAAATCGAAGAAAAAGTAGCATCTAGTCCAACCGATGCTAGATATTTAGTTTTTGCTGGCAACTTTTTTAATCAGTTTGGCCAATACGATGAAGCTATAAAATATTTGGAACGAGCATTAATAGAGTCACCAAAGAAACAATCTATCTATTTTGAACTTGGCAGTTCTTATCTTGGTAAAGGAAATAAACAGAAAATGTTTGAGTTGTTTAAAAAAGCATATGAGTTGAAAACGACAGTGTTGGAATCACAAATTATTTATACAGTCGGTGCCATATATGTAAAAAATAGTGAGGTCTTAAAAGAGATGACCACTCTTTTACCTAAAGATGTAATTATTTCTGATGCCAGAGTTTTGAAAGCCTATTCTGATATTGGTGACTACAACAGTGTTATAACAATACTTAATACTCGTCTAGAAAAGAATCCAGGGAGTTTGCAAGACAAACTTATTTTAGCAGAAGTCTATTGGAAATTGGGACAAAATCAGAAAGCAGTAGATTTAATTCGTGAAATAATAGTCCAAGAGCCAACTTTTAAAGATCAAGGCGAGGCTTATATTAAACAAATTCAGGGCTAATAAAAATCATAAACCCACTAAATTTATAGATTATTTGCATTAAAATCAAATCTATGATACAATACTAGGGTGGGTGTGATTTTACAGGATTGCTTTGCAATAATGTATTTGAGCATCAACAACAAATGTCTCACTTTAGCCCTTTCGGGGGCTTTTGTGTTATCTGTGGTTTTTTATCTGATTTCTATAGTGCTTGTCTTGCAATAAAAGTTTAGTTATTATTAATATATTATTCCAAGACGTGGTTAGCGGTTCGCACTCACACGATATTTGTTGGAGCTCGCTTCCGCTAACCGCGTCTCGGTGTAAAATAAAAACTTCTGTTGTGCAGGAGTTTTTATTTTAAAAATTAAGAATTGAAAATTATTTTTTTATTTTT